>CAYUEG010000014.1:0-54054 GCA_964443245.1 uncultured Burkholderiales bacterium | reverse complement strand
CGAACCCTCGTATGAAGCTTGGGAAGCTGCCGTTCTACCATTGAACTACACCCGCCAAGGTGTGGGCGGCAAGGCCTGCGGGGACAAAAACATCGCTACCGGCGCTGACCACCTTCGCATTCCCGGGTTGGCTCCCCCAACGTGCTTTGGAGCCGAATGATGCACATCCGATAAAATGCGAAAAGGCATTCTAGCAAATCTGCAATTTCCCCTGATGATCGAGTTGACCGTAAATGGCGAGCTACGCAGCGTTGCCGCGCAGGCAACGGTGGCGATGCTGCTCGAGGAGATGCAGTTGACCGGCAAGCGTATTGCGGTCGAGCGCAACGGGGAGATTGTTCCCAAAAGCCGGCATGGCGCCACCCCGCTTGCGGCCGGTGACCAGCTGGAAATCGTGGTGGCGGTCGGAGGCGGTTGATGGAAATGACGTTCAAGGACAAGCCGTTCGAGATTGCGGGCAAGGTGTACGGCTCGCGGCTTCTGGTCGGAACCGGCAAGTACAAGGATTTTGCCGAGACGCGCGCGGCCCTCGATGCTTCGGGCACGCAGATCGTCACGGTGGCGATCCGTCGCACCAACATTGGCCAGGATCCGAAGGCGCCCTCTCTGCTGGATGCCGTGCCGCCCTCGGTGTTCACCTATTTGCCCAACACGGCAGGCTGTTACACAGCCGACGATGCGGTACGCACCCTGCGCCTGGCGCGTGAACTGCTGGACGGCCATGCGCTGGTCAAACTTGAAGTGCTGGGGGATGCGCATACGCTGTACCCGAACATGACCGAAACGCTGGCCGCCGCGAAAACACTGGTGGCCGACGGCTTTCAGGTCATGGTCTATTGCAGTGACGATCCGATCATGGCCAGGCAGCTTGAGGAAATCGGTTGCGTGGCGGTGATGCCGCTGGCGTCTTTGATTGGCTCGGGCATGGGCATCCTCAACCCGTGGAATCTTTCGCTGATCATTGAAAAGGCCACCGTGCCGGTCATCGTCGATGCCGGTGTCGGCACTGCGTCCGACGCGGCCATTGCCATGGAGCTGGGCTGCGACGGCGTGCTCATGAACACGGCGATTGCTGCCGCGAAGAATCCGGTGCTGATGGCCAGCGCCATGAACAAGGCGGTGCAGGCAGGACGCGAGGCGTTTCTCGCCGGGCGCATGCCGCGCAAGCTGTATTCCGCTGCTCCGTCGTCGCCGACCGGCGGCATGATCGGCTCCAAGTAGGACTTTTCACATACGCATCGCGCCAGAAGGCGCTTGAATCGGGCGTTTCCGGGCCAAGCGGCCAGCGAAGCGCTCCCCATGCGCCTTTCAGGCCACCTCCATGTCCGCTTCCGAACAACGCCTGACCACCCAGTCGATCCGCAGCTTCGTGTTGCGCCAGGGACGCATGTCGCCCGCGCAGCATCACGCCTACGATACGCTGATGCCGCGCTATGGCGTCCCGTTCGGCAATCAGAAGCTGGATCTGGCAGCGACTTTCGCCCGCAGTGCGCCCACCATTCTGGAAATTGGCTGCGGCATGGGCGAAACCACCGCACGGATTGCGGCGCAGATGCCGGAGCGCAATTTCCTCGGTGTCGAAGTGCATACCCCCGGGGTCGGTGCCCTCCTCAAGTTGATCGAGGCAGCCGGACTGACCAACCTGCGCGTGATCCAGCACGATGCTGTCGAAGTCGTCGAACACATGATCGACGCGGACAGCCTGGCCGGCGTGCATCTGTTCTTTCCGGATCCCTGGCCGAAGGCGCGTCACCACAAGCGGCGCATCGTGCAACCTGCCTTCATCAAGTTGCTGGCATCACGTCTGGCACCGGGCGGCTATCTGCATTGCGCAACCGACTGGGAGCCCTATGCGCAATGGATGCTCGAAGTGTTATCGTCCGAGCCTTCGCTGACCAATACCGTGGCCCATCCTGCGGCCGAACCGGCGGCCGGGTACGCACCTCGCCCTGAGTACCGTCCGGTGACCAAATTCGAGAACCGCGGCCTGAAGCTGGGCCATGGTGTCTGGGATCTTCTGTTTTGCAAACGTTCCTGAAAGGACATGCCATGATCCGATTGACCCTGGCCGCCGCTGCGGCATTGCTGGCTGCTTCAGCCCATGCCCAGCTGACCGCGCCGCCCGGACTGACCCTGCCGCCCGCCGCCCCCAGTGCGCCCGCGCCGGCGCCCGCCCCGAGCGCGCCGCCCCAGCAGCAGGATCCGATGACGCCCGAGTTTCGCGACTGTGTAAAAAAGACCAAGGAAGCCATGGATGCCAAGAAGCAGGAAGACTTCCCGGCGATTCTGGGCTGCCTTTCCAGTGAAACCAAGCGGCAGGAAGGGCGCATGGCGCGCTCCGTCACCAAGGCTGGAACCAGCCTGAACGCCGGCGAGAAGAAGCTGCTTGATGAGGCCAACACCGCCTGGCGCCGTTTTCGCGATGCCAACTGCAACTTTTATGCAGATCCGAAAGCGCCGCCGCCGGCCAACCTTGAAAATGCCGATTGCCTGCTGAACCTCACGGTCGGTCGTGCCCAGGAAATGGAAATGCTTGCGGTGCAGGCCGCGCGGCGTGCCGAAGCGCGCGGGCCGGCCAAGAAGTAATCTTCCGCAGCGCGCCTTGCCTCGCCCGCATCAGGCGCGCCAGTCGATCAGATTCAGCCACGCGGTGGCCAGAACCACCGCGCCGAACACGATGCGGTACCAGGCAAATGGCACCAGCGTGTGGGTCGAAACGTAGCGTATCAGCCAGCGTACGCACACGAAGGCACTGACGAACGCGGTGAAAACACCTACCAGCCACATGCCCAGGTCTGCAGCATCCAGCAGGTGGCGCTCCTTGTAGAGCGAATACGCCGTGGCCACCATCAGGGTGGGAACGCCCAGGAAGAAGGAAAACTCGGTGGCCGCCTTGCGCGACAGGCCGAACAGCATGCCACCGATGATGGTGGCACCGGAGCGGCTGGTACCGGGAATCAGCCCGAATGCCTGCGCGATTCCCAGCTTGAGGGCATCGAACGCGGTCATGTCGTCCACTTCGGCGACGCGTGGCCGAGCCTGCGCGCGCGCTGGCCGTTCCACCCACAGGATGATCAGGCCGCCGACGATGAAGGCAATCGCCACCGGCACCGGTTTGAACAGGGCAGCCTTGATCATCTTGTTGAACAGCAGGCCCAGGGCGGCCAGCGGCAGGAATGCGATCGCCAGGTTGATCCAGAAGCGTTGCGCCACCCGGTCGTGCGTGATGCCCGTCAGGGCGCTGACGAAGCGCGCGCGATACTCGATCACCACGGCGAAGATGGCGCCGCTCTGGATCACGATCTCGAACAGTTTCGCCTTCTCGCCGGTGAAATTGAGCAGCTGGCCGGCGAGAATCAGGTGGCCGGTGGACGAAACCGGGAGAAACTCCGTCAGGCCCTCGACCACACCCATGAGTGCGGCCTTGAGCAGAATGAATGGATCCATCGCCGGCATTTTAAGCCGGCTGACTATTCGTAGCGCAGTGCTTCGATTGGTCTCAAGCCGGCGGCCTTGCGCGCGGGGTAGAAGCCGAAGAAGATGCCGACAGCGGCAGAAAAGCCGACCGCGAGAAAGATGGAGGTGGCTTCAATCTCGACGCGCCAGCCGGCAAACTTGCCGACGGCTTCGGAGCCGGCAAAGCCGAGCAGGATGCCGATCAGGCCGCCGATCAGCGACAACGTGACGGCTTCGACCAGAAACTGCCAGAGAATGTCACGGCTGCGCGCCCCGACTGCCATGCGCAGACCGATTTCGCGGGTGCGCTCGGTCACCGAGACCAGCATGATGTTCATGATGCCGATGCCGCCAACGACCAGCGAGACCGACGCCACGGCAGCCAGCAGGATCGCCAGGATCTTCGATGATGCCTCCTGTGCCTGCAAAATCTCGGTGAGATTGCGTACCGTAAAGCTGTCATCGGCGCCCGGTTGCAGGCGGTGGCGCTGGCGCAGCAGGGCGCGAATCTTTTCCTCGGCTTCGCGCATCGACTGGCCCTCGCGTGTTTTCACCGAAATCAGGCCAACGCGCCGCTGCTTGCCCTGGGTTTGTCCGGCGATGCGGTTGCGCAGTGTGGACAGGGGCAGGAACAGCACATCGTCCTGATCCTGCCCGATCATGCTCTGGCCTTTCTTGTCCAGCACGCCGATGATGACGGCCGGCACCTGCCGTACGCGCACGGTCTGGCCGAGGATGCTGCCCGGATCGTAGGCTTCGCCGAACAGCTGTTTGGCCGTGGTGTGGCCGATGATCGCGACCTTGCCGGCGGTCTGCATCTCGGCGGGCTCAAACAGGCGGCCGGCGATGAGCGGCCACTCGCGCGCCTCGAAGTAATCGTTGGTCACCCCCTGCAGCGTGCTGGACCAGTTGCTGTTGCCGGCCACGATCTGGCCGCTGGAGCGCTGCGAGGGAGCCGCGACCTGTACTTCCGGCACTTCGCGGGCGATGGCGGCGGCGTCGTCCTCGGTCAGGGTCTGCTGCGAGCCTGCCGCGCCGCGTGCGCCGCCGGAAAGCGTGGCGCCGGGGATGATGATCATCAGGTTGGCCCCCAGGCTCTTGATCTGCTCTTCGACCCGTGCCTGGGCACCATTGCCGATGGCGATCATGATGATGACGGCACCCACGCCGATGATGATGCCGAGCATGGTCAGGGTCGAGCGCAGCTTGTTGACGCGCAGCGCGTTGAGGGCAATGCGCAGGATCGAGAACAGGTTCATGCCGGCGCCCCGCTACTCAGGGAAGTGGCGGCCGGTCCCGCCAGGCTCGCGGGGGCGGTCGCAGGAACAGCGGCAGACGGCGGCGCCGGGACGGGCGTTGACCCGTTGGCATCCATCAGGGTGCGTGCATCCACCGCCTGATTGGGGTGATCTTCCACCACCTTGCCGTCCCGAAACTGCACGATGCGCTGCGCGAAACTGGCGACGTCATGCTCGTGGGTGACGACGACGATGGTGATGCCGCTGCGGTTCAGCTCCTGCAGCAGGGCCATCACCTCCAGGCTGGTACGCGAATCGAGGGCGCCGGTGGGTTCGTCCGCCAGGATCAGCACCGGGTCGTTCACCAGGGCGCGCGCAATCGCCACGCGCTGCTGCTGTCCGCCCGAGAGCTGCGCCGGGTGGTGATCGGTGCGTGCGCCCAAGCCCACCTGCTCCAGCCGTTTGAGCGCGCGTGCCCGGCGTTCCGGTTTAGGCGTACCGGCGTAGAGCAGCGGCAACTCCACATTCTCCAGGGCCGAGGTGCGCGGCAACAGGTTGAATTGCTGGAACACGAAGCCGATGCGCCGGTTGCGGATGGTGGCCAGTTCGTCCCCCTGCAGGCGCGCCACATTGTCCCCGGCGAGCAGGTAGTCGCCCGAAGTGGGAGCGTCGAGGCAGCCGATCAAGTTCATGAAGGTGGACTTGCCCGAACCGGAAGGGCCCATCACGGCGACAAACTCGCCGGCGGCGATGTCGAGCGACACGCCATCGAGCGCATGGACGATGTTGTCCCCCATCCGGTATTCCTTGATGAGGCGGGTCGTGCGGATCAGGGGCTCTGCCATTGCTGACCTGTGGCGTGCTCAGAAGGGCAGCCGCGGGCCGCGCGGGGCGCCGGCAGGGGCACCGCCTTTTTGCGCGCCGACGGTGCCGACCAGTACTTCCTGGCCTTCCTTCAAGTCGCCGGAGACCACCTCGGTCATGGTGCCGTCGGTCAGGCCCAGGCGCAGTTCGATGACCCTGGGTTTCTTGTCCGTATCGGTGCCGGCCACCCAGACCCGGCCCCGGGTGGGGGCACGGCCGGCCTGCTCGGCGACGATCTCGGCGTACTTTTTCTTTTGCTCATCGGTCAGGATGGCGGTGATCTTTTCGCGGATCTCGGCGCGATTGCGTTCTGAAGCGCGGGCACGATCGGCCTCCGGCATGTCGCGCAGGGCCATGAACTTTTCGCGCATGCCGGCAAAAATGGCATCGAGCTTCTGCTGCTGGTCGTTGTCCAGTTTCAACTCCGTCACCAGGCGCTCGCGCTGGGCACGGCCACCGCCGCCCGGCCCGCCACCACCGGGCGCACCGCCCGGGCTGGCACCGGCCGCCGTCGCCCCGGCGGGAGAACCGCTCCCACCAACGCTCTTGGCCGCATCCGCTGACTTCGGTTCATCGGTTGCACCAGGCGGGCGAAAGCGCAGGGCACTGTTTGCGACCTTGAGCACATTGTCGCGCCGGTCGGTGGTGATGCGCACGTTGGCGGTCATGCCGGGCAACAGTTGCAGCTCCGGGTTGGAAGCCGAGATCACCACCGTGTAGGTGACGACGTTCTGCGCCACGGTGGCGGCCTTGCGCACCTGCTTGATCTGCCCGGTGAAGGTGCGGCCGGCGAAGGAATCGACGGTGAAGGTTGCGGTCTGTCCGACGCGAATCCGGCCGACGTCGGCCTCGTCAATGGCAGCCTCGACCTGCATGTCGGCAAGGTTTTGTGCGATCACGAACAACTCCGGCGCCTGCAAGGAGGCTGCCACCGTCTGGCCCGGTTCCACGGATTTCTTCACCACCACGCCGGTCACCGGGGCGCGGATTGCCGTGCGCGCCAGATCCACCCTGGCCTGGGCCAATTGGGCATCGCGTTGCTTGACCACCGCATCGGAGTTCTTGACGTTGGCTTCCGCTACCCCCAGTTGCGCCTTGGCCGAGTCAAGCGCCGCCACCTGGGCTTTGAAAGTGGAATCGGCCCGCTCGGCCTCGGATGCCGCAATGAAGCCCTTTTCGACCAGGTTCTTCTTGCGTTCCAGGTCGCGCCGGGATTCGGCCAGGTTGGCCTCTGCGCGGGCCACTTCGGCGCGCTGTACGGCAACATTGGCCTGCTGGGTGCCGGTCAGGGCGCGCGCTGCATCCAGATCCGCCTGCGACTGGCGTACCTTGTATTCGAACTGCTCCGGGTCGATGCGGGCGATCAGCTGGCCCTCCTTGACCTCGCTGTTGAAATCGACAAACACCTCCTTGAGCTGCCCGGATACCTGGGAGCCGACCGAAACGGAGACCACCGGGTTGAGCGTGCCGGTGGCCGAGACGGTGGCAACGAGCGCGCCCTTCTCGACCTTGGCCGAGCGAAACTGCACCGCTTCACCACTGCCCGCACCGCGCCCGTAAAACCACCAGCCGCCCGCGGCGATGGTGGTCACGACGATGGTGATCAGGGCTAAGCGGGAGCGGGAGGCCATGGTGGGGGCATTCAGAGGGGTTGGTGCGCGTATTGGAAGCGGGGAGCGGCCGGAGAAAGGTTGCGGACAGGGGCTTGCAGGGGATGCGGCTGCCAGTCAAGCCGAGGTGCAGATTGTAGGGGTTGGACACGCATTGGCGTATTTCGCTCCCGCTACGCATTGTTACCGGGTGTGACACGCCCGGCTTGAGCAAGATGCGCACCTGCCCCTTCTGGATTGGGAGGGGCAGGCGATCAATTCGTGTTGCTGCAAATGTGGAGCGGTTGGAGCTTGTAGGGCGATTTCCTACAGGGGAATCCGAAGGCGCCGGATGGCGGCAAACGGGCGGGGCACGGATACTGGCATCGTACGTGAATCCCTCAACCTTCCATCAGGAAACGTCAGCTACCAGATCCACCCACCGGAGGTCCGCCATGCAAACCGTCACCCCTACCCCGTCGATCAACCCTTTCGCCATGTTGAGCGATCCGCAGGCAGTCGAGAACGCGCTGCGGTGCGCAGCGCGCTGGAACCTGCGCTCGCGCGTCTGCCATCCGCTGGATCGGCCATCGCGCGCGCGGTTGCAGAAGGAACTGGCCGCGTTCGATGCCGCCGTAGACCGCGACGAAGACCTGCTTTGAGATCCAGGAGAACGGCTCTGGAAGCCATTCTCCTGGTTGCGCATGTCAGGCGCGGTGGTAAATCTCCGCGCCTTTCTTGACGAACTCGATCGCTTTTTCTTCCATGCCCTTCTTGAGGGCGGTCTCGTTGTCGGCGCCCAGCTTGTCCGCGTAGTCGCGCACGTCCTGGGTGATTTTCATCGAGCAGAAGTGCGGCCCGCACATCGAGCAGAAATGGGCCACCTTCATCGAATCCTTGGGCAGGGTTTCGTCGTGAAAGTCCTTGGCCGTATCCGGGTCGAGGCCGAGGTTGAACTGGTCATCCCAGCGGAATTCGAAGCGCGCCTTTGACACGGCGTTGTCGCGAATCTGGGCGCCGGGGTGGCCCTTGGCGAGATCTGCGGCGTGGGCGGCAATCTTGTAGGCCATGATGCCGTCCTTCACGTCTTTCTTGTTCGGCAGGCCGAGGTGCTCCTTGGGGGTCACGTAGCACAGCATCGCCGTGCCGTACCAGCCGATCTGTGCGGCGCCGATGGCTGAGGTGATGTGGTCATAGCCGGGGGCGATGTCGGTCGTCAGCGGCCCCAGCGTGTAGAAGGGCGCCTCGTGGCATTCCTTCAGCTGGATGTCCATGTTTTCCTTGATGAGCTGCATCGGCACATGGCCGGGGCCTTCGATCATCACCTGCACATCGTGCTTCCAGGCCACCTGGGTGAGCTCACCCAGCGTGCGCAGTTCCGACAACTGGGCTTCATCATTGGCGTCATAACCTGAACCCGGGCGCAGGCCGTCGCCGAGCGAGAAGCTGACGTCGTAGGCCTTCATGATGTCGCAGATGTCTTCGAAGTGGGTGTAGAGGAAGCTTTCCTTGTGGTGGGACAGGCACCACTTGGCCATGATCGAGCCGCCACGCGAGACGATGCCGGTCATGCGATTGGCCGTCATCGGGACGTAGCGCAGCAGTACGCCTGCATGGATCGTGAAGTAATCCACCCCTTGTTCGGCCTGCTCGATCAGCGTGTCGCGGAAGATTTCCCAGGTCAGCTCCTCTGCCTTGCCGTCGACCTTTTCGAGCGCCTGGTAGATCGGCACGGTGCCGATCGGGACCGGTGAGTTGCGGATGATCCACTCACGGGTTTCATGGATGTGCTTGCCGGTGGACAGGTCCATCACCGTGTCGCCGCCCCAGCGGATCGACCAGGTCATCTTCTCGACTTCTTCACCGATGCCCGACGACACGGCGGAATTGCCGATGTTGGCGTTGATCTTGACCAGGAAATTGCGGCCGATGATCATCGGCTCGCTCTCGGGGTGATTGATATTGGCGGGAATGATGGCGCGGCCGCGCGCCACTTCGGAACGCACGAACTCCGGCGTGATGGTCTCGGGAATCGATGCGCCGAATGACTCGCCCTTGTGCTGGCGCAGCATCATGTCGAGCATCTTCTGGCCGGTCTTGCCGCCCTGTTTCAGCGATTCGATGTACTGCTGGCGATTGAGGTTCTCGCGGATCGCGATGTACTCCATCTCGGGCGTGATGACGCCCTTTCTCGCGTAGTGCATCTGCGAGACGTTGGCGCCGGATTTGGCACGGCGTGGTGTGCGTTTCAGGTTGAAGCGCAGTTCAGCCAGCTTCGGATCGTTCAGGCGCTCAATGCCGTATTGCGAGCTCGGGCCCTTGAGCAGCTCGGTGTCGTTGCGCTCCTCGATCCATTTGGCACGCAGGGGGGCGAGGCCGGCGCGAATATCGATCTTCACATCCGGGTCGGTGTACGGCCCTGAGCAGTCGTAGACGAAAACCTCGGGGTTCTTTTCGCCACCAAACATGGTGGGCGTATCGGCCTGCGTGACGGCGCGCATCGGCACGCGAATGTCCGGGCGACTGCCTTCGACATACACCTTGCGCGAATTGGGCAATTGTTTGACCGCGGCTTCGTCAACCGAAGCGGTTGCAGCGAGGAATTTGGGATTGGCGTTCATGGTGCGCTCCAGTGAAAGTTCACGAGCGCAGGGACGGTGAAGCGGATACAGCGAACAATCAGTGAACTTCGCCAACCAGACTTCGCATTCCCTGCCTCGGCATTATCCGTACAGGTTCAAAGGGTATTTCTCACCCGCAGCCGCGCGTTGCCGGCCGTTGCTGCAGGACCCCCAAGCAGGTCGAAACGTTAGCCCGAATCGGCCGGAAAAGCAATGTGATCTGCTGCCGCCCGGGGCGGCTACTGCGGCGGGGATTGGTATTCTGCCGCCAGTGGCGGAAACTGCAGCACCAGGACCTGCGCGCCGCCTTCTCCGGCCACCAGAGCCAGCGGCGCCTCTTCCGGGGTGAGGTAAATGCTTTCCAGGGTTTCCAGCGACTGCCCATCGTGCATCAGGCTCCCGCTGATGACAACCGAATACTGGCCCGCGCCGGTGGCCGGATCAAGCCCGACTGCCTGTCGATGCGGCGGGATGGCGTAAAGCGACGCCGCCAGGCCATCTTCCTCGAGAGGAAGCAGCGGGTTCAACTGCACGTCCGCCAAGGTGCGTAGCGCTGCCGCGCCCAACACCGCGATCGGCTCCGAACTGAAGTGCTTCTTCGGCCCGCGCACCATGCGTTCGCGCGCCTCCGGCATGAATTGCGCACCGGGATCGTAGCGCGGCCGCAGGGTGAGGTACTGCACGCCCTCAGGGCCGCAGACGATGGGTCCGTAGCCGGTGTAGGCACCGGCGTAGTGCACCAGCAACGGCTGCACCGCATGGCGGCCGAGAAAGCCGCCACCGCCAACGATGACCTGAAACTGGTTCTGACGATGAAAGTGCGAAAGGATCGTGGTGTTCGGGTCCTGCTCGATCAAAAAGGCGTGGGGCGCTCCAGAGGCTTCGCTCTCCGCCCCTTCGATGTATTCGCCCTTGTAGTAGCCGGTGCCGTTGGGCAGGATCAGGTGGCGGCGACGCTGTTGCTGCATCGCGCGGGTACCGACCATCTTCATTCGATTTTCACTCCGGCATCGACCACGGCTTTGCCCCACTTGCGCAATTCGGACCGGATGTGCGCCGAGAATTCCTCCGGCGTCGACGACAGCGGTTCTGCACCCAGCTTCAGGAGGCGCTCGGTCATGTCAGGTGTCCGCACGATCTTGATCACTTCCGCGTTGAGCCGGTTGACCATGGCTGCGGGCGTGCCGGCCGGGAACAGCATGCCGAGCCAGGCGCCGGAATCGTAGCCGGGTACGCCTTGTTCGGCGATGGTGGGCACATCGGGAATCAGCGCCGAGCGCTTGGCGCTTGCCACGGCCAGCAGTTTGACCTTGCCCGCTCGCACCTGCGGCAGGGAGTACACCGCAGTATCAAAGACCACGTCCACCTGACCGGAAATCACGTCGGTAAAAGCCTGCGGGCTCCCTTTGTACGGAACATGGCGCAGATCGGTGCCGGTGGCGGTCTTGAACATTTCCATCGACAGGTGCGAAGTCGAGCCGTTGCCCGATGAAGCAAAGGTCAGCTTTCCCGGCTGGGCTTTGGCCAGTGCGATCAGTTCGCGGATGTTGTTTACCGGCAATCCGGGGCGGGCTACCAGCACGAAAGGCAGGTTGGCAACCAGCGTGACGGGCGCAAAGTCACGCACCGGCTCGTACGGCAGATCCTTGTACAGGTTGGGGTTGGTTGCCAGCGGCGCGGTGGCCGAGAGCAGCAGGGTGTAGCCATCCGCAGGCGATTTGGCTGCGGCTGCCGCGCCGATGCTGCCGCCCTGGCCAGGTTTGTTGTCGACCACCACTGCCTGACCGAGCACCGGTGTCAGCTTCTCCGCCAGCAGGCGTGCGATCACATCGGTGGCCTGGCCGGGCGGGAAGCCGACCACGATCTTGAGCGGCTTGTTGGGGTAGTCTGCCTGGGCCAGCGCGTTCAGCGAGACGCACGCCAGTGCGGCACAGGCCATGAGCGCTACGGACTTGAGAGTCAGGGGCAGTCGTTTCATTCGGTTCTCCTTGGGTGTTGTTGTTGTCTGTCCGGATTTTCGCAGATCGGGCGCCGGCTTCACTCGGCCGTGCGCATGCGCATCTGCCGCGCGGCTTCGTCCAGCTTGACTTCTTCGATGTCGGCGAGCACGCCTGCTACGTCGACCGGTGCAAGATTGCGTTCAAACCGGCCGGTCAGGACGGTGTCCGGGGTGAGGCTGCCGGCCCGGTAGTGGGCCCAGATCTCGTCGCCATAGCGGGTGGCGCGCAAGGCTGGCGCATACTGGCCCAGATAGTTGCGCAGGTTGGCCACGTCGCGGGCGAGCATGGCTTCGGCGTGGTTGTTGCCGGCGGCATCGACCGCCTGTGGCAGGTCGATGATGACGGGGCCATCGATACCCATCAGGATATTGAACTCCGAGAGGTCACCGTGAATCACCCCGGCGCACAGCATGCGCACGACCTCGGCGATCAGCGCCGCGTGGGTGGCGAGCGCATCCCGTTCGGAAAATTCGACGTCATTCAGGCGGGGCGCGGCGTTGCCATCGGCATCGGCCACCAGTTCCATCAAGAGCACGCCTTCGTGAAAGCCGTAAGGCTGGGGTACCCGCACACCGGCGGCGGCCAGCCGGTAGAGCGCATCGACCTCGGCGCTTTGCCACGCCGCTTCCTGCGCCTGCCGGCCGAATCGTGTTCCCTTGGCCATCGCGCGCGCCTGACGCGAGTTCTTGGTACGTCGGTTCTCGGTGTAGTCCACCGCCTGGCGAAAGGCGCGCTTGTTCGCTTCCTTGTAGACCTTGGCGCAGCAGGCCGGCTCGTCATCACCGCGGCGCACCACAAATACCATGGCTTCCTTGCCGCTCATCAATTGACGCACCACGCCGGTGATCAGGCCATCTTCAAGCAGGGGTTGCAACCGGTCGGGGATTCTCATCGACCGAGTTTAGGCCATGCGCGAACACGGCAGGGTGGGCATCGCCCTTGCGACGCGCACCCTGCGGCAACGCCGGGGTACCAGAGCGTGTCGGAACGAACGATGCGGGAAGCGGTGCCTACTGCGACACGCCGCCTGCAGCATTGACCACGGACAGCTCCACGTAGCGCGAGCCGGACCGCACGCCTTTGCCGAAGCTGACGATGAAGCCGCCGGCATCGTAGTTGGTCATGGTTTCCAGCGCACTGACCAGCTTTTCGCGGGTGGGCTTGTTGCCGGCACGGCGCAGGCCTTCGACCAGCACCTTGGCGTTGAGAAAGCCTTCCATCACGGTGTAAGAGAGCGGCACTTCGGTCTTCGAGAGCGGGACTTTCTTGTCCGATTTGTCATACAGGCGGTTGAGCTCGGCGACGATCGGCAGGGTGCGCTTGTAGGGGTTGGGGAGTACCTGGGAGATGCCCAGGCCAACGGCCTTGTCCTTGCCGATGCGCTTGGCGACGTCAACACCATCTGTCACCGAGATGGCCATCATCGGTGCGCCAATGCCGGCCGCCTTGGCCTGTTTGACGAATTCCGCGCTGGGCGCGGTGTTGGAAACCAGGATGATGCCCTGCGGGTCGGCCTTCTTGATTTGCGCGACCGCTCCCTCCACTTTGGTCGTGTTGCGCTCGAAGGTGGCCTTGGCCACGATATCGAACTTGAACTTCTTCTGGGCGCCTTCGACGCCGGCCAGACCGTCTTTGCCAAAGCCGTCATCCTGGTACAGCACCGCAATCTTGGTAATGCCCGTGGTGACCATCTGCTCCACCATCTTTTCCGCTTCATCCCGGTAGTGCGCCCGGGTGTGAAACAGCAGCGGGTTGACCGGCTGGTGGGCGGCGAACGGGCCGCTGCCAAAGCCGACAATCGGCAAACCGGACTCTTCGATCACCTTGGACTTGGCAATCTCGGCCATGTTGCTGGTGCCGATGGGCGAGAACATGGCAATCGGGTTGTCCTGGTCGATCGCGGCTTTCAGCTCCGAGACGGTCTTGGCCGGCTCATAGCCGTCGTCGCGGCTCTTGAGCACGAGCTTGTTGCCGTTCACGCCGCCCCGCTCGTTGATGAAATCGAAGTACAGTTTTGCGCCGAGCGCGATGGCCGGCCCGCGTTGGCCCTGGCTACCCGAAAACGGTCCCACATGGGTGATGACCACGTCGGCGGACAAGACTGCGGGTGCCCAGACGGCAGCCGCGAGTGCAATAGCTCTGAACAGGAACACGATTTGTCTCCTCAAGTCGCGTGTGACAGGTTGTCTGCCAAGTATAGAGGACTATGCACCTGTCATGGAACTGCCAGCGACGGCGGATTCGCCGGCGGCAGCGTTCCCCATCGCAGCGGGCGCCTAGGTAGCGGCAGGGCGGCGCACGGCGTCCTGAATGACGACCGCGATCTTGTCGTAATCGGTATGGCCTTCGTAGGGCACCCGGACATGCCGCATCGTCGGGCCATCGCCTTCGATACAGGGGTGGCGGCTGGCAAGCGTGGCGCCTTCCCAGAACTGCAGGTTGATGTGGTCCGGTTGGGGTGCAATCGAAATCAGGTTGCGGCCGCGCGAGTACACCGGTGTGCCCCACTTGACCGACTCCACCAGCCCCGGATCGGCTTTGAGGATCATCGAACGCAGGGTTTGCACGGCGGTCTGATGCTTGTAGGGCAGTGCTGCGATGACGCTTTCCACGGTTTGCATCGTCGTCCTTTCAGGCGGCCGTCGGCTTGGTCGGCAGGGCAAGCGCCGAGCGCTCGAAGTCCTGCGGGAAGTGATCCACTTCTACCACTCTGGCCCGCAACTGCTCGAAACGATGCAGCAGGTCAGCTTCCGTAGCGCTGATCATACTGCGATCAGTGGCAAACGCAATCCAGTCCGCCGCCCCCAGATTGCCGCGCATCCCGGCCTTTTCCGCCGCGCGCAGCTTGGCTTCCACGGCTTCGGCCCCAAGAGCGGCTCCCAGAGCCGCTTCCAGGGTCGCAAGCGGTTCATCTGCTGCCGCCTGGGTTTGCGTCCCGGCGCCGGTCTGGGTCGTGTTCGACGCTTTGGTTGCCGGCGGGATGAACATCCCGGCGGTGAGCCGCTCGCGGCCGCGGTGGGTATCCGTGGAGGGTTCGATCAGCATGCGCGCCGCCACCCGGCCCAAGTCATCGGAGGGCACGTGGAACATGGCTCCCAGGGGATAAATCGTGCGGCGCAGCACCCAGCCGACCAGTTTGTTGGGGTAGTTGGCAATCACGCCATCCATGGCCGTTTGCGCCTTGTAGAGTGCATCCCAGATTGCCCAGTGCAGCAGGGGCGCATCGGCAGCATTGCGGCCCTGACCTTCGTAGCGTTTCAGCGCCGCCGAGCACATGTACATCTGCGAGAGCACATCGCCCAGGCGCGCCGAGAGTTTCTCGCGGCGTTTCAACCCGCCTCCCATCACCAGCATCGACACATCGGCAAGGAACGCAAAACTTGCCGACATGCGCGTCAGCTGCTGGTAGTAGCGCCGGGTGCGCGGGTCGATCGCTTGGGGAGTGCGCACGAAGTGCGATCCGGTCAGGCCCATCACCAGCGAGCGGGCGAAGTTGGAAAGGGCGAAGCGCACGTGGCCGAACAGCGCCTGATCAAACAGGCGCGACGCTTTCTCCGCGTCGGGCTCGCGCGTCGCCTGGATCTCCTTCAGTACAAACGGGTGGCAACGGATCGCCCCCTGGCCGAACACGATCAGCGAACGCGTCAGGATGTTGGCGCCTTCCACCGTAATGCCGATCGGTACCTGCTCGTAGGCCCGGCCAAGCAGGTTGTTCGGCCCCAGCATGATGCCCTTGCCACCGAGCACGTCCATCGCGTCGATGATCACATGGCGGCAGGCTTCGGTGACATGCAGCTTGGCGATCGCCGAGGCGACCGCAGGCTTTTCGCCCAGGTCGACAGCGCAGGCCGTCATGATGCGGGTCGCGTCCATCAGGTAGGTATAGGCAGCGATGCGGGTCAGGGCTTCCTCGACGCCTTCAAATTTTCCGATCGGTGTCTTGAACTGGCTGCGCACGCGGGCATAGGCGCCGACCGAGCGCGCCGCCAGCTTGGCAAAGCCGGTGGAGAGGGAGGGCAGGGAAATCGAGCGCCCGGCGGCGAGACACTCCATCAGCATGCGCCAGCCTTGCCCCGCCATCTGCGGCCCGCCGATGATCCAGTCGAGCGGCATGAAGACATCCGTGCCCCAGTTGGGTCCATTCTGGAAGGTGGCATTGAGCGGCCAGTGGCGCCGGCCAATGTGCACTCCCGGCGTATTGGTTGGTACCAGGGCGCAGGTAATGCCCAGATCCTCGACGTCACCCAGGAGATGCTCCGGATCATGCAGCTTGAACGCCAGCCCCAGCACGGTGCAAATCGGCCCGAGCGTGATGTAGCGCTTGTTCCAGGTCACGCGCATGCCCAGCACCTCCTGGCCTTCCCACATGCCCTTGCAGACGATGCCGACATCGGGAATGGCAGCGGCATCCGATCCGGCCATCGGGTTGGTCAGCGCAAATGCCGGCACGTCGATGCCCTTGGCCAAGCGCGGCAGGTAGTGGGCCTTCTGCTCATCCGTGCCGTAGTGGATCAAAAGCTCGGCGGGCCCGAGCGAATTGGGCACCATCACCGAGACCGCCAGCGTGCAGGAGCGTGAGCCCAGCTTCATCACCACCTGGGAGTGCAGATAGGCGGAAAATTCCAGGCCCCCATAGCGCTTCGGGATGATCATGCCGAGGAAGCCCTTGTCCTTAACGAACTGCCACACGTGCGGTGGCAGGTCCTGGTACACGTGGGCGGTTTCCCAGTCGGTGACCATGCTGCATAGTTGCTCCACCTCGTTGTCGAGGAAGGAAATCTCTTCCGGCGACAAGCGCGGTTGCGGATAGGCATGCAGCACGCTCCAGTCGGGTTGGCCGGAAAACAGCTGGCCCTCCCACCAGACCGTGCCGGCATCAATCGCCTCCTGCTCGGTTTGGGACATCGGCGGCAGGATGCGTCGGTACAAGGACAGCAGCGGGTTCGAGATCAGGCGCCGCCGCACGGGTGCAAGATTGAGGATGCATGCCGCGACGACGAAAACGGTGAAGGCAACCCCCATCGCCGTAAACGACAAGGGAACCCACCACGCCAGCAGCACCATGAGTGCCCCCAGTGCTGCCGTCCACGCCAGGCCCGGGGCGTTCACATAAGCCAAGGCCAGGGCCACCAATCCACTTGCGCTGCCTATCCACCACATCATGGCTTGCTCCATCGGGGTGACTGTGGCTCATGCTACGCGCTTGGATGAGTCGATTCAATCGCTGAATAGGGGGTGTGCGCCGTTTCAGATTGTGAATTGGGCAATAATCCCCACCTGAATCGCCTATGCGCCACCTCTCCGCTTCCCCCTCCGCCGCTGGTGCATCCAGCCCGTCTCCCCAGGCCAAAAGTGGCTGGGAAACCCTTGCGACGCTGATTCCCTACCTGTGGGAATACCGCGGCCGCGTGCTGCTGGCGCTGGCTTTCCTGCTCGCCGCCAAGCTGGCCAACGTCGGTGTGCCGCTGATCATGAAGGAGATCGTCGATGCGCTGTCGATCAACCTCACCGATCCGCGCGCCGTTCTGGTGCTGCCCGCTGCGCTGCTGATTGCGTACGGACTGTTGCGCATCTGCACCACCCTGTTCACCGAGCTGCGCGAATTCGTGTTTGCCAAGGTCACGCAATCGGCGGTGCGCAAGATCGCCCTGCAGGTGTTCCGGCACCTGCATTCGCTCAGCCTGCGTTTCCATCTGGAACGCCAGACCGGCGGCATGACGCGCGACATCGAGCGCGGCTCGCGCGGCGTCTCCTCACTGGTGTCCTACACGCTCTACAGCATCCTGCCCACGCTGGTCGAGATCACGCTGGTCCTGACGATCCTGATGCTCAAGTACGACATCTGGTTTGCCGGCATCACCATCGCCGCGCTGGCAGCCTACATTGCCTGGAGCGTGGTGGTGACCGAATGGCGCACCGAATTCCGCCGCACCACCAACGACCTGGATTCGAAGGCCAACATCAAGGCGATTGACTCCCTGCTCAATTACGAGACGGTCAAGTACTTCGGCAATGAGGAATACGAGGCGCGAAGATACGACGCCAGCATGGCCAGCTGGGAGGCGGCGGCCGTCAAGAGCCAGACCTCGCTCTCGCTCCTCAACACCGGGCAGAGCATCATCATTGCCTGTGCCGTCACCGCCATCATGTGGCGTGCCACGCTGGGCGTGGTGGCCGGCACCATGACCCTGGGCGATCTGGTGCTGGTCAATGCCTTCATGATCCAGCTTTACATTCCGCTCAATTTTCTGGGTGTCCTGTACCGCGAGATCAAGCAGAGCCTGGCGGACATGGAGCGCATGTTCACGCTGCTCAACCAGCACCGCGAAGTGGCCGACAAGCCGGGGGCGCCGGCCCTTGACGTGCAGGGCGCCTCGATTCGTTTTGAGCATGTCAACTTCAGTTACGAGGCCAATCGCCAGATCCTCTTCAATGTCGATTTCGAGGTGCCCGCGGGCAAAACCGTGGCGGTGGTCGGCCATAGCGGGTCGGGCAAATCGACCCTGGCGCGCCTCTTGTTCCGCTTCTATGACGTCAACGCCGAGGTCAGTGGCACCGGCGGGAAGGTCACGGGCGGGCGCGTGCTGATCAACGGGCAGGACATTCGCGATGTGACGCAGGCCTCGCTGCGCGGCGCCATCGGCATCGTTCCGCAGGATACGGTGCTGTTCAATGACACCATCTACTACAACATTGCTTATGGCAATACCAACGCCTCGCGCGACGACGTGATCGCTGCGGCGCGCGCCGCCTCGATTCACGAGTTTGTCGAAACCCTGCCCCTCAAGTACGAGACCATGGTGGGCGAGCGCGGCCTGAAGCTTTCCGGCGGGGAGAAGCAGCGCGTGGCAATTGCCCGTGCCATCCTGAAGAACCCCGCCATCCTGATTTTCGACGAGGCGACCTCGGCACTGGATTCGAAGACCGAGAAAGCGATCCAGGCGGAGTTGAAGCGCATCGCCGAGAACCGCACCACGCTGGTGATCGCACATCGCTTGTCGACGATTGCCGATGCCCATCGCATCGTCGTGATGGACGCCGGCCGAGTGATCGAATCCGGCACCCACGCCGCGTTGCTGGAGGCCAAGGGCAGCTATGCGCAGATGTGGGCGCTGCAGCAGCAGGAGGAAGAACAGAGCGCGGCGCCCGCCAGGGCGGTGCGCGCCGCAGCGTGAAGCGGCGGCAGGACCCGCCCGGTCGGCTCCCCGGGCTGGCGTCGGGTCGGGTTGCACTCGTGTCTGCGCTGGCTGTCAGGCTGCTGGCGTGCCTGTTTGCACTGCTGTCGGCGCCGTTCAGTGCCGCGACGGCGCTGGCGCAAAGCGCCGATGCCCCCGAGGCCGCCTCGGGCTTCAAGTTGCGGCCGGCGGTACAGGGCAAGCGTTTCATGGCCGTGACCGCGAATCGCCATGCCACCAATGCTGCGCATGAGGTTCTCAAAGCCGGCGGCAGCGCTGTCGATGCGGCGATTGCCGCGCAACTGGTGTTGGGTCTCACTGAACCGCAATCATCGGGCCTCGGCGGTGGCGCGTTCATCCTGCACTTTGCGGCGCGCAGCAAGGAGGTGCGCGCCTACGACGGTCGCGAGACCGCACCCGCCGCAGCCAGGCCAGAGCGCTTTCTTGGGGCAGATGGCAAGCTGCTGGGAGGGTATGCCGAGGTGGTCGGGAGCGGCCTCTCGGTCGGCGTGCCCGGCGCCCTGCGCGTCATGGAGCTGGCGCACAAGGAGCACGGCAAACTGCCCTGGGCGCGCCTGTTTGCCCCTGCGATTGCAATTGCCGATGCCGGGTTTGCAGTGTCGCCGCGCCTGGCGGCACTGGTCGAACGTGATCCGCTGCTCAAGTACGATCCGGCGGCCTGGGCGTACTTTTTTGATCATCAGGGTAGGCCGCACCCGGCCGGCACGCTGTTGCGCAACCCGGCCTACGCTGCCACCTTGCGTACCCTCGCCCGGGAAGGCGCGTCGGCCTTCTACCAGGGCGAGATTGCCCGTGCCGTCGTGGCCGCCGTGAACGGCCATGCCCGGCCCGGTGGCATGACCGAAGCCGATCTTGCTGCCTATGCCGCCAAGCCGCGCGAGGCGCTGTGCACGGCCTATCGTGGCCGGCGCCTGTGCGGCATGCCACCACCGAGTTCCGGCGCCATTGCCGTGTTTGCGATGCTGGGGATGCTGGAGCGTTTCGACCTGGCGGCAATGCGTGCCGATTCGGTCGAGGCGATTCACCTGATTGCCGAAGCGGGCCGGCTGGCCTACGCTGATCGTGATCATTACGTTGCCGACCCGGACCAGATCAAGGTGCCTACCCAGGGCCTCATTGATCCGGCCTATCTGGCAGCGCGGAGCCGGCTGATTCGTGCTGACCGGTCGATGGGACGCGCGGAACATGGTCTGCCGCCTGGCGCCGGGCTGGCGCTTGGCCCGGATGCCACCCTCGAAGCCGTGGGTACCAGCCATCTTTCGATCGTCGATGCCGAGGGCAATGCGGTCGCAATGACGACCACCATCGAATCGGCTTTCGGCAGCCGCATCATGGTGCGCGGCTTTTTGCTCAACAATCAGCTCACCGACTTCTCGTTGATCGATGCGAGCGGCGCGCCTGCCAGCCTGACTGCCGCCAACAGCGTTGGCGGTGGCAAGCGGCCGCGCAGCAGCATGGCGCCGACGCTGGTGTTTGGCAGCAGCGGCGAGTTGCAGTACCTCCTGGGGTCTCCCGGCGGGCCGGCGATCATCAACTATGTGGCACGGGCACTGGTCGGGCTGATCGACTGGAAGCTCGGCCTGGCCGAGGCGTTTGCCCTGCCGCACTATGGCAGCCGCAACCGTGCCACCGAGCTGGAGCGCGGCACGCCCGTGGTGCAACGTGCGGAAGCCTTGCGTGCGCTCGGCCACCAGGTCAGCGTGAACGACCTCACCAGCGGCTATACCGGCATCGCCGTGACACCGGCTGGCCTGATCGGCGCGGTCGATCCGCGCCGTGAGGGTGTCGCCAGAGGGGAATGAAGCCAGGAGTGGCTCCCAGAGCCATTCCTGGCGGATTGCCTGGTATCGGCCGGCGCATCGCCGCGCCGCAGTCATGCGCAATCGGCATTGGTGTTCCAGCCGCCCGGCCGTTACGATGCCTGCCATGCCTACCGCCCCGTCTGCCGCTTCTTGCCGTTTGCCCCGCATCGGTGTCCTGGGGGGCATGGGGCCGATGGCCACCGCCGACTTTCTGGCCAAACTGACTCGCGCCACCCCGGCGGTGCGCGACCAGGATCACTTTCCGGTGACGATCGAATCGGCGCCGCAGATCCCGGACCGGGTGACGGCGCTGGAAGGCCGGGGCGACGATCCGCTACCGGCGCTGCTGGCGGTGGCGCGGCGCCTGGTCGATGCGGGAAGTGATCTGATTGCCATGCCCTGCAACACCGCACACCTGTGGCACGCCGAGCTGGCCGCGCAGGTCCCGGTACCCATCCTGCACATCGCCGAAGCGGTGGCAGAGCGTCTCGGCAACGCCAGGGTGGTGGGCTTGCTGGGCACCACGGCGACGCTCGCCTCGGGGTTGTACCAGCAGCGTACGGGCGCAGGGGTGCGCTGGTTGTTGCCCACTGAGGACGAGATGCGAAGATTCGTCATGCCCGGTGTGGCGGCTGTCAAACGTGACGACATGGCGACCGCAACGCAGCTGTTGCGTCCGGTGGCGCAGCGTCTGGCCACTGGCGGCATGGACGCGCTGGTGTTGGGATGCACGGAAATTCCCCTGGCGCTGTCCGAGGCCGATGTGGATGTGCCGGTCATCGATGCGACGGCAGCACTGGCTCAGGCGACGGTGGCTGCAGCAAGGCGATGGATGCAATCGGGCGCAGCGGGCGCGGTACGCCAGGCGGCCTGATCTGGTGGGCTGATGTGGGTTACCCTCGCACGCCATGGAATCGAAATGGCTTGAAGACTTCATCTCGCTGGCCGAGACGCGCAGCTTCTCGCGCTCGGCCCAGTTGCGCCATGTCACCCAGCCCGCCTTTTCGCGCCGCATCCGTTCGCTGGAAAGCTGGCTCGGTGCCGACCTGATCGACCGCACCTCCTATCCGACCCGCCTGACACCGGCCGGCGAGGTGTTCTACGAGCAGGCCTTGCAGATGCTGGACGCGATTTCCGGCACCCGGGCCATGTTGCGCGGGCAGGGCGCGGCTGCTTCGGGTGAGATCGATGTCGCTGCACCGCATACGCTGTCGCTGACCTACTTTCCGCAATGGCTGACCACGCTGGAGCGCGATTTCGGGCCGGTGCGAAGCCGCCTGATTGCGGCCAATGTCCACGACGCGGTGATGCGTCTGGTCGAAGGTGGCTGTGACCTGTTGATCTGCTATCACCACCCGCGGCAGCCGGTACAACTTGACCCGCAGCGCTATGACATGCTGCTCCTGGGCAACGAGCGCATTGCGCCTTACGCGCGTGCGGACGCGCAGGGAAAGGCAGTGTTCAGGCTGCCGGGTTCAAGAGACAAACCGCTGCCTTTCCTCTCGTACGGCCAAAATGCCTACCTGGGCCGCATGGTGGAGATGATCCTGTCTGATACACGCAAACCCCTGCATCTGGACAAGCGCTACGAGACCGACATGGCCGAGGGCTTGAAGATGATGGCGTTGCATGGCCACGGCGTGGCGTTCCTGCCCGAGAGTGCCGTTGCCGCCGAGGTCAGGGCGAAAAAGCTGGCCAGCGCCGGGGCCGACTGGGCCGTGGAAATGGAGATTCGGCTGTATCGTGAAAAGCCGTCGGCTGCGCGCCCCGGCAAACGTGCCGCGCTGGCGCTCTGGGAATTCCTTGCCGGCGGGCGCAACACCTCGCGATCCAAGGTTATGCCGAAAACGCATAAAGTGATGAAAACATAGCATTGGCCTTACACGCCGGCCCTCCGTACAGTCGCGTTCCATTCAATCGATGGAACCTGCACATGACGACCTCCGCAGCCACCGGCAGCCGATCCGAGCACGATCTGCTCGGCGATCGTGACGTACCTGCCCATGTGTACTGGGGCATCCACACGCTAAGGGCGCTGGAGAACTACCCGATCAGCGGCACACCCATTTCGGCCTTTCCCGACCTGATTCGCGCGCTGGCGCTGGTCAAGCAGGCAGCCGCACGCGCCAACCTGGATCTGCAGATTCTTGCGCCCGGCAAGGCGCACGCCATCGAAGCCGCCTGTGTCGACGTGGCCGGCGGCGCGCTGCTCGACCAGTTTGTGGTGGACGTGATCCAGGGCGGCGCCGGTACGTCGACCAACATGAATGCGAATGAAGTGATCGCCAACCTGGCGCTGGAAAAGCTCGGCCGGCCCAAAGGCGACTACGCCACACTGCACCCGATCGAAGACGTCAATGCATCGCAAAGCACCAACGATGTCTATCCGACGGCGCTGAAAGTGGCTGCCTGCTTTGCCATTCAACGCCTGCTGCTGGCCATGGCGGAGCTGCGCGGCGCGTTTGAGCGCAAGGCATTCGAGTTCCGTGACGTGCTCAAGATGGGCCGTACCCAGTTGCAGGATGCCGTGCCGATGACGCTCGGGCAGGAGTTCACTACCTACGCCATCATGCTCGGCGAAGACGAAGCCCGCTTGTCCGAGGCGATGGCCCTGATCCAGGAAATCAACCTGGGGGCCACCGCCATCGGCACCGGCATCAATACCGATCCGGAGTATGCCGGCCTCGCCTGCCGCCACTTGTCCGACCTGTCGGGCCTGCCCTTGAAGCGCGCGCACGACATGATCGAGGCGACCCAGGATACCGGGGCGTTTGTGCAGCTTTCGGGCGTATTGAAGCGCATCGCCGCCAAACTTTCCAAGACGTGCAACGACCTGCGCCTGTTGTCGAGCGGCCCGCAGGCCGGTTTGGGCGAGATCAACCTGCCGGCGCGTGCGGCCGGCTCCTCGATCATGCCGGGCAAGGTCAACCCGGTCATACCGGAAGTGGTGAACCAGATCGCCTTTGAGGTAATCGGTAACGACATCACGATCACCATGGCTTCCGAGGCCGGGCAACTGCAACTGAACGCGTTCGAGCCGATCATGTTCTGGAGCCTGGCCAAAAGCATCACCCACCTCACGGCGGGCTGCAAGACGCTGGCGGTGCACTGCGTTGCCGGGATTACCGCGAACCGCGATCTGCTGGCCGCGCGGGTGCGCAATTCGGCGGGCCTGGCGACGGCACTGAACCCCTATATCGGCTATGAAAATGCCACGATGATTGCCAGGGAGGCGATCGCCAGCGGTCGTGGCGTCGCCGAGCTGGTGTTGGAACACGGTTTGCTTGATGAAACCTCGTTGGCCGGAATTTTGCGGCCCGAAGTGCTCACCCGGCCACGGCGCCTGGCTGCGAAATGACCGTGTTCGCGGCAGGGTTTGCAGTGAACCCGGGGTTGCTGCGGGGCGCTTGAATCTGGTCTCAAATCTGTAATAATGGTCGGTCAACCCTCATGCGGCACCAGGGTCAACCGACCGATAGAGTTCGCGTTGTTACATTTGTATCATCCCCCCTTGGAATGTTTCTGGAGACTCACAAGATGAAGAAATTGCTTCCTGTTGCCCTCGTGGCAATGTGCGCCGCCCTGACCACCGCCGGTGTGCAGGCTCAGACCCTCGACAAGATCAAGAAGGACGGTGCCATCACCATCGGCCACCGTGATGCGTCGATTCCGTTTTCGTATTTCGACGACAAGCAGCAGCCGATCGGCTACTCGATGGACATCTGCATGAAGATCGCCGATGCCGTCAAGGCCGAGCTGAAAATGCCGAACCTGAAGGTCAACCTCAACCCCGTGACCTCCGCGACGCGCATCCCGCTGATGGCCAACGGCACCATTGACCTGGAGTGCGGTTCCACCACCAACAACCTGGACCGCCAGAAGCAGGTTTCTTTTGCGCCCACCACGTTCGTCACCGCCAACCGCCTGGTGGCGAAGAAGTCCTCGAACATCACCAAGCTGGACGACATGAAGGGCAAGGCGCTGGTCTCGACTTCCGGCACCACCAACATCAAGCAGGTGACCGAACTGAACGCCTCGCGCAACCTGGGCATGAACATCATGGCCGCCAAGGATCACGCCGAGTCCTTCCTGATGGTGGAAACCGGCCGTGCTGTTGCTTTCGCGATGGACGACATCCTGCTGTATTCGCTGGTCGCCAGCTCGAAGGCACCGGCTGACTACGCCATCACCCAGGAAGCGCTTTCGGTCGAACCCTACGGCATCATGATGCGCAAGGACGATCCGGCCTTCAAGAAGGTGGTCGATACCGCCGTGACCAACCTCATCAAGAGCGGCGAAATCGAGAAGATCTACAACAAGTGGTTCATGTCGCCGATCCCGCCCAAGGGCATCAACCTGAACCTGCCGATGAGCGCGGCGCTCAAGAAGGCGTTTGCCAACCCGACCGATTCGGGCGATCCGGCCAAGTACTAAGCCACGCTCCAGTAGCGTAAGCTCACGGGGAACTCGCAAGGGTTCCCCGTTTTGTTTCACAGTGGCACCTTGTTTGCATTGCAGCATTCAACACCCCGAATGGCAACCTGAGGAGGCAGCATTCCGTGAACTACAACTGGAACTGGAAGATATTCTGGGATGCCCACCCCGAGGGGACCGGAACCTACATGACCTCGCTGATCGGCGGTTTGGGCTGGACGCTCGCCACCGCACTTTCGGCGTGGATCATTGCGCTCAGTTTTGGTGCGTTGATCGGCACCATGCGCACCACGCCGAAGCCCTGGCTGGTGCGCCTCGGCAATGCCTACGTCGAACTGTTCCGCAACATTCCCCTGCTGGTGCAGATGTTTCTGTGGTTCTTTGTGTTGCCGGAACTGCTGCCCAAGTTCATGGGTGACTGGTTGAAGCAGCTGCCCAACGCACCGTTTGTCACGGCCGTGATCTGTCTGGGTTTCTTTACGTCGGCGCGGGTGGCCGAGCAGGTCAAGGCCGGTATCGGCTCGCTGCCGCGCGGGCAGACCATGGCTGGCACGGCGCTGGGGCTGACGCTGCCGCAAACCTATCGTTATGTGGTGTTGCCGCAGGCGTTTCGCATCATCCTGCCGCCGCTGACCAGCGAATTCCTCAACATCATCAAGAACAGCGCCGTTGCGCTGACCATCGGCCTGGTGGAGCTCACTTCCCGTGCGCGCTCAATGCAGGAATTCTCCTTTCAGGTGTTCGAGGCTTTCACCGCCGCCACACTCATTTACATCATCGTCAACATCATTGTCGTCAACCTGATGCGTCTTCTGGAGAAGAAGATCGCGGTGCCCGGGCTGATCGGTGGCGGCGGCATGATGGGCGCCGGACACTAACAGGAGAACCAGACCATGTTCTCCAATTTTGATTTCAACGTCATCGAGCGCTCGTGGAAGTACCTGTTCTTCGAGGGCATGGCGTTTACCATCCAGCTGACCTTCCTGGCAATGATTGGCGGCATCATCCTTGGCACGCTGCTGGCCATGTGCCGGTTGTCCAGCATCAAGCCGCTTTCGCTGGTAGCCGGCGGCTACGTCAACCTGGTGCGTTCGATCCCGCTGGTGCTGGTGATCTTCTGGTTCTACTTCCTGGTGCCCTACATCGGCGCCTGGATCATCGGCTCGGACAAGCCGATCAAGGTGGGGGCGTTCGCCTCGTGCCTGGTTACCTTCATCATGTTCGAGGCCTGCTATTACTGCGAGATCATGCGTGCCGGCATCCAGTCGATCTCGCGCGGCCAGGTCTGGGCAGGGTATGCGCTGGGCCTCAATTACTGGCAGACCATGGCGAACATCGTGCTGCCGCAGGCCTTTCGCAACATGACGCCGGTGTTGCTGACGCAAACGGTGGTGCTGTTCCAGGATGTCTCGCTGGTCTATGTGCTCTCGATCACCGATTTCGTCGGCGCCGCCTCCAAGGTGGCACAGCGGGACGGCCGTCTGGTCGAGATGTACCTGTTCATTGCCGTGGTGTACTTCATCCTGTGCTTCGCGCTGTCGAGCCTGGTGAAGAAACTGCAGAGCCGCATTGCCATCATCCGCTAAGCCAAGATTGATTGGCGGGCAGATCGCAAGGCGCATCCGGAAAGATGCCCGAACGTCTGCCCCCAACTGACCAAAGGAAATCCAAATGATCGAAATCAAGAATGTCAGCAAGTGGTACGGCAGCTTTCAGGTCCTCACCGATTGCACCACTTCGGTGAAGAAAGGCGATGTGGTGGTCGTCTGCGGCCCTTCCGGTTCGGGGAAGTCCACGCTCATCAAGACCGTCAACGGGCTGGAGCCGTTCCAGAAAGGCGAGATCATGCTGGACGGAATATCGGTGGGTGATCCGCAAACGGACCTGCCGAAATTGCGTTCGCGTGTCGGCATGGTGTTCCAGAACTTTGAACTGTTCCCCCACATGACGGTGACGCAGAATCTCACCATTGCCCAGGTGAAGGTGCTGGGCCGGACCGAAGACGAAGCCCGGGAGAAGGGCCTGAAATACCTGGATCGTGTCGGCCTGATTGCCCAGAAGGACAAGTTTCCCGGCCAGCTTTCCGGTGGTCAGCAACAGCGCGTGGCGATCGCCCGCGGCCTGTCGATGGATCCGATCTGCATGCTGTTCGACGAGCCGACCTCGGCGCTCGATCCCGAGATGGTCGGCGAGGTGCTGGACGTGATGGTGCAACTGGCGCAGGAGGGGATGACGATGATGTGCGTGACCCACGAGATGGGCTTTGCGCGCAAGGTGTCGAACCGCGTCATTTTCATGGATCAGGGCAAGATCGTCGAAGATTGCGTCAAGGAAGAGTTCTTCGGCAATCCGGACGCGCGTTCGGATCGCGCCAAGAACTTCCTGTCGAAGATTCTGGCGCATTGACCGGGAAAGCCGGTCGAAGCCGATTTGGCCAAAGCCGATTGATCGGTTGATAATCTGGCAAGATACTTGCTGAGGAAGGGTGGGGTCGGACGGAATCCGGTTCGGATCTCGTCGGTGAGGATTGGCTTTTTCTTTTTTATGTAGTACAGGTAGCACATTGTTCAAACCAAAAGGAGACGTACGATGCAGAAACTGAAATTCAAGGGCCTGGTGGCGGTGGCGGTTGCCGCAGCGCTGGGATTTGCCAGCAGCACGTGGGCGCAGGCCCCCGCGCCCCGCACACTGAAGATGCAGTCGACCTGGCCTGCCAGCCTGTCCCTGCAGGACAACTTCAAGTATTTCGCCGAGCGCGTCGACAAGCTCTCGGGTGGCTCGCTCAAGGTGGAGGCGCTCGCTGCCGGCCAGGTTGTGCCGGCCTTCGAGATTCTGGATGCCACCAGCAAGAAAGTGATCGACGGCGGTCACGGCGTCGCCTACTACTGGGTAGGCAAGAACAAGGCCGCCGCCCTGTTCGCCGGCCCGCCCGGCGGCCCGTTCGGCATGGACCACCTGGATTACCTGGGCTGGCTCTATGAAGGCGGTGGCCTGGAGATGTGGCATGACTTTTATCTCAACACCCTGAAGCTCAACGTGATTGCCTTCCCGATTCTGCCGTCGAGCCCGCAGGCGCTGGGCTGGTTCAAGAAGGAAATCAAGTCGGTTGCCGATTTCAAGGGCCTCAAGTGCCGCCAGACCGGCCTGAACGCCGATGTCTATGCCAAGCTCGGCATGGCCGTGGTGAACATGCCCGGCGGCGAGATTCTGCCGGCCGCGCAGCGTGGCGTGATCGACTGCGCCGAGTGGGTGGGTGGCATTGAGGACCTGCGCCTCGGCCTGCACCAGGTGTTCAAGTACCACTACACCCCTGGCATGCACGAGAACAACTCGATGGGCGAGCTCATCATCAACAACGACGTGTGGAAGAGCCTGACCCCGCAGCAGCAGGAGTGGATCAAGTCCGCCACCAAGGACACCATCCTTTCCTGGGGCGCCAAATGGCAGAAGCAGAACGCCGACGCCATCGACGAACTGGTCACCAAGCACGGCGTGCAGATCCGCCGCACCCCGGCAGACGTGCTGACCGCCACCCTGAAGGCCTGGGATGATCTGGTCAAGGAAGAATCGGCCAAGAACGACGTGTTCAAGAAGGTGGTCGATTCCCAGCGTGCCTATGCCTCGAAAGTGGTGCCGGCCAAGCGCTACATGTTCCCTCCCTACTCGTTTGCCGCCAACCACTACTGGGGTTCCGAGCAGGGCGCGCCGACCAAGAAAGCGGCGCCTGCAGCAGCACCGGCCAAGAAGTAAGATCTGGCGTCGTTGACGCACACAGACGGGGCCCAGCTTCAAGCGGGGCCCCGTTTGGTTTTTTCTGATGTCTCCCCCGTAGTTGCACGTGCTTTACCGAACCTGCTCTTCCCATTTTTTGCACGACTGAACCGATCCCACATTCCGGACTGACCATGGCTGAACCCCAACCGCTCTCTCCCGCCTTATCGAAGGTGATCGAAGTCATTGATGCCTTTACCGAATGGTCCGGCAACATCGTTGCCTGGATTCTGGTGCCGATGGCGCTTTCGGTCGGGTACGAAGTCTTCGCCCGCTACCTGTTCAATGCGCCCACCAAATGGGTGTATGACGTGACCTACATGTGCTACGGCACGCTCTTCATGCTCGGTGCCCATTACACCTTGAAGCGGGGAGCGCATATCCGTACCGACATGCTGTGGCAGAACTTCTCCGAGAAGAAAAAAGGCATGATCGATACACTGGCCTATCTGTTCTTCTTTTTCCCCGGCATGTTCATGCTGTTTGTGGTGGGCTGGGGCGAGGCCTACCACGCCTTTTCCGTCAACGAAACTTCCGAGCAGACCGCCTGGCGGCCCTTGCTCTGGCCGTTCAAGTTTGTGGTGCCGATCACGGCCCTGCTCCTGATGCTGCAAGGCATCTCGGAAACTATCAAGAGCATTTACGCCTGGCGTAACAACCAGCCCTACGAAACCAAGGCGGGAGCAGAGGTATGAGTTTCAACGAAGCATGGGGCCTGCTGATGCTGGTGGTGATGGTCGGCGTGATCTTTGTCGGCTTCCCGATCTCGTTCACCCTGATTTTTGTCGCAATGGTGTTCGGCTACGTCGGGCTGGGCAAGACGGTCTTTGATCTGGCCTATTTCCAGACCATCGGCCTGATGAAGGAAGAAACGCTGGCGGCCGTGCCGCTGTTCATCTTCATGGGCTACATCACCGAGCAGGCCGGGTTGATGGAGCGATTGTTCAGGGCGTTTCGTGATGTGCTGGCGCCCGTGCGCGGGGCGCTCTACCTGGTGGTGATTCTGACCGCCACCATCTTTGCCATGGCCACCGGCATCGTCGGCGCTGCAGTCACGGTGCTGGGCATCATGGCTGCGCCGATCATGATCAAGAGCGGCTATGACGCACGCATGGCTGCAGGCGCGATCACGGCTGGCGGCACGCTCGGCATCCTGATTCCACCGTCCGTCATGTTGATCGTGATGGGCCCGGTCCTGGGCGTGTCGGTCGCTGACCTCTACGCCGCAGCATTTGGCCCCGGCTTCCTGCTGGCGGGCCTGTATATCGCTTACACGATGATTCGCAGCTTCATCAATCCCAAGCTCGGCCCGCCCGTGCCGGTGGAAGAGCGCGTCAACGACTGGGGTCTCGTGCTCAAGGAGGCTTTTCTGGGCATGGTGCCACTTGGCATGCTCATTTTCTGCACCCTGGGGTCGATTCTGGGTGGGCTGGCGACGCCTTCCGAGGCGGCGGCCATCGGCTGCCTGGGTGCCGTGGCGTTGGCGATCGCCTATGGCAAGTTCACCCTGTCCGGGCTCAAGAACGCGTGTATCAGCGCCATGACAACATCGAGCATGGTGCTGTTCCTGGCTGTGGCCTCGAATATCTTCGGCTCCGTGTTTGCACGTCTGGGTTCGGCTCAATGGGTCACGGAGATGCTGGTGTCCCTGCCGGTGGCTCCGGTGGTCATGCTGATCATCATCATCGTGCTGGTGTTCCTGCTCGGCTGGCCGTTCGAGTGGCCCGCGATCATTCTGGTGTTCCTGCCGATCTTCCAGCCGGTGGTGGTGGCCCTCAAGTACGACATGGTGTGGTTCGGCATTCTGGTCGCGATCACCATGCAGACGGCTTATCTTTCACCCCCGGTGGCGATGTCGGCCTACTATCTGAAGCAGGTGGTCAAGGAATGGAATCTCTCGACCATTTACCGAGGCATGGCTGACTTCATGGTGATCCAGTGCTTTGCCGTCGCGCTGGTGCTGATCTTCCCGGCGATTGCGATGTGGCTGCCGCAAACCCTGTCCGAGAAAGCCCGTGCCGAACGCGTGATCGAGAACGAAGCCGACCGCAAGGCCGCCGTGCCCAAGACCGAGGCCGAGAAGGTTGATTCGCTCGAAGCCGGCGACCAGCGTGACGACGAGAAAAAGGAAGGCGCGTCCGAAGGTGAAGAGAAGAAGGGTGCCGCCGTGGATGATCTCGAAAAGGGCGACATGAAGTCAGAGGCACCGAAGAAATAGCCAGCCGCTGCACTGCGCGGGGCAATCAGGGAGTGGCCTTCATGGCCGCTCCCGCCAACGCTCTTGCGCATTGCCCTGGAGCATTGCCCTGGTGTCCCGCTCAACTGGTCTGGAGAACCCCACCGAACGCCTATGAACGAACTGCTTGCCATCGATCACATCCATCTCATCAGCCGTGACGCGCACGCGGCGGCCAAGTGGTACTGCGACATTTTTGGCGGCGAAATCACCGCCGTGCAACCGGACTTGCGCGGGGCGCCGCAGATCGACGTGAAGGTGAACAACCTGACGCTGCTGATCCGCGGCCAGCGTACCGGCGAAGCGCCCGTGGCCACCAAACCGATGCAGCATTTCGGTGCGTACTCCAGCCATGAGGAGTGGGGCATTGACCATTTCGGCTTTACCTACCGGGGCGACCTGCGGGCCTTTTGCGATGAGCTGAAAAAGAAGGGTGTGCGCATGGCGGTCGAGCCATGGGAGTTCAAGCCCGGGCTGTTGCTGTGCTATGTCGCTGCTCCCGACGGCGTCAGCATCGAGATCGTGCAAACCGCCGGCTGACCCGGGCGACCGTGGCAATGCGGCTGCGGGCCGCTCCCACCAACGGTTTGCGGCATGTTGCCGTCTTGGTGACGCAGCAGGGCGATGGCCTACAATCAGCCGAAATCTTTCCATCTGTTCTGCATCGGGGCGCTCATGATCGTCAAGCAAATCTGGACCGGCAACAACTATCGCAACTTCAATTACCTGATTGCCTGCAGTGAAACCGGCGAGGCATTGGCGATTGATCCGCTCGATAGCGACAAGTGCCTGGCGGCCGCGAAGGAGGCGGGCTGGGAAATCACGCAGATTCTCAACACCCACGAACACCATGACCACACCGGGGGCAACGAGGCGGTGGTCAAGGCCACCGGCGCGAAGATTCTTGCGCACAAGAATGCCAATGGCAAGATCGCCAACCTGGCACGCGGTCTGGGAGCGGGTGATGTGATCAAGGTCGGCAAGACGGTCGAGCTCGAAGCCATGGATACGCCCGGCCACACCATGTGCCATATCTGCCTGCGTTCGCATGGCGACAAGCCGGCGCTGTTCTCCGGCGATACCCTGTTCAACGCCGGTGCCGGCAATTGCCACAACGGTGGTGATCCGGGCCTCATGTACCAGACCTTTGCCGACCAGCTGGACAAGCTGCCCGAGAATACGCTGATCTATCCCGGCCACGACTACATCGAAAACAACCTGCGCTTTACCTTGAGCCGCGAACCGGACAATGCGGCGGCGCAATCGGCTTTGGACAAGTATGCCGGACAGAATCTCGACCAGGCGCACGTCACCACCTTGAGCGAAGAGCGGACCTTCAACACCTTCTTTCGTCTCGGGAGCAAGAGCGTGATCGACAAGCTGCGCGAATCGTTCCCCGATTTGCCCGAAGGGCCGGATGCACGTACCGTGTTTCTGAAGCTGCGCGAGCTGCGCAACAAGTGGTGATTGCTTGCGGCGCCGCCCTTCGCCGCCGGGGCAGCGCGCCGCGCATTGGCTCCCTGAAGCCGCGTAGGTGATCCTGCCGTGCCGATCCTGCTGGAAGTACAGGGCCTGGCCAAGCGCTATGGCGATGCCACGGTGTTTGCCCATATTGACCTTGCGGTAGCCGCAGGCGAGTTCGTTGCCATCCTGGGTGAATCCGGCGTCGGCAAGTCGACACTGCTCAATTGTGTGGCGGGGCTCGATTCGGTCAGCGCCGGTGCGGTACGGATTGCTGGCACGAATGTGACGGCACTGCCGGAGCCGGCGCAAGCCCGGTTTCGCCGGGCCCACCTCGGCTTTGTGTTCCAGGCGTTTCATGTGCTGCCCCACCTGAGCGTTGCGCACAACGTGGCATTGCCGTTGCTTTTGCTGGGCAAACCGGATCCGTCGCGGGTGCGTGACGTGCTCGACGCCGTCGGTTTGCCGGGATTGGAAGAACGCCTGCCGCACACGCTTTCCGGCGGCCAGATGCAGCGGGTGGCGATCGCCCGTGCGCTGGTGCATCGTCCGCAACTGCTTCTGGCTGACGAGCCTACCGGTAACCTCGACCCGGCCACCGCGGCGCGCGTGCTCGATGTGCTGGCCGCACAGGTGCGCGAACAGCATGCCGCTTGCGTGCTGGTCACGCACTCGCAGGCAGCGGCGGCGCGGGCGGACCGGGTGCTGACGCTCACTTCGAGCGGCATGCAGCCGGGCACGCCACGCATGCCTTAAGTGCGCTGCGCCATGTTCGCGCTGCTGCGTCAACTCTCCTGGCCCGAGCTGCGTCATCATCCCTGGCGGACTGCTGCGGCCCTGCTGGCGGTCATGCTGGGCGTGGCGCTGGCCTTTTCGGTGCAGTTGATCAACCAGTCAGCACTGAGCGAATTCAGTGCGGCCGTGCGTTCCGTCAATGGCGATGCGGACTTTGCCTTGCGTGCGCAGCGCGGCGGGTTTGACGAGGCGCTGTATGAGCGGGTGGCGGCGCATCCGCAGATCGCGCTGGCCAGCCCGGTGGTCGAGTTGGAGACGCAGGCGCTCGACGCGCAGGGTCGGCGCGTGGCGTTGCGCCTGGTCGGGCTCGATGCCATGGTGGCCGCGCCCATGACGCCGGCGCTGATGCCACGCCTGTCGGCGCAGGCCGAACGTCTTGCCCTGTTTGATCCGCAAGCGGTGTTTCTCAATGATGCCGCGCGCCGGCAATTGGGCGAACCGGCGGATGGGGGGCAGATTGCAGTGCACACACCGCAGGGAATGGCGTCCCTGCGGGTACAGGGCAGCATCGCGGCGGGCGGCCCGGCGCTGGCCGTCATCGACATCGCCGGTGCGCAGGCCGGCTTCGGCTGGCTCGGGCGCATCAGCCGCATCGATGTGCGTCTGCAACCGGGAGCCGACCGCAAAGTCGTGTTGGCCGCGCTGCCGTTGCCGGCCGGCGTCGAGGCTACCTCGCCGGATGATGCAGGCGCACGCGTGTCGAACCTCTCGCGGGCCTACCGCGCCAACTTGACCGTGCTGGCGCTGGTGGCCATGTTCACCGGTGCCTTCCTCGTGTTCTCGATCCTGTCGCTGTCGGTGGCCAAGCGGCTGCCGCAGTTGGCCCTGCTCGGTGTGCTCGGCATGACAGCGCGCCAGCGCCTCACCCTGGTGTGGGCCGAGTCGGCCTTGCTCGGCGTGGCCGGCAGCCTGGCGGGCCTGGCCCTGGGCACGGCACTGGCAGCACTGGCGTTGCGCCTGCTCGGTGGCGATCTGGGCGGGGGCTACTTCCCGGGGATCGCCCCCAGCTTGCAGTGGAGCACGGCGTCAGCGGCCTGGTATGGTGGCTTGGGTGTGGCGGCCGCCATGCTGGGAGGATGGGTGCCGGCGCGCGCCGCCCAGCAGCTGGCGCCCGCACAGGCGCTCAAGGGATGGGGAACGGCGGCTCCGGGCAATGCAGGTGCGGGTGCTACAGGCGCCGTGGGTGTGCGGCGGGGCGCCGGGTGGGCCGGCCCGCTGATGCTGTTGTCGAGCGTACCGCTGGCGTTGCTGCCGCCGGTATTCGATCTGCCGCTGGCGGCCTACTTGTCGGTGGCGCTGCTGTTGCTGGGCGGGATTGCCTGTGTACCCGCCAGTGTCAGCGCCCTGCTGCGGTTTGTCACGCCGCCAACCCAGCCTCTGGCCTTGCTGGCGGTGGAGCGGGCGCGCCATCAGCGCGACACGGCCACCATTGCCGTGGCCGGAGTGGTGGCCAGCCTGAGCCTGGCGGTGGCGCTGACCGTCATGGTGGCCAGCTTTCGCATGTCGGTCAACCAGTGGCTCGATACCGTGCTGCCGGCGGATCTTTATCTGCGTGCAGTGTCCGGCGCAGCGACGGATGTGGTGACCTTGCCGCCGCCGCTCCTGGCCGATGCGGCGGCATTGCCGGGGGTTGCGCGCATCGAGGCGCAGCGTACGGTGCAGGTGCAGCTGGATGCACGGCGCCCCGCAGTGACACTGATTGCGCGGCCACTGGCCGATCCGGCGCGTGCCTTGCCGCTGGTAGGCGAGTTGATGCCGCTGCCGCCCGGTGTCACAGCGGCGTATGTGAGCGAGGCGATGGTGGCCCTGTATGGCACGAAAGCAGGCGCGCAAATGCGGTTACCGCTACCCGATGGCCGCAGCGTCAGCGTGTTCGTGCGTGGCGTGTGGCGCGACTATGCACGCCAGTTCGGCGCAGTGGTTCTGGCGTCGACGGACTACCAGCGGCTTACCGGCGATATGCGTATCAACGATGCGGCCCTCTGGCTTCGCCCCGGTGCCAGCCAGGAGGAAGTGCAGCAGTACTTGCGGCAGCGCGCCAGCGCACATGGGTTCGATGGTGCACAACTCGAGTTTGCTGCGGTGGCCGATCTGCGCCGCTTGTCGCTGCGTATCTTCGATCGCAGTTTCGCGGTGACCTACTGGCTGCAGGCGGTGGCGATCGCCATCGGCCTGTTTGGCATTGCTGCCAGCTTTTCGGCGCAGGTGCTGGCGCGGCGCAAGGAGTTCGGTCTGCTCGCGCACCTGGGCTTGACGCGCGCCCAGGTGCTGGCGGTGGTGGCGGTGGAGGGCGCGGTGTGGACGGCGGCCGGCGCGCTGCTCGGATTGCTGCTGGGCCTCGCGGTCAGCGTGGTGCTGGTGCACGTGGTCAACCCGCAAAGCTTTCACTGGACCATGGATCTGTTGCTGCCCTGGGGCCGCCTGGCCTTGTTGTGCGCGGCCGTCGTGCTGGCTGGTACCGTCACGGCCTGGGTGGCGGCACGCAGTGCCGCCGGGCGCGACATGGTGCTGGCGGTGAAGGAGGATTGGTGAAGTCGCCCGGCGTGAACCGGCGTGCCGTGCTGTTGGCGGGCGCAGCACTGGCGTTGCCGGCAGGCACCGCAGCCTCCTCTGCATCCACCGCATCTGCTGCCCCTGCCGCGCCGGCACCGCCCGCCGAGGGTGTGCGCCTGCGTCCGCTGGTGTTTCCCGCTGATTTTGGCGCGCACCCGGATACCCGCACCGAGTGGTGGTACATCACTGGCGCACTGGATGATGCCGATGCCCCCGCGGGTGGCGCCGCTTTCGGCTTTCAGGTGACGTTCTTTCGTTCGCGCACCGGCGTGCCGGCTGACCATCCCAGCCGGTTTGCCGCGACGCAGCTGCACTTCGCCCATGTGGCGCTGACCGATGTGCGAGCGCGCACCATGGAGCACGATCAGCGGATTGCACGCGCCGGCTTCGGGCGTGCCAGTGCGTCCACCGGTGATACGCGTCTTGTGCTCGGCAGCTGGACCTTGCAGCGCGAAGGCCCCGTCAGCGCCCCGCGCTATCGGGCCCGGGTGGAAAGCGGAAGTGGCGGCTTTGCGTTTGACTTCATGCTGACAGCCACCCAGCCGGTGCTGTTGCAGGGGGAGGCCGGCTATTCGCGCAAGGGCCCACGGCCCGGGCAGGCCAGCCACTACTACAGCCTGCCGCAGCTGGCGGTGACAGGACAGTTGCGGCAGAAGGGCAAGCTGCGGCGCATCCAGGGACAGGCCTGGCTGGATCACGAATGGAGCAACGCCCTCCTCGATGCCGAGGCGGTAGGCTGGGACTGGATCGGCATGAACCTCACCGACGGCAGTGCCCTCACCGCGTTTCGCCTGCGCCGGGCCGATGGCAGTGCGGTCTATGCGGGTGGCAGTTTCCGCCCGCGCGGCGGTGCAGTCATGACGTTTGCACCGGATGCAGTGCGCTTTGTGGCGGGGCGCACCTGGCGCAGCCCGGCATCGAACGCGGTGTACCCGGTCACCTGGACCGTGGAGACGCCGGCCGGCCGTTTCGAAGTGACGTCGGTGCTGGATCACCAGGAGCTCGACAGCCGCAGCAGCACTGGTGCGATCTACTGGGAAGGCTTGAGCGAACTGAAGGATGGTGCCGGGCAGCGTATCGGGCGCGGTTATCTCGAAATGACCGGCTACGCTTCTGCACTGCGGCTTTAGGCGAGCCGCCTTAGTTCGCGACGCCGAATCCGTCCAGCGCAATCGCCGGCGGTTTGCCTTTGATCAGGTCCGCCACAATGCGCGCGCTGCCGAGCGCGAGGGTCCAGCCCAGGGCGCCGTGGCCGCAATTGAGAAACAGGTTCGAATACGGTGTGGCGCCGAGTATCGGGGTGCCCTTTGGCGTGGCCGGACGCAGCCCCGCCCACGGTTGCATTGACGCGGCGCTTTGCGTGTAGTCGGTGGCGGCGGGGAAGGCCAGCTTCGATTCCTTGATGAGCTGGCCGAGGCGCGCCGGATCGATTTGTTGCGAATAACCGGCAATGTCGGCCATGCCGGCCACCCGCAATTGCGGTGTGCCCTGGTGGTCAAGGGGAGCGTAGACCACCTTGCGCTTGAAGTCGGTGATGCTGATGCGCGGCGCCCGGGCGCTGGCGGCCAGCGTAAGGCTGTAACCCTTGAGCGGATAGATCGGCAGGTGCAGGCCGAGCGGCCGCACCAGAAACGGGCTGTGCGCGCCCAGGGTCAACACACAGGCCTCGGGCACGAGTGCGCCCTGATCGGTCTGTAGCGCCACGATTCGGCCGCCCTCGGCGCGAATCGATTCAAGGGTGGTGCCGAGACGAAATGTCACACTCATGCTGCGCAGCTTCGCCTCCAGCGCCTGGCAGAAGCGGTAGCAGTCACCCACTTCTTCGCTGGGTGTGTGGATGCCGCCGACCAGGCGTCGATGCAAGGCCGATTGCGGATCGCCCAGTGCTGGTTCCAGCGCAATGCACTGGTCGCGGTCCAGCGCCTCCTGCTCGCATCCCAGCGAGCGTTGGTAGTCGAGCAGGCGGCGTGCGCTGTCGAATCCGGCCTGGTCGGAAAAGACCACCAGCTTGCCATTCTTGGCGTAGCCGAAATCGGGCGCTTCATGCGCTACAAAATTGTGCATCAGCGCACGGCTGTAGAACGAGAGGGCGAGCAGCCGGCGCGTGGTCAGATCGCTGGTGGTGCGATTGCAGGCGAGCACAAACGCCAGCAGCCAGCGCCATTGATGCAGATCGATTGCGGGGGTGAAGCGCAGGGGTGAATCACGCCTCATCAGCCAGGGCGGCAGCTTGGGCAGGACACCGGGCCCGGCCAGCGGTGCGACATAGGAATAGGAAAGCTGCGCACCATTGGCGAAGCTGGTTTCGAGGGCCACGCCGTGGTTGCGCTCGATCACCTCGACTTCATGGCCGTCACGCGCGAGATACCAAGCGGTGGTAAGGCCGGCCACGCCGGCGCCAAGAATCGAAATACGCAATCTATGTTCCTCAGGGTGGTGCCCGCATCAGGGCAGCGGTTTGCATCCGTCATGACCGGTCGGCTGATGCTGGCCAAAGAGGGAAGCGCCAATCTGGTGCGTGGATTCCCTGCTGCTGGGCGATGGTACCTGAGCGGGCTGTGCAGTCTGCGGCAGGACACAAAAATTATTACTCGCCATGCTGCTTTTGTGGCAACCTGCGGTCATGCAGTTTATCGGTGGTCTGCGCTTCCTGGCGGGGATGGCGTTCGCGGCGTTTTCTATGCTGACGCTTCCCGTGTTCGCCCAGGTGTGTGGCGCACCCGGGGCCGACGGCCCGGTCACGCTTGCCGGTGCCGGCAACGTCGTCAATACCTATCACACGCCTTCCAGCACGACGCTTGCTGCCGGTGCCACTTCGGTAGGCATCAACGCGGGATCGGGTGCCAACGTCAACATTGCGGTAGGCGACAAGCTCCTCATCATGCAGATGCAGGGCGCCGCCTACAACGCCACCAACGGTGGAGCGTATGGGGACGGCAGCTCCGGCTCCGGCGTGACTTCGCTCAATGGTGTGGGTAAGTATGAATACGTACGGGTGACCAGCGTATCAAGTGCCACTTCGTTCGCCAGCGGCGCCACGGTCGGCGTGCAGGGCGGAGGCGGTGGCGGGACCATCAATGCGTACTCCAATACGGGCACCAATCGCTACCAGGTGATCCGCGTGCCGCAATACTCGGCCGTCACCATCACCGGCACCTTGCAACCTGCGCGCTGGGATGGCACCCGTGGCGGCGTCGTCGTGATCGATGTGGCTGGCACGCTCACGTTCAACGGCGGCTCCATCAGTGCACTCGGGCTGGGATTTCGTGGCGGGCTGGGCCGCCAGCTGGGTGGCGACGGCACGCTTGCTGCCACTGATTTTTGTGCCATCACGACGGCGAATGCGTTCGGCGCCAAGGGTGAGGGCATTGCCGGCCAGCCGCGCGATGTGATCAATCAGGCCACCGGCGCTGCCGATGCCGCTGCAGCGGACAACTACGCGTGTAACGCGTTTACGACCGGACGGCAGCAGGGTCGCGGAGCGCCCGGCAATGCGGGCGGCGGCGGCACCGATGCCAATCCGGGAGGCAACGATCAGAACACCGGCGGCGGCGGTGGTGGCGGGCTGGGCGATGGCGGTATTGGCGGCAACGCCTGGTTTGCTGCGGCAACACGCGGTGGCCTCGGTGGTCGCGGTGTGGCACAAACCGTCAGTCTGCTGACGCAAGGCGGTGGTGGGGGCGCGGGTACGCGCAACAATTCGGCAGGCGTGCAATCGAGCGGCGCCGCAGGGGGCGGCATCGTACTGGTGCGGGCCAACCGCATTGATGTCATCGGCAGCGGCACGATCAATGTCTCCGGCGCCAGCGGCGATCCCTTTGTGCCGGACAATGACGGCGGCGGTGGTGGTGGTGGCGGTGGTGCCATCATGGTCTACGCTGCCCAGAGCGGCTCGGGCACGCCCACGTTCACAGCCAACGGCGGCGCGGGTTCGCGCGCCTGGCCGACCTCTGGCGGGGTGGGCAACGAGCATGGGCCGGGCGGCGGCGGCGGCGGGGGGTTCATCGCCTGGTCCGGCTCGACCCTGACACCGGCAACCAGCGTGGCGGGTGGCGTCAACGGCACCACGCTCAATACCCTGCAGGTCTATGGTGCCGGCAGCGGCAACACCGGCGGTACATCCAGCGCGGTGGCGCCGGCCGGCATTCCGGGCATCCGCGAGGGCGCAGCCTGCTACCCCGCGATTACCGTGGATAAGCGCACGGTCGCATCGCAACCTGTACAAGTGGCGCCAGGCGGCACGGTGCGCTACCGCATCACCGCGACCAACGCTTCCGGGGTGGGCGATGCGCGCGGCCTCTCGCTGGCCGATACGCTGCCCGGCACACCGGCCTGGCAATACCAGAGTACGCCGGTGGTCAGCCTGCTGGGGGGCGCAAGCCGACCCAGCACGACCAACCCGGCGCTCAACGCCACCGCGCCGGTGTGGAGCAGTTTCACTCTGCCGGCAGGTGCCAGTGTGGCGCTGGATGTGGATGTCCTGGTGCCGGCAGGCACCGCCGCGGGCACCTATCAGAACCCCGCCACCACCACGTACCTGGACCCCACCCGCACCGCAGGCGCCACCACGGTCACGCCCGGTGGTAGCTACACCGCCGGCGGCACGGTGCCCGGCGCCAACTATGTCTCCGCCAGTTCTGCCCAGGAGGATGTGCAGGTGGTCAGTGCGGGCACGCTGGTGGTCAGCAAAGCGTTCAGCCCGGTATTCGACAATGCCGGTGCCTTCAACTCGACCATGACGATCACCATCACCAACAATGGCAGCACGGTGGTGACTGGGGCCACCTTCGTCGACAACTATCCGGATTTTGCCGGTGGCAATCGGCTGGACAACAATGGCGCGGCCACCGTCACGAACTGCGGGGTGGGCGCATCGGTCACCTTGCTCACCGATGTGGCCGGCGGAAACAGTGACGGATTGCGACTGATTGGCGGCAACCTCGCGCCCGGTGCCACCTGCACGATCTCGGTGCCGGTGCTGGCCAACGGCAGCCGTACCTGGCTTAACACCGTCAATGTGAGCGCAGTCGGCGTGGCAACCGCTTCGGCCAGCGCCACGTTCATCTCCGGCAGCAACGTGAACGCCCCCCTGTTGCTGACCAAGACCATCACACCCGCTTCGATCGCCCGGGGCGCGAACGCCACCATGACAGTCGTGGTGAGCAACCCGGCTCTTGCCACGACCCTGACGGCGGCCCTGGTGGATACGTTTCCCACCGGCATGACAGCGACGGCCGGCAGCTTTATCACCAATACCTGCGGCTGGACCTCCACGGCAAGCTCGCTGACCCTGCCCAATGCCACCCCGATTGCCGCCGGGGGCAGTTGTACGGCCACGCTCCTCATCACGGCAGCCGCTGCCGGCGCTTATGTCAATACCATCGGGCCGGCCAGCGCGGCCGGCAAGGCTGCCTCCAACCTCGCCGCCGCAACGCTGCAGGTGCTGGCCCCACCCACTGTTACCAAGAGCTTTGCCCCTTCCACCATCGCGGCCGGCGGGCGTTCCACCATGACGGTGACGGTCAGCAATCCTTCCACCAACACGGCCTTCCTGCCGGCCGTGGCAATCAACGATGCCTACACCGCAGGCATGACCAATGCGCTCGCCGGTTCGGTGAGCTGCTTTACCAATACCGGTGTGGCCACCGCTGGCGCCGGTGTCGTGCTTACCGGGGGCGCCGTGAGCGGTACCGCCGTGGGATTCAACAGCGCCAGCATCCAGCCCGGTGGCTACTGCACCATCACCCAGGTGGTCACCGCGACCAGCACCAATGTCAACACCACGACGGCGCCTGCCTCCACCATCAACGGCGTCACCATCACTGGCACCGCGGCATCCGATACGCTGACCGTTACACCGTTGCTGCCGCCCACTGTCAGCAAGTCTTTCGCGGCGGCCGGCATCGGGCCGAACGGTACGACAACGCTCACCATTACGCTCGACAATCCGAATCCGGCCACGGCCGGCGCTTTGGTGTTGTCAGCGGCTTTCACCGACAACTTTCCGACCACTCCGGCACCGATGGTGGTCGCCAGCGGTGCTTCACTCAGCACCAGTTGTGGCGGGGCCGTCTCGTCCAGCGCCGTCAATGTCAGTCCCGGCTTCGTCACGCTGGCTTCCGGTTCCACCATTCCTGCTGGCGGCTGCACCATCTCGGTCGACGTCAAGGTAACGGGTGGTACCGGCACGGATGTCAACACGATTCCCGCCGGCGCCCTGCAGACCAACGGCGGCAACAACGCGGCCCCGGCGACCGCGAACCTGATCATTGCCGCCCCGCCGGGGATCAGCAAGAGCTTCTCGCCCTCCCTCATCGCGGCGGGTGGGACCTCCACCCTTACCATCAACCTCACCAGCCCGAGCGGCGCTTCGATCAGCGGCGTGTCGGTGATCGACAGCTTGCCGACCGGTGTGGACATTGCCGGCACGCCGGCCATCACCAACAGCTGTGGCGGTGCAGTCACCGCCTATGCGGGCACCACGCCGCGGCGCCTCGAGCTGCTGGGGGCGACCATCCCGTCGGGAGGCTGCTCCTTTGGTGTCAATGTGACTGCGGCGGCCAATGGCATTTACGACAACAAGATTCGCCAGTCGGATGTTGCTTCCGCAGTGGGCCTGCCCAACGTGTTGTTCTATGACATCTCCGGCCCGCCCACCTCCGGAGTGGTGGCCTTTGCCAGATTGACCGTAGGTGGCGCCCTGATATCAGGCAAGGTCTTTCGCGACACCGGCAGCGGTGGCGGTACCGCCAATGACGGCATTCTGGGCAGTGGTGAAGGCGACGCACTGGCGGGGGTGACCATGACGCTCTCCGATTGCGGCGGCACCACCCTGGCAACCACCGTGACCGACGGCGCCGGCGGCTATGTTTTTGCGCCACCGAATACCGCCACCACCCTGTGCGTGGCACAAAGCCGCGCCGCCAACCTGATTGCCACGGGCGCCAGCGTGGCACCACCCAGTGCAAGCGTGGTGCCGCTGCCCAGTGGTGTCACCACCAGCGCGGCGGGCGTGAGCTACCTGTACTGCCGTGCCACCACCGATGCCGGGTGTGGTGCGCAACCGGCGGAGAGCATCCGCTTCACCTTTGCCGCAGGCACGACCTACTCTGACCTGAACTTCGGCAACGTGCCGCGCAACCAGTTCGTGGCAGATGGCGTCCAGCAGGCGCCAGCGGGCAATGTGGTGTTCTATCCGCATGTCTTCACGCCCGGTACCGGCGGTACCGTCTCCTTCAGTGCCACGGTGGCTGCAACCTCGCCGGCAATCGGTGGATGGTCGGAACTGCTCTACCGCGATGATGATTGCGATGGTGTACTGGAAGCCGGTGAAACCACCCTGCTGACACCCGCTGTATCGATCACCACGACGGCCGCGCAGAACGTTTGCGCGGTGTTGAAAGTGTTCACGCCTCCTGCCGCGCCATCCGGAGCGCAGCGGGTCAGCACCGTGACGGCGAGCTTCACCTATACCGGCACCATCACCGAGTTGCCGGTGGTCACGCTGCAGCGTACCGACACCACCACCGTGGGCGACAAGGGAGATGGCCTGCGCCTGCGCAAGGAGGTGTGCAACGTCACCGTGCAGGCGGAATTGGCCAGCCCCTGTGACCCGCTTCTGACGGGCGCCACGGCAGGCAACGGCTTCTCCACCAGCAACAGCGGCAAACCGGGAGAAGACCTGCTGTACCGCATCATCTATGTGAACCAGAGTGATCAGCCCCTGAGCAACCTGGTGATCAGCGACACCACGCCACCATTCACGGTGCGCGATGCGGTGGCGGCCGGGTGTCCGGTCGTCCCGCCGGGCCTGAGCCCCTGCAGCATCACCGAACCTGTGGCGGGGGCTGCCGGCGCGATTCGCTGGAGCTTTCCTGCCACCGTGCCGGTGCCCAACCCGGTCCTCAATCCCGGTGCCAGCGGCGTGGTGACGTTTACCGTGACGATTCAGTAACGCAGCAGCAGAGCCTCTTGCGGCTTGGGCTAAACTTCAACGCAGACGTCGCGGGCCTATACCTTTGAACAAACAAGCCCACCATCCATCAAGCGGCGCATTCTCTTCAACACACCAAAGGAATTGTCAGCATGGTCTATGAACTGCGCGTCTACCACTGCGTGCCCGGGCGCCTTCCCGCCCTCAATGCCCGTTTCGAGAACATCACCCTGAAGCTGTGGAAGAAGGCCGGCATCCGCCAGGTGGGTTTCTTCACCGACTACATCGGCGACAACTGCAACAACAAGCTCACCTACATTCTCGAATGGAAGAGCCTGGCCGAGCGTGAGGAAAAGTGGAACAAGTTCGCCACCGATCCGGTTTGGCTCAAAGCCCGTGCCGAAACCGAGAAAGACGGCCAGATCGTCGCCCGGGTAGAGTCCTCGATCCTTGCGCCGACCAAGTACTCCAAACTGAAGTAGGCCCTGAGAATGGCTCCTGGAGCCATTCTTGACAGCAAGCCGCGCCGTGCGGCTTGTCCAGTGGGGGTTGTACGTTGCCGATCGCCGTATCCTGGAAGGAGGGTTGCGTCATGAATCAACTGGTCCGTCATCTGGTTGCAGCATTGCTGGTGCTGTGTCTGCCGTGTACTGCATTGGCACAGGCCTGGCCGGCCAAGCCGGTTCGCCTGATCGTGCCCTATCCGCCGGGCGGGCAGACCGACATCATTTCGCGCTGGCTCGCCGAGAAGCTCACGCCGGTACTCGGTCAAGCCGTGGTGGCGGAGAATCGCGCCGGCGCCCAGGGCAGCGTCGGCCTGCAGGCGGCAAAAGCTGCCCCGCCTGACGGCTACACCTTCGTCTACACCAACGTGTCGAACATTTCGATCAACCCGCACATCCAGGCCAACCTGCCCTATGACGGGCTGCGTGATTTTGCGACAGTGACCCAGCTGGGGCTTTCCGTGCTGGCGATGGTGGTGCCTTCCTCGCTCAACATCAGGACGCTGCCGGAATTCATCGAATACACAAAGAAGAATCCGGGCAAGGTGAGCTTTGCCTCGTTCGGCAATGGCTCCAGTTCTCACGTGTACGGCGAAATGCTCAAGGGGGCGGCCGGGCTGGACATGGTGCATGTCGCCTACAAAGGGGCAGGCCCGGCCGTGCAGGACATCATCGCCGGCCACGCGCAAATGGGCATCCATGATCTGGCTTCCGTCGCGGCCGGCTTGTCATCCGGGCGGCTGGTGGCCCTGGCCGTCACCGGCCCGCAGCGCTGGCCGGCGCTGCCGAATCTGCGTACCTTTGCCGAACAGGGCTACCCGCTCGACATTGCCGGCTGGAACGGCATTCAGGCACCGGCCGGCACGCCGCCGGCGATCGTGGCGCGCATGAGTGCCGAGATCAACCGGATCATTCAGAGCCCGGAAGGGCGCGAGCAGATCCTCAAGTATGGCCTGCTCGTTACCGGTACCACGCCGGAGGAATTCGCCAACATCATTGCGCGGGATACGCCGCGCTGGGGCGAGGTGATCAAGCGGGCCGGCATCAAGGGGGATTGACGCGGCGGTCCCCGCCGGATCGGCCGCAAGGGGGGGGAATCGGCCGGAGAATGGCTCCAGGAGCCATTCTTCAATGATCGATATAGCGCCGCAGGTGGGTTTCGAGCAGCTTCCAGCGCACGACCGGAATGTCCGCGACGTTGGCCACGGGAACGCGTCGCACCAGGGTGGGCTGGGTAAAGCGCACCTGCGCGCTGTCCGCTTCGCGCGCGCGCAGGAAGGCGGTGCCGATGTGATCACCGACCGTCAGGGGCTCGGTGAATCCGGAAGCCGTGCGCAGCACGCCCGCCCCTGATTCAAGCACCAGCACTTCGTCGTTCGGCACGCCGATCACCGTATCGCTGGCGAACCGGGCCGTACTCGATGCGCGTACCAGGCTGCCCAGCTTGACACACGAGATGCCCTCGGAGAACAGCCAGCAGGTACGCAGAAAGTCGATTTCGCTGCGTGCCTGCAACCATTCCGCTGCAGGCAGCAGGCGGCCGACAAAGTCGAGGTACAGGTCGTAGGGAATGCACATGGCCTGGACAAAGCACAGGGCGCGGCAGGTTTCCGGTGCGGCGGATTGGCGCAGGGCCGCAGTTTCGCCCAGGATCGAACCGGTCGAGAGCATGCTGACGCCGCGCCCGTCCTGGCGCAGCAACTCCACGGAGCCGGTCACGACCAGATAGACAAAATTGGTCGGGTTGCCTTCCTTGTAGAGGAACTCCTCCGGGTTGAATACCTTGATCGGGGAATTGATCAGATGCCGCACGCGAAACAGCGGTGCTGCCGGGAAGTAGTTCGCCACCATGTGGAACGCGCGGCGGCGCAAGGAATCGGATTCCCCCTCGATCAGCACGTCCATGGTGCCGAATGGCGCGCCCGACCCGATTGCGCGTTCGGCTTCCGTCAGGCGCCGCGAGATGTGCGCCAGCATCACCTTGCCGGACTGGTCATGCTGAAAATCCTGCGCGACGCCATGGATCAGGCCGCCGCCGATATCGATCTTCTTGATGTCGGCCGGCTCGGCATAGGCAGCCACGGTGCGGTCAAAGAAGTCCTGGCTGATGCCCGGTGCGGAAGCATCGCTGGTGATCATCTTGCGCATCACTTCCTGCGCGGCCACGTCCGCCAGGTGCGCATAGGTGCGATAACCCCCTTCCCACAGTACGCGAAACTGCAGGATGGTGGTCTCCACCGGATGAGGCGAAAGGGTCGGCCGCACCTCCAGGCCTTCGATATCGTTCCACGTATCGATGGTCAGGTCGTGCACGTCGAACAGCTTGTGAAATTCGTCCTCGGGCACGCGCATCACGGCGGCCAGTTTCTTGAAGGCCGAGGCGCGCACCATCGGCACGGCGTAGTACTTCAGGCGCTTGTCGCCGCGGATCAGGGCCGTGAGACCTGACTGGTGGTCGTCATGGCAGTGGGTGTGGAAGATGCCGTCAATCTCGTTGACGCTGATGCCCAGCGCGGTCAGGGCGTGGTCGATGTTGGGGCCGGCGTCGACGAGGTAGACCAATCCCTGGAACAGCACGATGCTGCCCATGGTGGGCCGGTTCATGTCCCAGCCGTCGCCATCGCCGGTGTGGATCACGGCAAAGTAGCTGCGCGTCGGCACATGCTTGTCGAGGGAATAGGGGCATTCGTAGATGTCGCTCGGGCCGAGGTTGAGATCGACTTCAATCGTCTCGCCGGCATAGGCGAACTCGAACACGTTGGTGCGCAGGCGGCGCACGGTGGCGCCGCCGCCGATTTCCACCGACGTGTTGCCGATGATCACCGGCTGCACCAGTTCATCCATCGGCAGGATGCGGCCGAAAGCAAAGGCCAGCTTCATGCGCATCATGTCGTCGGCCATCGCGGGTTCGACCCCGGCTTCGATCAGCTCTTCGCGCGAGGCCAGGCCATAGTTGCCGCGATACAGGTACTCCATTTGCGCCTGCACCTGATTCGCCGAACCCAGGATGCGCGGCCGCTGGCCGGTGTTGCCGGGGTGGCCCGGAATGATCTGCCCCTGCAGGTACAGCATCTGCAAAACGGGGAACTCGGCGCGATTGCAGGCGCGGCCGTTCTGGATCGACAAATCGGAAAGCAGGATCGAATTGGGCCCGGTCTGGCAGGGCTGGCCATTGATCTCGGTGGTGACGATCAGGCGCAGCTTGAGCAGGTGTTTGACCGAATCGACCGGGCAGCCGCACAGGATGCGCAGGTCAGCTGCGGGAACCTCCAGCCAGTAGATGCCCGGGCTGACCGGAATTTTTCGAAATGCCGAAAGCGCCATGCAATGCCACTACTCACTTCGGGGAATTCCCGCAGTATGCCAGCAGTCGCGCGTCCAAGGGGGGCGGGGCCGCCACCGGCCGGAGCCTGCGATGGCGCACCGCCCGGGCCTGCCTGCCGGGCTCAGCAGTAGGGCACGCCCTGGGTATTGACGTAGAGCGAATACAGCGACGTACTGGCCGTCATGAACAGCCGGTTGCGGTGCACGCCGCCAAAGGTCAGGTTGGCGCAGCGCTCCGGCAGGTCGATGCGGCCGATCAGCTTGCCGGCCGGGTTGAAGATGTGCACGCCGTCCAGACCCGCCGCTCCCATGCCCCAGCCGCACCACAGGTTGCCGTCAACGTCGCAGCGAAAGCCGTCAGGCGTGCCCGGGCCGGCATCGATCAGCACGCGCCGGTTGGTGGGCGTGCGGCCGTCTTTCATGTCGAAGGCGAGGATCTTGCGCGGCACCGAACGAGACTCGACCACATAGAGGATCGATTCATCCGGCGAGAACGCCAGCCCGTTGGGCTGGTTGATGCCCTCGATGGCCAGGCTGATCGAGCCATCCGCATCCACGCGATAGACATTCGGAGAAAGCTGCGGTGTATCGAGCTCGCCCTCGTAGTAGCCGTGGATGCCGAACACCGGGTCGGTGAACCAGATCGAGCCATCTGACTTGACCACCACGTCGTTGGGCGAATTGAGGCGCTTGCCCTGGAAGGCATCGGCGATCACGGTAATGCGGCCGTCGTACTCGGTGCGGGTGACGCGCCGGCTCAAATGTTCACAGGTGACGATACGGCCCTGGCGATCGCGCGTGTTGCCGTTGCCGTTGTTCGACGGTTTGCGGAAGGGTGAGACTGCGCCGGTCTCTTCATCCCACTGATACATGGCATTCCCGGGCACATCGCTCCACACCAGCTTGCGGCTGTCACCCAGCCACACCGGGCCTTCGGACCAGCGCATGCCGTGCGCGAGGCGCTCGATCTTGGCCAGTGGCAGGCGGTATTTGTCGAACGAGGGATCGACGCTGACGATGGCAGGGTCGGGGTAGCGTTGGGAGGGTTGCCAGTCAGACATGGAAACGGTTCCGTTCAGGTTGCGGTGAAAAAGCGCGAGAACGGAACTATATACGGTGCGATCCGGCACCGCCCGGCAGCGTCCGGTCAGCGCACCGGGTGGGTGTTGACGCCGGCGGCGCCGCCGCGTGTTTTCCAGCGCGCGATCAGGTCTTTGGCCTGTTCGGCGCGCAGGCTTACGTGGCCGGTCATGATGCGTTCTGCTTTTTCGGCATCGCCGGCCGTGATGGCTTCCACGATGGCACTGTGCTCGTCATGGGCTTCGCGCATGTCGCGCACCATCTCCATGCTGGTGCGACGCACCGGCGCGATGCGCTTCAGACACGCCGACAATTGTTCCTTCAAGGTGGCGTTGCGCGCCGCGCGCACCAGCATGCCGTGGAACTGGTAGTCGAGTTCGATGTAGCGTTCACGGTCCGCGGCACCCAGCAAAGCCCCCATCTGCTCGTGCAGTTGCATCAGGTCGCGCCGTTCCGTCGCCTCCATGCGCCGTGCGGCCAGGCGCGCGCACAGGCCTTCGAGTTCGGCCAGAACCTCGTAGACATCGAAGATCTCCTCGAGGGTGACGTCGGCGACAAAGGCGCCACGATGCGCGCGTTGTTCGATCAGGCCGACGGCGGCCAGCTCGAGGATGGCTTCGCGCACGGGGGTACGCGAGACGCCAAAGGTTTGCATCAGTGCCGTCTCGTCAATACGCGCACCGGGCAGCAGGACACCCTTCAGGATGTCATTCTCCAGTGCGGTCACGATATCGGAGGCGGCGCGGCCGCGCTTTTCTGCGTTGGTCGGAGTGAGCATGGAACGGGAGTTTACCACGTCGGACAACCAGGACCTTCATTTTTATAACAATAATTAAAATGTTATACAAAAGTACTTTTAAAAAATACAAAAAGACGGTATTGTGGCGGTTCTTTCCATCCGATCCATGTTGAAGGCAGGCTTGAGCATGAGCGAACGAACCGGACCGCGCACACTGGAAGATGCCCGGCGCTGGATGCATGAAAAACTGGCGGCACGCGTCCACCCGATGGGGTTGACCGACGTGGCCACGACGGCACCCTTGATCGATACCCTGCCTGGTCTGGATGCGGAAAACTGGGCGGGCCACTGGTGTGAGGCGGGCAAACGTGCCCACGCCGAGGGCGATGCGGCACTTGCCCGCGGCGATCGGCCTGCTGCGCGTGCGGCGTATTTGCAGGCCTACGGGTTCTACTTTCTCGGGCGGTTCCCCTGCCCCAACCATCCGGCCAAGCTGGAGGCTTACCGGCTGGAGCGGGCGTCCTACCTGGCGGCCGGGGCATTGTTTGATCCGCCGCTGACGCGTATCGCAGTACCGTTTGCCGGGCGTGCCGGGGAGGGAGATGAAGTCGTGTTCTACGTGCGCCGTCCGACCGGCGTGCAGCGTCCTCCGGTCGTGGTGATGTGGGGCGGCGTGGATGCCTGGAAAGAGGAAATGACGGAAGTCTCGAACCGCCTGCTGGCACGCGGCTTTGCCACCGTGGCGCTGGACAACGTCGGCACCGGCGAATCGCCGGTGGTGGCCGTGCCGGATGGCGATCGGCAGTTCCTGCCGGTGCTCGATTGGGTCGCCGCGCAGCCCGATCTTGACGGCGCGCGGCCGGCCATCCTGGGTCGCTCTTTCGGTGGCTACTGGGCGACGAAACTTGCGCACGTGCATGCCGACCGGCTGGCGGCGGCGGTCAGTTGGGGAGGCGGCGCCCATTTCATGTTCCAGCGCGACTGGGTCGAGGCCTCCCGTCATCCTGAAAGTTACCTGATGGAGCTGGTCGAAACGCGTAGCCGCATGCTTGGCGCAAGCGATGATGCGCAATACATTGCGGGATTCTCGCGCCTCTCGCTGCTCGATCAAGGCATTCTTGACCGGCCGTGTGCACCGCTGCTGCTGGTCAACGGCAAGGACGACCGGCAGTGTCCGATTGCCGATATTCATCTGCTGCTCGATCACGGCAATCCGAAGTCGGTCCGGCTGTTCCCCGGCGGACACATGGGCTTCGGGCCGCACACGGTGCCGACGATCGTGGACTGGATTGCGCAGCAATGTGTGGTCATCAGGAGCGCTTCATGAGCAATTGGTTGCAGAACATGCCCACCGCCGAGGCCTACGGCCTCAACAAGGTGCTCTTCGAGTTGCACCACAAGCCCGATCATTTTTCCGCTTACGCCAGCGATCCGGAGGCCTATCTGGATCGTTATGCCCTCACCGCACGCGCACGGGCGGCGATTCGCGACAACGATGTCGCGGCGCTGTATCTGGCCGGGGCCAACCCCTATCTGCTGCGTGCGCACTGCATCGGCATGAAGATTCCCGAACCGGTGTCAGTCGGTGCGCTCAAGGCGCTCGCCAGGGAGGCCAAGCATGGCTGAGATTGTCGCCATTCATGCCGCCAGTCACACGCCGGTGATGCTCAACTTTCCCGATGCGATCGCGGCCGAGGTGCGCGAAGAGATCTTCAGCGCATTTCGTGCCATGGGCGCGGCGCTCGCGGCGGCGCGGCCGCAGGCGGTGGTGGTGCTGTCGGACGATCACGTGCACAACTTCTTCCTCAACAATCTGCCGGCCCTGTGCATTGGTGCCGCCGAGCAGTACCCGACGCCGGTCGAGCACTGGCTCAAGGCGGAAAAGCGCGTGCTGCCGGGCGACGCGGCGCTGGGTGCCTATCTCCTGGGCGATGCGATGCAGTCCGGCTTCGATCCGGCACTGTCGATGGAGCTGACACTCGACCACGGTGTGCTCACCCCGCTGGAGCTGGCAGGCATCGCGCGTGATGTCCCGGTGGTGCCGATTCTCATCAACTGTGTGCAACCACCGCTGCCGGCGATGCGCCGTTGCCATGCATTCGGCCAGTGGCTGGGCCGGGCCTTGCGGTCTTATCCGGATCTGGAGCGCGTCGCGATTCTCGCTACCGGTGGCATCAGCCATGACCTGGCCACGCCGCGCATGGGCATGGTCAACGAGGCGTTCGACCGCGAGCTGCTGCGCCTGTTCGAGGCAGGCGATGACGATGGCGCGATCCGCTTCGCGACCGACCATGTGCACGAGGCCGGCAACGGTGCGGAAGAGATGCGCATGTGGCTCGCCGCCATGGGGGCGGCGGATGGCAGGCGCTTTCACACGCACTATTACCGGGCGGTATCGGCGTGGTACACCGGCATCGGCCTGGGCGCGTGGGACGTGGCATGAGCGCTGCGCGGTCCGCTCTGGTGGTCGGCGGGGGCGCCGCCGGCATGTCGGCAGCGCTGATGCTGCGGCGCGCCGGTCTGCAGGTGCGCCTGATCGATATTGCCACCGAGTGGAAGATGGTGGGCGCTGGCCTTACCATCAGCGCGTCCACGCTGCGCGCGCTGCAGCGGCTCGGCCTGCTCGATGCTGTCAAGACACGTGGCCACACCCATGCCGGCATTCGCGTGTGCAATGTGCAGGGCGAGCCGCAGCGCATGGTGGTGAGCCCGCCACTGCCGGATGCCGATGTTCCCGGCGCCGGCGGCATCCTGCGTCCGACCCTGCATGCCATTCTGGCCGAGCAACTGGCCATCGCCGGTGTCGAGGTGCGGCTGGGGTTGTCCGTGGCGGCGCTCGACGATACCGCCTCGGCATTGCGCGTGACCTTGTCCGACCGGAGTGTCGAGACGGTGGACCTGCTGGTGGGTGCGGACGGACTCTTCTCCGGCGTGCGCCGTCTGCTGTTTCCCGAGTCGGCGGCGCCCGCGTTCACCGGCCAGGCCTGCTGGCGACTCGTGATCCCGCGTCCGCCGGCCATCGACATGCGCCATTTCTTTCTCGGCGGGCCGGTCAAGGTGGGGCTCACGCCGGTCTCGCCGGAGGCGATGTACCTGTTCCTTCTCGAACATGTACCGCACAACCCCTGGCGTACGCCCGAGAGCCAGCATCAGGTGCTGGGTGACCTACTGAAGGGTTTCGGCGGCATCCTGGCCGAAATTCGCGCCGGGCTCCGTCCCGATTCGCAGATTGTCTATCGCCCGCTCGAAAGCCATCTGCTGCGTCATGACTGGTGGCGCGGACGCGCCATCCTGATTGGTGATGCCGCCCATGCCACCACACCGCAGCTCGCCTCGGGCGCCGGCATGGCACTTGAAGACGGCATCGTGCTGGCCGACGAGGTCGCGCGGGCGGCGACGCTTGCCGAGGCGTTTGCGGCCTTCATGCGCCGGCGCTACGAACGTTGCCGCATGGTGGTCGAGAACTCGCTCGAGATCGGCCGCCTCGAAGTGGCAGGGGCGCCCGCGACCGAACAGACCGCCGTGGTCGAGCGCTCGCTCGCCGCGCTCGCAGAGCCCATTTGACTTAAGGCCGAATCGCATGCTGCCCCGGCGTATTCCGTTGTTCTTTTCACCTCAAAAAACCCAAGGAGACTGACCATGAACCTTCGACACGTTGTCGCCATCCTCTCGCTCACCGCTGTCTGTGCGGCGCCGGCCCCGGTTGCGGCGCAGGCCTATCCATCCAAGCCGGTAAAGTTTGTCACTGCCTCCACCGGCAGCCCGCAGGACGTGATCGGCCGTCTGTTTGCCCAGAAGATCTCCGAGACCTGGGGCCAGCCGATTGTGGTGGACAATCGTGCCGGCGCCGGCGCACTGCTGTCGATCCAGGCCGCAGTCAAGTCACCGGCGGATGGCTACACCGTGCTGGTGAGTTCGACCGCGTTTGCCGTCACACCGTTTCTCTATCCCCAGCACGGCTACGATTCGGAGAAGGACCTGATTCCGGTCGCACTGCTGGCGACCGCTCCCAACATTCTGGTGACGAGCCCGTCGACGGGCATCAAGTCGCTCAAGGATGTCGTCGAGCGTGCCAAGACAGGCGCCAAGGTGCAGTACGGTTCGCCGGGTTTTGGCACCACGCCGCAACTGTCTGCGGAGTACCTGTTCAAATCGCTGGCGAAAATCCCGATTCTGCATGTGCCCTACAAGGGCATTCCGCCGGTGATGACGGCAGCGATCTCGGGGGAGGTCGATGTCGCCTCCACGGCACTGCCGCCGGCGGTGCCCCAGATCAAGTCGGGCAAGCTGATCGGATTGGCCGTCACCAGCGCCAAACGCAACGCGGCCATTCCGGATGTGCCGACGATTGCCGAGGCAGGCTTCTCCGGATTCGAGGACGAATCCTGGGTCGGGATCTGGGTACCGGCCGGTACGCCGGCGCCCGTCGTGGCCAAGCTGCGCGAAGAAATTGATCGCG
>CAYUEG010000013.1:0-54077 GCA_964443245.1 uncultured Burkholderiales bacterium | reverse complement strand
GGTAGCGCACGTGCGGACCTTGCCAAGGAGACCGTCAACGCCGACGTAGCCACCCGCTTCGACGAGAGCACGATCCAGGCCAAAGGAGGCCTGAGCAAATTCAAGAATGGCGCGATCACGTTCGATGTCGCGATCGACAAACTCAACCTCGACAAGTACCTTCCGCCCAAAGATCCGAACGCACCCAAATCAGCCGAGCCGGACAAGCCGATTGACCTCTCCGGTCTGAAAACACTGAATGCCACAGGCAATGTGCGTATCGGCGCCCTGCAGGTCAATAATGTCAAGGCGACCAACGTCACTTTGACGATTCGCGCCGCCGGCGGCAAGGTGGATGTCAATCCGATGAATGCTTCCCTCTATCAGGGCACGCTGGCAGGGGCCCTGAACGTCAACGCCAACACCAACACATTCGCCGTGCGCCAGAACCTGACTGGCATCAACATCAATCCGCTGATGCGGGATGCCATCAACAAGGACATTCTGGAAGGCAAAGGCAACATCAACCTGGATGTGACGACCGTGGGTACCACACCCACCGCCCTGAAGCGTGCGCTGAACGGAACTGCGGCCATCAACCTGCGTGACGGTGCCTACAAAGGCATCAATCTTGCGAAATCGTTTCGTGAGGCGAAAGCGGCGGTCTCGATGAACAAGAACAAGGTGCAGGAAGCCAGAAAGGAAGACAAGACCGATTTCACCGAGATGAAAATGAGTGCGGTGATCAAGAATGGCGTGGCCACCAGCAATGATCTGGATGCGAAGTCACCTTTCGTTCGCTTGGGCGGTGAGGGAACCGTCAACATTGGCGAGAATTCCATGGATTATCTGGCCAAGGCCACCGTAGTGGGTACGCCCGCCGGACAGGATGCCAAGGATCTGGCTCAATTGAAAGGAATTACCGTTCCGGTCAAGGTGTATGGGCCACTGGATGGCGTGAAGTACGATATCCAGTACGGTGCCATTGCTGCCGCGGCCGTAACGGAAAAGGCCAAAGGCGCGGTGGAAGACAAACTCAAGGGACTGCTCGGCGGCAAGAAGGATGGGCCAGCGCAGCCGGCAGCACCCGCTCCGGGTGGTCAGGCACAGCAACAGCAGCCTTCGGCACAAGACAAGGCGAAGGAGAAACTGAAGGGCCTGTTTGGACGCTGAAGTTCGTCGGCCAGCGCAAGCGCGCTTGGCGCCATTCTCGGCGCGTGTGACCAATTGGCAGCGCACGCATGGCCGGCATGATCTGCCGTGGCAAAACACCCGCGATGCCTATCGTATCTGGGTATCCGAGATCATGCTGCAGCAGACGCAGGTGGCGGCGGTGGTCGGCTACTACGGTCGCTTTCTTGAGCGCTTTCCCGATGTGGCGACCCTTGCGGCGGCACCGGAGGAAGAGGTAATGCGCTATTGGGCCGGGTTAGGCTACTACAGTCGCGCACGGAACCTGCACGCGGCGGCACGCATCATCGTTGCCGATTGGGGAGGCGTCATGCCCCGCACTGCGGCGGAGCTGGAGACCTTGCCCGGTATCGGCCGTTCCACCGCAGCGGCAATTGCGGTTTTTTCCAGCGGTGCGCGCGCCGCCATTCTGGACGGAAACGTCAAGCGTGTGCTCGCGCGGCATCTGGGCGTGGTCGGTTATCCCGGTGAGAAAAAGGTTGAAGAATGGCTCTGGGGGCGGGCCCTCGCGTTGTTGCCCACAGCCGGCATCGAATCCTACACGCAGGGATTGATGGATTTGGGGGCGACGCTTTGTACCCGAAACCGCCCTTCGTGCGCGACGTGTCCGGTGCGCATTGATTGTGTCGCCTTCGTCGAGGGCCGCACCGAAGAGTTGCCACATCGCAAGCCTCGAAAAGAGGTGCCGCAACGAGCATGTGTGATGCCTATTCTCTTGCATGCCGGAGAAGTCCTGCTCGAGAAGCGGCCTTCACAGGGCATCTGGGGCGGTTTGTGGTGTCTTCCCCAGTTTGCCGACGTGGATGAAGCCCAACAGGCCCTTGGATTACCGGCCGCCGTCTGGCGCGCGCGGCAGGCAATGAAACCCGTGGAGCATGGCTTTACGCATTTTCGCCTGACGATCGAGCCGCTGCTCTTCAGTCTGCCGGCCAATGCCAGGCGACGTCTGGAGGCCGCAGACCAGTCTCGAGCCAGGCGCATCTGGTTGCCACTCGCAGAGGTATCCATGGCGGCACTGCCGGCACCTGTCAAAAAACTGCTCCACCAATTGACTGAAACAATGCCATCGCCTTGATGCTCTGCTGCGTGCCTTCAGGAATCCTTGGTCTGGATCGCGGCTGCGTCGAATTGCTGTGGATGCTTGCCGCTGATGCCGGCGTAGAACGCCTGGATATCGCGCATATCGTGGTCGATCTGACCGGTCAATCTGAACAGGGTACCGATACCACCCGCCTTGCGCTTGAAGTCAAGGTAGCCCAATGCGACGGGCACGCCGGCACCCTGGGCGATGTGGTAGAAGCCGGTCTTCCAGTACGCCACTCTGCCGCGAGTCCCTTCCGGGGGTACGATCACCGCCAGATGCGGATAACGGGCAAACGCATCGATCGTTTCCTGGACCAGGTTGCCGGCCTTGCTGCGATCGACCGCGATGCCACCGAGCCAGCGCATCACAGGCCCCATCGGCCCGCGGAACAGGCTGGCCTTGCCCATCCAGTTCACGCGCAGTCTGAGTGCGAAACAGACCATCAGGGTGACCGGAAAATCCCAGTTGCTCGTGTGAGGCGCTGCGATCAGCACGTACTTGTCAACGACTGGCTTCGTACCTTCCACTTTCCATCCCGCGAGACGCAAGGTGGCAACGGATACCCAGCGAGCCATGGTGTTGACCAGAGGCGTGTTGAAGATCGTTTTATGCATCGTCGACCTTCAGGTGCGGCCGGACAAGAGGGTGATCAGGATTGCAACCCCTGCTGCGCAAGAAACTTGTGGATGATCTCCAGACGCATCAGGGGATCAGGCAACTCCATCAGACGCTGTTTGGCGAGTGACTGGATAGGCAGAATCTGGGCTAGCCGATTCGATACCCAGGAGGCGTCCTCCAGCTTGTGTGGTGCTGGAATCACGTCGGCAGGCAACCTCGGGAGGACCGCGCGCAGCGTCAACGTGCAAGCGGAGAACTTGACCGGTACCTCGACCGCTGCGTCATCGGGAATCGGCTCGGCACTGGCCATCACCAAGCCGTCAAGCTGGGTACGCGTTGTGAGTACCCTGAATCGGCCAGCCCCCTGTGTCCGGATGTGGAGCACCCCCATCTGTTGCATGTCGAAATCGGTGATGGTGGCAAGGCATCCCACGTCGTGTGGCACTGCGGGCGTACCAACCTCGCTGCCCTCCTTGATCAGGCAAATCCCGAACGGCTGACCAGCCTTCAGGCAGCGGCGCATCATGTCCACGTACCGCGCCTCAAAGACCCGCAGCGGCAACACACCGCCAGGGAACAGCACTGTCCCGAGGGGAAACAGGGGCAGGTTCGCCCAGTCTGCTGCGACGGTCTCAGGACCCGAGATCAACGAATCTCCCGATGTCGCACCAGCGCAGGGGTGCGCGGCCTGAAGCGGGCACATAGCTGCTCGGCGAAATAAACTGACCGATGCTGGCCTCCGGTACAACCGATGGCCACGGTCAGGTAGTGGCGGTTGTCACGCACGTACGCGGGCAGCCATTTCTCGACAAAACGTTCGATGTCGTTCAGCATGTCCTGGGCATCGGGGGTAGCTTCGAGGAACCGGATCACGGGGCCATCGCGGCCGTTCAGCGGACGCAGTTCCGGATCATAGTAGGGGTTTGGCAGTGGCCGAACGTCGAAGGCCAGATCGGCGTCAAGCGGAATGCCATGCTTGAAGCCGAACGATTCGAACACGAGTGTCAGTTGGGCCCGGTCGCTCTGGAGAAAGTCTTTCAGCCAACCCCGAAGCGAATTCGGCTTCAAGTCCGATGTGTCGATGACATGCGCGTGGGTTTGCAAATCGGCCAGCAGTTCACGTTCATGCGCAATGTACTCGGCGATGGTGGCGCTGCCGTCATCCAGAGGATGCCGACGCCGGGTCTCGGAGAACCGTTTGATCAATGCTTCATCGCTGGATGTCAGGAACAAGGCGCGCATGTCGACTGCAAGACGTGCAAGGCCGCTCAGGTACTGCGGCAGGTCAGCCAGGCTTCGGCCGGCAGCGGCCGTGCGCGCGTCGATCGAAACGGCGACCTCATCGTGCCCGGACTCCCGCAGTGTGGCGACCAATTCCGGTAGCAGTTGGGCCGGAATGTTGTCGACGCAGTAGTAGCCGGAGTCCTCGAGGAGCTTGAGCGCAACGCTCTTGCCAGAACCCGACAGCCCGGTGACCAGAATCAATTTCATGCTGTAACTATAAGCGATGCGCCAGGTTGGCAAGAGGGGCGCAGGTTGTTTCCCGCCGGATCGCCGCAAAAAAAAGGCACACCGAAGTGTGCCTTTTGCCTGTCAACCCGAATCAGGATTTCTTCATGCATTCGTCACGTTTTTTCGTGTACTCGTCCCCCTTCAGGCCTTTGGCCTCGGAGGAGCACTGTGCCAGTTTGGTTTTCTTCTCTTCTTTCTCGGCCTTCAGGCAATCGTCACGCTTTTTCTTGTATTCCTCACCTTTCAGGCCTTTGGCTTGCGCTGCGCAGTCACCCATTTTCTTCTGCTGCGCGGTCATTTCCTTCTTCTCTTCCTTCTTTTCCTCTTTCTTGGCTTCCGCTTTTGGAGCATCCTTCTTCGGCTCGGCCTTCTTGTCCTGCGCAAATGCCGTTCCGGCGGCCAGGGGCAGGGCGATCATCAGGGTGGCTAAGAGCTTGTACATGGTTTTCTCCTCTCTGGTGGGTGTGAAATGGAACAAACTTGACGCGTAACGCTGTTCAGAATTTCTTCAGATCGAAGCTCATTACAGCATGAATTGTGCGCAGCACCATTTTTATCTTGCCATCCAAACAATGGTGCCGCCACACAGGAAAAACGTCGAATACCGCGCCAGGTTGACACAAGGAGGCAACGAAACCCCCGGGGAGTCATGGTCCCTGCATGGCTTGGGCTTGACGGGCGATAAACTCGGCCATGGTGTCGGTGCCGCGCAACTGCAGAATGGTGTTGCGGACGGCCGCTTCCGTCAATACGGCCAGATTACGGCCCGCCGCCACAGGAATCGACACCTTGCGGACACGCACACCGAGCACTTCCTCAAAATTGGCGTTCAGGGGCAAACGTTCGTAATCTGCGGCACCGGCGGATTGGTGGCGAGCGAGGTGCACCATCAGCTTGATATTCATCTTGGGGCGGACCGCTGTTTCCCCGAAAATGGCCTTGATGTCGAGCAATCCGAGGCCGCGGATTTCAAGCAGGTTCTTGAGCAGCGGTGGGCAGCGACCTTCGAGGGTGCGCGGGGATACGCGGGTGATCTCGACCACATCATCGGCGACCAGACCGTGGCCCCGGCTGATCAACTCCAGCCCCAGTTCGCTTTTGCCCAGCCCCGATTCTCCAGTGATCAGGACACCTAGTCCGAGCACGTCCATCAGCACGCCGTGCATGGTGGTGCGATCCGCCAGCAGCTTGGTGAGATGGATGCGCAGCATGTCGATGACGCCGGCAGCTGTTGTCCGTGTGGCAAAGACCGGGATGTTGGCCTTTTGGCAGGCCTCTACCATGACAGTCGGCGTAGCCACGCCATCGGCGATGATCACCGCAGGGGGCTTGCCTGCCAGAAGTTCGGCCAGCAGATGTTGCTGACGGGTAGGGGTCAGGTGGGCCAGATAGTCATATTCGGGCTTGCCGATGACCTGAATGCGGTCTTTGTGAATCAGGTTCAGGTGCCCCACCATGTCGGCCACGGCATGGGAGGCGTGGGCACCAGGGTTGACGCCAATATGCGCCTGATCCTGGCCAGACACCCAGGTCAGTTCCAGCTCTTCCGCAACTTCGTCGAAGAGCGCCTTAAGTGTGAGAGACGACATCGCCGTGGAAGGAAACGAGCGCGCGATGCACTTCGGATGCCGATGGCAAGGTGGCGAGGCGCTCACGCATCGAGCTCTCCGCAAACATCTCGGCAAGCGATGCAAGGATCTGAAGGTGGGTATCAGTAGCCTTTTCCGGTACCAATACAAAAAACAGCAGGTTGACCGGCTTGGCGTCAGGCGCTTCAAACGGAATCGCCTCCTTGAGCCGCAAAAAGGCGCCTACCGGTGCTGCCAGCTTCGGGATGCGCCCATGAGGGATGGCTACCCCTTGCCCCAACCCGGTCGAGCCAAGGCGCTCCCTTGCAAACAAGCTATCAAATACGGTGGAACGCGCGATGCCTTGCTGGTTCTGAAACAGCAATCCTGCTTCGTCGAACACCCGCCGCTTGCTGGACAGCTCGAGGTCTACCATCACATTGGTGACCGGCAAAAGACGCGCGATCACTTGGGCTGCTGACGGGCTGCCACTAGGTTTCATGGGTGTCGATGCCAATGGTGGCGGCACCGGAAAATCAGGACGCCGAATTATACGTCCCGGTCGAGTGGCGACCGGGACATGTCGATGGGATGTCGCCCAATCAATGCAACCGATTCAGTTGACTTCTTGCCGCTTGAGCGGGGAGTGGGCGTGATTCTGGGAGCGATCCTTGTACTTGAGGACCTGGCGGTCGAGTTTGTCGGCCAGGGTGTCGATCGCGGCGTACATGTTTTCATCGACCGTCTCGACAAAAATGTCCTTGCCCCTTACATGCAGATTGACTTCGGCCTTGTGGGCCAGTTTTTCGACTGAAAGAATGACGTTTACATCAATGACGTGGTCAAAGTGGCGACTGACCCGGTCGAGCTTGGAGAGAACGTAGTCGCGGATGGCGGGCGTGACGGAAACATGGTGGCCGCTGACGGTGAAATTCATTCTTGCCTCCTTGATGTTGCGAACTAAAGCGATTTACGCAAGTTGGCCGGTGGAATCTTGAGCGCTTCGCGATACTTGGCGATGGTACGTCGCGCAACCACGATCCCCTGCTGGCCCAGAACAGTAGCAATCTTCGAGTCGGACAGTGGCTTCCTGAGATCCTCCGCAGTGACGAGTTGCCTTATTAGAGCCCGAATTGCAGTTGAGGAGCAAGCCCCGCCTGTGTCAGTGGTGACGTGGCTGCCAAAAAAATACTTCAATTCGAAGATTCCGCGCGGAGTGAGCAGATACTTATTGGTGGTGACCCGGGAAATGGTCGATTCGTGCAGGCCGAGTTCATCCGCGATTTCACGCAGCACCAGGGGTCGCATGGCCACTTCGCCATAGTCGAAGAAGTGTCTTTGCCGATCCACGATGGCCTGTGCGACGCGCTCGATGGTTTCGAAGCGCTGTTGCACGTTCTTGAGCAGCCACTTGGCTTCCTGCAACTGTGTGAACAGGCCAGCATGATCGCCGGACGCAGAACGGCCGCGATCGCGCGACAGGATATCGGCGTAGAGGCGGTTCAATTTCAACTTTGGCACGGCACTTGGATTGACGTGAACCTGCCATTTGCCCTGCAGCTTGCGCAGAATGACATCTGGCGTCACATACCGGATGTCGGCGGTCGAAAAAGCGGCGCCGGGTCGCGGATCAAGGCTCAAAATCAGGTCGCGTGCGTATTTGAGGTCCTCGTCATCGCATCGGCAGATGCGCTTCAATCCCGAGAAATCGCGGCTCGCCAACAGATCCATGTGCTGCCCGACGATGCGCTGTGCCAGCGACCTTTCCGGTGACGGCGGCAACTGCTGAAGTTGCAGGAGCAGACATTCGGCCAGGCCGCGGGCTGCAATACCGGGCGGTTCGCAGGCTTGCAGCATGCGGAGCGCCAGATTCAACTCTTCCGGTTCGATTTCCAGTTCAGCCGGCAGGAGTTCAAGAACCTCTTCCAGCGACTGCGTCAGATAGCCATCATCGTCGAGGGCTTCAGCCAGCATTCCCGCGAGCGCGCGGTCCCGTGCGGAAAGTTGCATCTGGCCCAACTGGGCGAGCAGATGTTCGCGCAGGCCAATTGCCGCCGCATTCTGGCGTTCTGCCGGCTCGTCATCATCATCACGCGGCGCGGCGGGGGCACTGAATTCCCGATCGGCGCGCATGTTCTCCGCCTCCGCTCCTTGCGGCCCGAATTGGTCGGGAAGCGACTCGGTGACGGGCTGTTCGGCACCCGCATAAGTCGGGGCATCGTCTTCCCGCTCCAGCAGCGGATTCTCGTGCAGTATCTGCTCAATCTCCTGTTCGAGTTCTACCGTGGAAAGTTGCAGCAGGCGAATGGATTGCTGCAACTGCGGCGTGAGCGTCAGATGCTGCGATAGCTTAAGCTGTAGCGCCTGCTTCATGCGATCAAAGACGAAAGTGCTCGCCCAGATAGACGCGCCGTACACCTTCATCTGCGACGATCGCATCAGGCGTGCCGGAGGCCAGCACGTGACCTTCGTTGATGATGTATGCGCGATCACAGATGCCCAATGTCTCGCGCACATTGTGATCTGTGATCAATACCCCGATACCGCGATCCTTGAGGAAGCGGATGATCTTCTGGATGTCGATGACGGCGATCGGGTCAACGCCGGCGAAGGGTTCGTCCAGGAGGATGAAGCGCGGCTGGCTCGCCAGCGCGCGTGCAATCTCGACCCGTCTTCGTTCCCCGCCAGACAAAGACATGGCAGGGTTGCGTGCCAACCCCGCAATATTGAGCTCCCCGAGCAATTCCGTCAGTCTCTGATTGATTCGGGTCGGGGACAAATCCTGCAGTTCAAGAACGGCACGGACATTCTCTTCGACGGTTAACTTGCGAAACACCGATGCTTCCTGCGGCAGATAGGACAGGCCCAGCCGGGCGCGGCGGTGGATTGGCTGGTGCGTCACCTCCTCGCCTGCGATGCGAATCGACCCGGCATCGACGGCAGCCAACCCGACCACCATGTAAAAGCAGGTGGTCTTGCCGGCGCCATTCGGCCCCAGGAGCCCGACAACCTCGCCGCTGGCCACTTCGAACGAGACATCCTTGACGACCTCGCGTGCCTTGTAGCGCTTCTTCAACCCTTGTGTGACCAGAGCGCTCATGGGTTCTTGCGCGGTTCGGGATACTCGCTGCGCGGTGCGGTGATCCCGCCTGCAGAGCGCAGTCGCAGGTCGCTGCCTGGCGGGGGCGGGGCGGGCGGTGTGGTGCTCTTGGGCTGGATGACCGCGCGCACCCTGCCTTCCGGATTGTTCGGAGTGGCAACAGTGGGACCACCCCCCGTAACGGAATAAAACTCTGTGCGGCCGTCATAGCTGATGGTGTTGCCCCGCACTTCATCGAGTCCGCGCAGGAACCGGGCTCGACCGATCATCTCGGCCTTTTCCGTTCTCGCATCGTAGACGATGCGGTCCCCCCAACCCTGCACGTACTCATCGAGCGCTTCACGCTTCTGTCGAAAGTAAGCGAAGCCCTCGGGGCCTTTGTCGGCGGTGCCAATCTGAAAGCCCTCAGGATCCTGCTTGACGGTGATCCGATCAGCCATGATCATCAAGGTTCCCTGCGTCAGCACCACCTTGCCTTCAAAGATATTGAGCTGGCGAAGATCGTCGTAGGTCATGCGCTCGGCTTCGATGGAAACTGGCTTGTCGCGATCCGCTTTCTCGGCAAGTGCGCTCCCTGCAGTACCCAAACAGAGCAAGATGGCAACAAATGCTGGCGCGATGATCCTTGGCGTCATCTCCGCCTCGCCTCGAACGTGCCACGCACTGCTGATTGCAGCCGAATATTGCGATAGCGGTTGTCGTAATCCATGCCGATGCCGCTGAGTCTGGAGTTTCCGTGTTCGATGACCACGCGCTCTGGTGTCACGATCCGGTCTTCATCCGGGATGGCACGAAGATACTGTGTCGTGATACGAACGTCCTCTTCATGCTTGCCCGCCGTACGATCGCCTTGCTTGAACAGTTCAACGTTATCGAACAATTGCACTTCGCGTCCGTCGGAAGACACCAGGCCGCGATCCGCGCGTACTTGGGTATCCGGTTTCCCGGGGCTTGCCTGAATCAGGCGTGGAAACTCAAGGTGCGAGGTGTCATCGTCCGGGTAATGCACCATCTTGACGGAGGAGAGCGTATAGCGGGGTTGGCCATCTTCACCCAAGCGCGTCAAACTGAATTTCTGCACGATGTAGTCTGCGTCGTGCGTGATGGGCCGATCGCGCTGAGGCTGCGCCAGCTCGACCGTGCGATCCAGCCAGAGCGTGAGCAGCGTCAGCAGGAGCATGATGACGAGGGGCAGGACAGCCCCCAGCGACGCACGGCCGACTGGCTTCACCGCATCCCCTTCATTTGAGATACTCCGCGATCGCACTGTCGAAACGGCCCTGCGCACGCAGGATCATGTCGCATATTTCGCGAACTGCTCCGCGCCCTCCGCCGCGCGACGTGACATAGTGGGATCGCTCCTTGACGGCATCAACAGCCTCGGGAACTGTCGCCGCAAACCCGGCGCGAATCAGGACGGGCAGATCTACCAAATCATCGCCCATGTATCCGCATTGCCCGAAATCGAGATGGAGTTCCTCGGTAATCTGCGTGAACGCGGCGAACTTCGCTTCGCTGCCCTGAAAGCAGAAGTGCACACCCAGCTCGCGAGCGCGGCGCCCAACCAAATCGGATCTGCGTGCCGTGATGATCGCCAACTTGACGCCGGCTTCTCGCAGCAGCTTGATGCCCAGTCCGTCCCGGCTGTCGAAAGACTTGATCTCGGCCCCTGCGTCCGTGTACATGAGCTGTCCATTGGTCAGGATGCCGTCGACGTCGAAGGCCATTAACTTGAGGCCTTGCAGTCGTGCCTTTAGGGAAGGAGCCATCGCTCAAACCACCTTTGCGTGGAACAGATCGTGCATATTGAGTGCGCCGACCAGCTTGCCGGCTTGCGGGGGAGTCGCGTTCCCTGCAGCAACCACCAGAATCTGGTTCACCTTGCGGCTTTCCATGAGCCGCACGGCTTCTGCGGCCAAGGCCTCGGGAGAGATGGTCGCCGGTGCTGGGGTCATAACATCTGCTACCGTGGCGGTATGAAAGTTGGTCAACCTAGGTAGCGCGCGCCGCAAATCGCCGTCCGTAAAGATGCCCGCGACGTTCCCGTCAGTATTTAGCACGGCCGTCATTCCCATCCGTTTGGCTGTCATTTCCAGGACTGCCTCGCCGAGCGTGGCAGCGAGCGGTACCGCGGGAACAGCATCACCCACTCGCATGACGTCCTTGACGCGGGTGAGCAAACGCCTACCAAGCGCGCCGCCAGGGTGTGACCGCGCAAAATCGGCTTCGCCGAAGCCGCGTGCGTCCAGCAAGGCCATGGCCAAGGCATCACCCATGGCAAGCTGCGCCGCAGTGCTGGCGGTTGGTGCCAGATTAAGCGGGCACGCTTCCTGGTCCACGCCGGTGTGCAGGTGCGCATCCGCCAATTTTGCCAAGGTAGAGCCGGGATTACCTGTCAGAGCGATCAGTGCGGCACCCATGCGTTTGATTGCCGGAACGATGGTAAGCAGCTCGCTCGTTTCGCCAGAGTTCGATAGACCGATCATCACGTCGTGACCGGTGACCATGCCCAGATCACCGTGTCCGGCTTCAGCGGGGTGCACAAAAAAGGCGGCAGTACCGGTTGACGCGAGCGTGGATGCCAGCTTGCGCGCGATATGGCCCGATTTACCTATTCCGGAAACGACCACCCGGCCACGGCAGCCGAAAAGCAGGTCCACGGCATGGGCAAACTGCGCGTCCAGACGTTGCGCCATGCGCCCGATGGCGTCAGCTTCAATCGCAAGCACTTTGCGCGCCAGTTCCAGCGTCTGGACGCCGCTTCCGCCGGATCGGTCGTTGCCGCCTTGTGGTGCGGGCTGCACAGCGTCTTGGGGACCGGCTTTGCCCTTTGTCTGTTCGACGGCTATCATGCAGACGAGTATAACAAACGCGCCCTCAAGTTTGCAGACTTGGCATCAAGATTGCAGTGGGGCGATTCGGAAAGCCCCAAGGTGCCCAACACGCTGGAAATCGTTCTGATTTTTCTGGCCGCTGCCGTCGGCGTGGTGGCGTTGGCACGCAAGTTTCACCTGCCGCCGTTGTTGGGATACTTGCTCGCCGGCATCGTGATCGGCCCGCATGCCACCGGATGGGTGCCGAATACCAGTGAAACACGCTACCTGGCTGAGTTCGGGGTGGTGTTTCTGATGTTTTCGATTGGGCTGGAGTTCAATCTGGGCAAGTTGACTGCCATGCGCACCACCGTATTCGGGTTGGGGCTGGCACAAGTCTGCGCTACTGCCGGTCTGGGCATGGCAGCCGCGATGGTATGGGGCTTGGGATGGCAGGCCGGTGTGGCGCTCGGCGGGGCGCTGGCCATGTCGTCCACGGCCATTGTCGTGAAGCTTCTGGTGGAACGGGTGGAATTGGAATCGGCCCATGGGCGCGACGTCATGGCCATTTTGCTGTTTCAGGATCTGGCAGTTGTTCCTTTTCTGGTGATTGTTCCCGCACTTGCCCGGGGTTCGGACGATTTGATGGCTACCCTGGGGTTCGCGTTTCTAAAGGCCGTGTTGGTACTGGGCCTGCTGCTGTTCGTCGGGCGCCGGGTGATTCGCGCCTGGCTTGCCACAGTGGCCCGTCGGCGCTCGACCGAGCTGTTCACCCTGAACCTGTTGTTCATGACGCTCGGTTTGGCGTATTTGACGGAGCACGCCGGCCTGTCGCTGGCACTGGGTGCCTTTGTCGCCGGCATGTTGATCTCGGAGACTGAGTTTCGCTACCAGGTTGAGGAGGACATCAAGCCGTTTCGGGACGTGCTGCTGGGTCTCTTTTTTGTGACCATCGGTATGCTGCTTGATGTGCGCGCGGTGATGGCCCAGCCCGGGCTGGTATTGTTCCTCACGGTGGTGCCGGTGCTGGCCTGGTTTGCCAGGGTAGCGGGTCTGGCGCGTGCCGTCGGCCGTTCGCAAGGCACCGCGATTCGTACCGGCATCGCTCTTGCGCAGGCCGGCGAATTCGGCTTCGTGCTGTTGGCGCAGGCAGGCGGGCTGCACCTCGTGGATGACAAGGTAACCAATGCGGTGCTGGCGTCCATGCTGCTGTCCATGCTCGCAGCACCGTTCCTGATCGCCATGAGCGACAGGATCGCATTGCGCCTGGCGCGCGACGAATGGCTGACGCGGTCCCTGGCGCTTACCCAGATCGCCACACGGACCATCAAGGCCAGCCGGCATGTTCTGATTTGCGGCTACGGCAGGAACGGACAAGCCTTGGCCAGACTCCTGGAAGCCGAGCAAGTAGATTACATGGCGCTGGATCTGGATCCGGATCGCATCCGCGAGGCGGCCGCGGCCGGGGATTCGGTCGTATATGCCGATGCAAGTCGGCGCGAATCGCTGGTAGCGGCCGGGTTGATGCGGGCACAGGCAGTGGTGATTACCTATGCTGACGTGGCTTCCAGTTTGAAGATTCTGGCGCACGTGAGCGAGGTTCGGCCGGGTTTGCCGGTGATCGTCCGCGCAACGGATGATGGCGACATGGATCGCCTGCATGCCGCCGGGGCGGCTGAGGTTGTGCCGGAGGCGCTTGAGTCGAGCCTGATGCTGGCGTCGCACGCTCTGCTGCTGACCGGGGTGCCGCTGGCGAAGGTTGTCAAGCGGGTGCGTGCGGTTCGGGAAGGACGTTACAGCAGCCTGCGTGGCTTCTTTCACGGTGCGGATGATGCGCCCGAGGATTTGACGGAAAGCGATCGTGTGCGGCTGCATTCTGTTCCTCTTCCGGCGGGGGCATATGCTGTGGATCGGGCGCTCAAACTGATGCGTCTTGCGGAAACGCGGGTGGAAATCCTCAGCGTTCGTCGAATGGGCCAAGGACCCGTGGCCGTTAGCGACGAGCTGGTGTTGATGGCCGGAGATGTGGTGGTTTTGAAGGGAAGTCCGGAGGCACTGGCGCAGGCGGAGGCCTTGCTTCTGGCTGGCTGACGGTCCCACACACGCGAGGTGGGAGCGGTGACGCTTGGAGCTGCGCCGAATGGCCGATTGCAAATGAAAAAGCCCGCCTGTTGGCGGGCTTTTGGGTCTGAAGCAGGCGCCTCAGGCGGGTTTGGCTTGGATCAATTGATCAGAGTCGCGGCGCCGCAGTTCGGATCTACAGCATTGGCGGTGGTTTGCCACGGGGTACCGATGGCAACGGCGCCGTTCTGGCAGGTCGCGCCAGCCGGGGCGGCGCCTCCCGCAGCGGTCCAGATACTGAAGCGGAACTGGCCATTGTTGGGCACCCCGTCATCGACCTTGGTATCCGCTTCAAACAGGACATTGGAAGGAATCAGGTTGCCGGTCTTGATGTTGTGGCGAGCCGCACCGCCCGCAGAGAATGCGGTGGCGGTCGAGTAGACGTTGTCAGTGACCAGTTGCAGGATGCCGCCAAAGACGTTTGCCGGACTGTTGGCGGCATCGGAGGCAGCGGCGGCAGCGGCAGTACAGGTCTGGCAGCTGATGAAGCCGGTCACGGTGATGTTCTGGAAGGCGGCAGCGGAATCACCTGCGTCGATGGCACCGGTGCCAGGCGTGCCGGCGACGATGACGCCGGAACCGACCTGGGCAATCTGCCCGGCGGTAAGGTCACCCGGAATCATGCGGAAGCGGTCCTGAAAGCCAAAAAAGGCAGCCTTGATGCCGTTCTGCTGGTCAATGATATTGCGAACCCGGGCGTTCTGGATCAGTTCCTGACCACGCAGGATGCCACCGAGCAGCAACCCGATGATGACCAGAACAATCGCAATTTCGACCAGTGTAAAACCCTGTTGTCTGCGCATAATCTCTCCGATATTCTTGAAACCCGACCACCCTGACAGGGGTGAGCAAGGTTTGGGATTGAAACAGCCGCAAGTAATGTGCCAGTAGATGGGGTTGTGACAACCATCCAGCAAAAAGCCCGCCTGTTGGCGGGCTTTTTGGTCTGAAGCAGGCGCCTCAGGTGGGTTTGGCTTGGATCAATTGATCAGAGTCGCGGCGCCGCAGTTCGGGTCTACAGCATTGGCGGTGGTTTGCCACGGGGTACCGATGGCAACGGCGCCGTTCTGGCAGGTCGCGCCAGCCGGGGCGGCGCCTCCCGCAGCGGTCCAGATACTGAAGCGGAACTGGCCATTGTTGGGCACCCCGTCATCGACCTTGGTATCCGCTTCAAACAGGACATTGGAAGGAATCAGGTTGCCGGTCTTGATGTTGTGGCGAGCCGCACCGCCCGCAGAGAATGCGGTGGCGGTCGAGTAGACGTTGTCAGTGACCAGTTGCAGGATGCCGCCAAAGACGTTTGCCGGACTGTTGGCGGCATCGGAGGCAGCGGCGGCAGCGGCAGTACAGGTCTGGCAGCTGATGAAGCCGGTCACGGTGATGTTCTGGAAGGCGGCAGCGGAATCACCTGCGTCGATGGCACCGGTGCCAGGCGTGCCGGCGACGATGACGCCGGAACCGACCTGGGCAATCTGCCCGGCGGTAAGGTCACCCGGAATCATGCGGAAGCGGTCCTGAAAGCCAAAAAAGGCAGCCTTGATGCCGTTCTGCTGGTCAATGATATTGCGAACCCGGGCGTTCTGGATCAGTTCCTGACCACGCAGGATGCCACCGAGCAGCAACCCGATGATGACCAGAACAATCGCAATTTCGACCAGTGTAAAACCCTGTTGTCTGCGCATGGTTTATCCCTTCAAAGTGAAATGCATTGGCTGGAACTCAGCAAGCCACATGCCAACTACTGCGCCAGTGCTGTAACGATGCAAAACTGCGTTAATGCAACAGAATTTCGCATTTCATGCATGGTTTGGTGACGAAAAAATGACAATGTCGTTGACACCCTGTCATTTCCGCCCTTGCGCAGCCGTTGAATTGGTGCCAGGAGCGCCTTCCAATTCCGCCAGACGCCCGGCAAGAAAGCGGAACTCGGCCGGGTCGGACACCTTCCCAGATGCCAGAAGCGCGCCCAGCAAAGCCTTGGCGGCATCAGTGTCATTCACGTCAATCCGAAGGAAAATCTCCATCTGCCGGGCCCAGGCCGGGATTTTGGGGTCAGTCGCATGCTGCCTCAAGGATTCGGCGTATCGCAGGGCCAGCGACATGTCCTTCATTTCGTGCCTGGCCACGTAAGCGGCGTGTGCCAGCCATTGCCAGCGCCGGTTGGGGTCACGCCGAAACTCCGCGTGGACGAATTCAAGCATGCGCCGGCGCTTGGCATCATCGTCCACGGTGGCGTATAGCCTGCTGGCTGCCAGCAACGGGTATTGTCCCTGTGGATCAAGAGCAAGGATGCGCGTGAGCCATTCCTGAAGTCTGCCATAGTCCAACAGGCGAAAAGGCAAGCTGATTCCCGGCTGGTTGTCGTGCGCCTGCAGGCTCAGATTCAGCAGACGCGCGTAGGCCTTGGTCTCCCCCAGACTGGTGATGACCGCTTCATGGTCTGTCGGGGGAGGGCCAAGCGCTTGTGCTGTCGGTCTGGGGTGCGGGTGCTGCCACGACCAGCCTACTTGCGTTGCCAGCAAGAGCGCCGTCAGAACAAGGACCAGCCGCGGTACGGCGTAGATGGGCCGTTCGTCCCTTCTGTTGCCGAGCCTGCCGTCAAACCAAGCCAGTGTCATTACCAGTTCTTCCGGTAGAAGTCGAACAGGGCAATACAGGCGAGGAGCATGGCGTAGACCATTGCATGCAGGCTGAGCGCGCCCAGCTGGCCCAGCAGGGCAGAAAGGGGGAGCGCTTGCCAGAGCCAGTCGGCATTGCCAAATTGATCCAGTCTGGGAAGCAAGGTGGCGAGCCCCCGCATGGTCCAGCTCATGATCGCAAATCCGGCCGAGTCTACCGGTGCAACCGGGCTGGAGGTAATGGCGAGGAGGCTGGTCATGATGCGGCTCAGGGCGTAAAACGCCGTGACCAGGAGCAAACTGACGGCGGTGTGGCCGACAACCAGAGTACAAGCCAAGGATGCTGCGGCGATCAGCAACAACTCAAGAGCAAGGGCGAAGCCCCAGGCTGCAACGTTGGTGAGCGGTGCATACAAAAGCAGTGGCAGACTGAATACGGCGGCAATGAGACAGCCGGAGACGGCATAGCCGCCCAGCTTGCCCACCACATAGCTGGAGCGGGGCAAGGGCAACGAGAGCAACAGCTCCAATCCTTTGTCAGCTTGTTCGCGTGCCAGCCCCGTCACCACGAAGCTTGCCACCAGGCCCACTGCTGCCAGGCGGCTGAATGCAGCGAGCGCGGAGCCCTGGATGCGGGCTGATTCCGTGATCGCCATTTCTCCGAGGAAAACGCTCACCGCCACCCCGGTTGCCGCCACCAGCAGGGCGGCCAGAAGCAGGCGGCCGCGCAAGGCTTCGGTGAGCGCAAAGCGCGCAATGGGCACCGCACCAGGAAGACGCAGGGTTCTTGGCATCATCTCGTCATTCTAACGGTGCCGCCAGGCGGGTTGCCTGGGGGGCACGTTGGCGCGGTATCCTACGGGCCTGCATCCTGCCCTGATCGGTGTCCGTTCGTGTTTTCTGTCGAGTCGTATCGCAATCGCGCGCTGGTGTTTGGCTTGATGCTGTTGCTGCTGCTGACAGCCAGTCCGGCCGCGAACTGGCGTCCGATGTTGTTTTTCGCGCACATTGGCGCGGTCTTGCTGTGGCAACCTATCGTGTCACATCGCAAGAGCCTGAGCATATGGCAGATTGCCATGATTGCCGGCCCCGGGGCGTTGGTGGCTGTCTATCTGAGTGCCTGGCCGCTATTGGCGTGGGCAACGCTGTTGACCGGACTGGTGGCAGGGCGCATTACATTGCTCGCACCACGGGTGGAGCGGGCACTCTATCTGGCCGCGCTGGCATTCATGATCATCGTGCTTTTCTTGCTGGTGGTGCCGGGGCTGTTGCCAGACCACTTGCAAGCCGGACTGCCCAGCGAAAACGCCAGGCGCTGGCTGCTGCGCGTGCTGGGTGTCGCGCTTGTGCCGCTCGCGGTACTGGCCTGGAAGGCGGACCAACTGGAAGCGCCGCGGATTGGCCAGCGGCGCGGGATGGGTGCAGCCTACGACCTTGTATATACGGCATGGGTGGTGGTCTTGCTGTTGTTGCTGGTGTTCTTCGGGATTGCCTTGATGGCGGTGTCACGCAATGGCTACCTCGAAAGCATGGCGCTGACCCTGATCAGCGTCAGCGGTACGCTCCTGGCGTTCTCCTGGTTGTGGAGTCGCTTTCAGGGAGGGGATGGGGAACGCAGCGGCGGTGGGGCGCTCTCGATCCTGCTCTCACGCTATTTGCTTTCATTCGGTCTGCCCTACGAAGTCTGGCTGGACAGCCTGACTACCCTGAACAGACGCGAATCCGATCCGGACAAGTTTCTGGACGGCACGATGCGCGGGCTTGGCGAACTGGCCATCGTGGTGGGCGCCCAATGGCGCTGTGATGGTCTGACCGGCCAGTTTGGCTCGCAAGAGGAAGGCGAAGAGGTACGTATCGAGATTCAATCGGGCGAAAGCCATGCGGAGCAGTCATTCGAAGTTGTGTTGCGCGCGCGCGAAGTGTTGTCACCGGCTTTCCTGTGGCACTTCAAGCTGCTGATCGGCCTGGCTGCCGAGTTTTACTGGGCCAAGCAGCGGGAGCAAAAGCTCGTGCAGGACAACTATATGCGAGCGGTGCACGAGACCGGCGCACGACTGACGCACGACGTGAAAAACCTGCTGCAGTCGATTGATGGCCTGGTGGATGCTGCCAAGTCGGGTGCAGATGATCTGAAGGTACGACAGCTGATCGGCCGGCATCTGCCGGCCATTTCACAACGTCTTGCCGCGACCCTGGACCGGCTGCGTGCGCCATCCACCGACAGCGAGCGCCTGTTGCGCCTGAGCGCGTGGTGGTCGGCGGTGAGCCGGCGCCATGCCCACAGTAACGTGGTGTTTCATGCCCCCCAGATTGGCACCGATATGCCCATTTACGAGACGCTGTTCGATAGCGCGGCGGACAACCTGATCCAGAACGCGCTACGCAAGCGCGCTACGGATCCGGCCTTGCAGGTGCATGCGACCCTGGTGTCGACCAGAGCCGAAGTCGAATTCGCTATTGAAGATACGGGAGCCGCGGTTCCCGAGGACATTGCCCTTCGCCTTTTCAGAAGCCCGATGTCATCCAACGACGGCATGGGAATCGGCCTCTACCAGCTTGCCACGAAAGCATTGCGCTATGGCTACCGGCTTGAACTGGCTCGCAATCAGCCGGGCCGCGTGCGCATGGTGCTGACAAGCAAGCCCGAATCAGCTGCCGAGACGGGCAAGCCGGAACACGCAGGATCGGCCTGAAACCGTTGGTACAAGCCATTCTTCCTTGCCTTGATGGCTGAAACCCTTGGTGGGGGCGGCTCGCAGCGGCATGCGGTCAAGGTAGTTGCCCGGCTGTGACAAGGCGGCTGATGACCACAGATGTTGATAGCCACAGCACTTGATCATCAAACTCACAAAGGGGGGAGACGCCGACCGTATCGCTGCAAGGTGTGCTGGGGTCAATCGGCGTACGCGTCGAGAAGGTGACTGCGGCGGCGGCCGCATTCATCGTCTCATCTGCGTTGACTGCGGGAACGTTCGGACGCGCCACGCCGGCGGCGGAACCATCGGCCAGGGTTCCGCCAAAAGAGTTCTTGCCGAAGGAAACGATGACGGCAGCAGCACCGGGCGCCGCACCGCCGGCAAGATCGCGCATCACCTTGGTTGCGGGGTTGCGCTGTTGTACGCGCAGGCTGCCGACGCTCGTCAGCGTGATCGGCGCTACCGCCAGCGCTGACGACACCGCGTAGCGAAAGCGCGTTCCCCAGGCGTCTGACTCGAACAAGCCCAGCGTGGCCCAGGGCAGGTTGCCAACCGCTGTCGCAGGTGTGGCACAGGCGGCTTGCTCAATGCCGTCGCCGTCGGTATCCGGGCAGGGCAGGCGCTTGTTGACGACAGCAAAGCCGAGCAAAGCGTCGCGCGCAAATTCCATCTGCTTCTGGGTTTCGTTGATGCGTCCCTGATCCACTTGCCGGCCAATGGGGCCCAGCAGGCCGCCGATCAACAGGCCGATGATCACCACACTGATGGCAAGCTCGGCCAAGGTGAAGCCGGATTGGTGCCTGCGAAGGGATTGGGTCACGGAGCGACGATCAGCAGTTGGTCGTTGTAAACACTGCTGCGTGCAGTGTTCACCGCATCATAGACCAGAGTGGTAAAGCCGGTCGCGTTGCGCACGCTATCGAGGTAGTTGCTCACCGCGCCACTTGGATAGCCGGTCTGATCGGCACCTGTCGAGGCCGCATAGGGTGGCGTGGTGATGGCAGGCACCTGGCCCGCGATCGTAGCCACAGGGCGTCCGGCGGCGATTAGCAAGGACCGCACATTGGTCTGGGTTCCCACTGTCAGAAGGCTTGAGGTACATCGGGGTGGCGAGGCAGATTGAATGCAGCCGGGCGCAACGTCGTAGTAGATGACGTCGGCCCAGTTGTTGATGTCAAACCAGGTGGGCACCCAAGATTGGGTCGTGAACGCGGCGCCGCCCCCGGGGCAGCGCACAGCGGCGCTGCCGCTTGGCAGATGCCCAGATCGCTGTCCGGTGACGCAATCAATGCTGCCCAGAGGGGCCGCATACGGGAAGTAGCCATTGATTGCGTAGAAGGCGTTCAACTGCTGCTTGGCTTCGGCCAGCGCGCGCTTCTCGACCATCGCGATCCAGTCGTCGATCGTGATGTAGGTAAGTTTGTCGTTGCACTGGTAAGGATGGGTGTAGTCCGGATTATTGCTTGCAACCGTGCTGATGTCTGCACACTGGATGAAGCGCAATCCGATGGCATTGGCGAGGTTGCGCTGTGCATTGTTGTAGGTTCCAGGAACACAGGGCGCATTGCAACCGGCGCTCACGGTGACAGAATCAAGATAGGCGCTGGAATCGGCGAGTGGGGCGGCCGTCCGGTTCTGATTGCCCAGTTTGGGTCCTGGAACGATGATCACGACTGCGGCGCGGTTGGTAAGGACATTGCCTTTGCTATCTACCACCGTGATCCAGGGCCAGTTCTGCGCGCAGGTAGCGGTGTTGTTGGTCAGTTTGGTGGATACTTCAGTACAACCATTGGCTGACAATTTGGGCGAAAACGCAAACCATGGCATGACCCCGTCTGGATCATTGTCGTCTGGCACATTCTCGATCTCCAGGCCGACATCGCGCCACGGAAGTCGCCCGACGCAGCGGATATTCAGGTTGAACGCCCCCGTGATGGCGGCGCCCGATACCCAGGTGCGCCGAACACAGTCATTGTCGCGAGTACCATCGTAGTCCCCCCCGACGGAATCGCCGCTGGTAGTCCCTGTCCGCACGTCCGGGAAGGGCAAACGCCCGGGACTGGCGACGCCCGGCCCCATGGCCAAAGATGTGGCGATCAGCGCTTCTTTGGCGCGCACAAGCATGCGTTCCGCGTCGTCTGTCAATACGGTTTGCCGCTGCGAGTTGTTCAGGTTGCGCAGACCGAAGAAGCCGAATGTCACCATGATGAGAAGTACCAGTGCCACCATTGCGACGCCGCGCTGGCGCTGGCGACTCAAAGTTCTCGGCTGGATTCGGGCGCGAGTGGCCATGCTGCGATTAGCGGTCCCTAACGCTCGGCGGGGATGGCGGCGCGCGGGCTTTCGGCAGGAGGTGGCAGGGTGCCAGCGGGGGCACTCGCCGGCTTTTCGTCTGCCTTCGACGCTGGCAGAGTCGCTGCGGGTATCAGCTGATACCCCTCGGTGGTGCGTCCGCTGCCCAAATCCACATACTGTCCGGGCTTCACGTTGACGGACTGCCCGTCGTTGGTACGGGCCTGAATCTGGGCACGGTCGCCTATGTCGACCCTGCCGCCCGTGGCTTCCTTCCCGTCCAGAAACAGGATCGGCGTCTTGCCCGGGCGGAGGATCACGCCATTGACAATGACGGTCTGGGCGGTATTGGGCGCTTGTTGCTGGACAACGCCTCGCGTTTTGTCCAGCTTGGCGCGCTGGTCGGGAGTGGTGAACAACCTTCCGAGCCGCTTCTCCAACGGCTGGCCGGGAGATGATTGAGACTGTGGTTGCACGGGAGGTTGTGCTGTCGCCACGGCCGCCATTGTCGAGCCGAGGAGGCAGGTTGCCGCAAGCAAAAAGAGGCGTCCCATCTATTTCCCTCCAGTCTGCACGCCGATCACACGGGCATCGTCGAGGAGGGTGATCCAGTCAATCTCGCATTCGGCGAGCAAATTGGCGGCTTCCAGACCTGTGGTTGCGGCCTTGGGAGTTCCACCGCCAAAAAGGGGGGCGCCTTGGCTCGCGCCACTGGGGGCAGGCTTCGGACCCTGTGGCAATCGCGTTTGCAGGACACATTTGTCCACCATGAAAACGCCGGCAGGGGGCGACTTCAGCCGTTGAAAATAATCAAAGAAATCACCCTCATGGATCAACCCCAGCTCCAGCTTCATGCGGCTTGCGTGGAAGGTCAGTCCAGGGCTCGGATTTGGCAACTCGCCAAAGGGTTTGCGTGCAGCAATCGAATAGGCAATACGGGGCAACGCACGTGCTTCGCGCGCTTCTACCACCCGTTCAATCCAGTCGAGCCGCTCGCCTTGTTCGCTATCCTGCGCCGAGGGAGAACGGATCGCCTTGATATCCAGATAGCGCTGGTAACGCTGCAGATAAGCAGCAATCTGTGCCTGGTCGTCGGTAGCACGGGTCAGTCGGGTGGCGGCCTCACCGGATTGCGCGCGCATCTGTCGCTCGCGTTTCAGGGCCCCTTCCTTGACCCAATTGCCGCCAATGGCAGCCGCGATGCCGGCTCCCGCCAAGGCGGCCGCCAGCAGGGAAGCAATCGTGATGTCGCGAACCTGCTTCGGGGTCATATCGGAGCCTTGCGGGCGACCCGCACGATGATCGGTTCCACATCTTCTTTGACATCATCCGCATCCCCCCCCTTGAGCGTGCCGGTAGGGGCGACGTCCAGAGGGAGCCTGACCGGGGTGACCTCGACGCCCGGAATGCGTCGCAGCGCATCAATCGCAGAGCGTGCCGCCACGATCTTGCGACGCGGTGTTGCGCTTCTGTCCTCGGAGAGGGCTCCAGACAGTACGGCGATCTCATATCGCGCCATCGCGGGCTTGCCGCCGGGTGCTGCCGGTGGCTGGGAGCCTTGCCCCGCTATGCCAGGAGTGGGGGCCTCGGCCAGCTCCGTGACTTCCCACTCGATCTTCGAAAGCGTGAAAGTGGGGGCCTCCAGCAATGCCTGGCTGATCTCCAGCAGCAAAACTTCCGGTGTGAGGGGGCGCATGACCAGAGGGTCCAGAGCCAGGACTGCACCCTTGAGGTGTTCCGGAGTAGTGAGGGTTCGTGGAAACGTCTTGGCGATGTCCTGGTACTGGTTGTTCGCCCGCGAAGCGTTCGCCGCATGCCGGTCTGCCGCCACATCGATATTCTTGGCTTGTCCCAGCAGTACCGCTCCGGCAATACCACCGGCGGCACTGATGGCGGCGCCGGCTGCAACGATGCCGGTGCGCCAGAGCCACGTATGGTGGTGTTCACGTGACCAATCGGGTGCAAAGTTGAGGTCGGGCTTCTTGCGCACGACGCCGGCCGCCCACAGGGCATCCGCATAGATCAAGGTATCGTCCGTAACCCCTGTGCCCTGGCTGACGAGTCCGGTACTGAGGTCATTGAAATCGATGAACTCGTAGGCCAGCCGATCCGTGTCGTTGCAGGCAATGCGCCACGCGTCGCGCAACCCCGGCGGACACAGCAGCATGACGGGCAGCGGTCCCTGCTCGCGCGTCATCCAGCGCAGGGAGGCCAGGTATTGGTGCGTGCGCTCAATCTCGCTTGCCATGCGCAGCCCGACCTCAGTAAAGTCGTTTACCGCCATGGGAGCCAGGCGGGCGAAGCGCAATTGGCCGTTCTCAAGGTAGATTTGTCGCAGTCCGGCTCGGGTCAGCGCCACCACCATCGCGCTGCGTCCACGCAATTTCAGGCGCGGCACCAACCACTGTGAGGCTGCGGGGAGTGACAGCACGGACTTCACTTGCACATTTTCTGAGTGCAATACTTCCAGCCATGGCGTGACGCACTGATGATTGGTCAATGCCATGAACAATACATTTTCGTCCCGGCGGGCGCCGCTACGTTCCTCCCCGGATTCTCGTCCCAGCGAGGCAGCGGCGCGGTAGGGCGTGGCGCGAAACAACTGGTCGAACTTGCGCGCGAGCAGGGCACGCCGATTCCGCCCAGAAACATATGGCATCGATTCCTGCTGGAAGTCTTCTTCGACGATATCGACCAGGACTGTGAACTGGCTGTCGCGCCGGCTGTGGCAGTAGCTCTGAAAAAGCTCTATCTCGCTAACCGCAAAGGCAGCATTCATGACCGTGCTGGCTCCGCGCACTGAATAGATCTCCGCGCCATCCGCTCGGATGACGAGGACGCGTTGCTGCACTCCGGGCCAAGAGATATTCACAGCTTGATCTTGCCGATGGTGTCGTAGAGGGGGCCGAAGATGGATAGCAGGACCCAGCCTAGCACGGTGCCGAGCACGAGGACGAGAGCCGGTCCGATCATGGCCTGCACCTTGTCGATGCCTTCACGTACCTCCCGATTGTAGAAATAGCTTACGTTGAGGAGGGATCGATCCAGCGCTCCGGTGGTTTCACCGATTTTCAGCATGCGCAGGACGAGGGGCGGGAACATGCCGATGGCACCAAACGCAGATGCGATACCCTGGCCGTCCCGTATGTTTTGCCCGGCACGCGAAATGCCGTCCGCAACGGTCCGGTTATCCACTACGCTTTCTGAAATCTGCATGGCTTCCAGCACGGTAATCCCTGATGAGTACATGAGTGCAAAGGTACTCGCAAAGCGGGCCAATATGATCTTGCGCAGGATCGGGCCGACCAGAGGCAGGCGCAGCTTGTAGCCATCAATGGTGAAGGCAAACGCCGGTGAAGCCTTGATCGCCGCGAAGAACACCATCACTGCGGCAACCGGCAGGCCGATAACGAGATACCAGTACTTGACGGTGAAGTTGGAGGTGGCGATCAGCAGCCTGGTTTGCAACGGCAATTGTTGATTCATGCTTTTGAGGAACTTGGCCATTTCCGGTACCAGGAACATCATCAGAAGCAGGATCACCATGAAGACAATCCCTGCCACGAAGGCTGGGTAAATCACGATTTTTTTTGCGTATGCTGCCAGTTCGTCCTGCCATTTCAAGGTATCTGCCAAGCGTCGCAGCACTTCGACCAACTGGCCCGTCCGCTCTCCTGCACCTACCAGACTCACAAAAATCTGGCTGAACACCTGGGGTTGCCCGGCAAGTGCCTGCGACAGTGACTGCCCCCCTTCAATGGCTTCAATCAAGGTCCCCATGACTTCCCGAAAGCGCGCCGACTCGGTGCTGTCGCGTAGTTCGGTGAGACCTTCAAGCAGGGGAACACCTGCCCCCACCAACTGTTCCATCTGGAAGCAAAAGGTGATCAGGTCCTGACGGGATACCTTGGCACGGAGCAAGCCCCCGGAGGGCTTGTTGGCCGATTCGGCGGTAATCAGATCCAGGCCGATGCGTGCCAGACGCTGCTCCAGGTCAAGCAGGTTGGCAGCCTCGATCTTGCCGCTTACGCTGCGGCCGTCGGGGTCGATCGATTTATATGCAAAGACCGCCACGCTGTGCCTGCCTATATCGCCAGGGCGCGTCCGGTGAAGTCAATGACCCGTGAAACTTCTTCAAGTGTGGTTGAGCCATCGAGAACACGCCGGATGCCGTCTTCGGCCAAAGGTATGAACCCTTTGCTGGAGGCCATGTCGAGAATCTCCCGAGTGGTGGCGCGCCTGGCAATCAACTCATCGAGCTCGAAGTCCATCTTGAGGATTTCCATGATGGTAAGCCTTCCCTTGTAGCCCCGCTGATCGCAGTGGTCGCAGCCGACTGCGCGGTAGATCGTCGGAGGTTCATCGGCAGGCAAACCCATGAAGCGGCATTCCACTTCGTCCGCCGGATGGGCCTCGCGACAATGCGGGCAGACCCGGCGCACCAGGCGCTGGGCAATGATGCCGATGATGTTGCCGGAGAGGATGTCCGGCAGGATGCCGATATCGAGCAGCCGCGGGATGGCGCCAAGCGCCGAATTCGTGTGGAGCGTGGAGTACACCTGATGGCCCGTCATGGCGGCACGAAACGCCATCTCTGCGGTATCCGGATCACGGATTTCCCCGACCAGAATGACGTCGGGATCCTGCCGCATGAGCGAGCGGATGCCGCTGGCAAAATCCAGTTTCACCGCCTCGTTTACAGAACTCTGGCGCACCATGTTGAGGGGATACTCAACTGGATCTTCCAGGGTCATGATGTTGATGCCCTCCTGGTTGATATGGGAGAGCATCGAGTACAGCGTAGTGGTTTTGCCGGAGCCGGTAGGGCCGGTCACCAGAATGATGCCCTCAGGGCGGGCGATCATGATCTTGAGCAAATCAAGCTGGGAATCCTGCAGGCCGATGGCGTCGAGGGGTACCAGTCCGCGCTGGCGATCCAGAATGCGCAGTACCAGGTTTTCACCGTGAATCGTGGGTTGGGCTGCGACTCGGAAGTCAACGGGACGCCCGGTCAGCGAAAGTGAGATGCGCCCATCCTGAGGGGCTCTGGTTTCGGCGATGTTCATGCCGGACATGACTTTGAGCCGCACCACCATTGCCGGCCAATACTGCTTATGCAGTGCCCGGATTTGCTGCAATACGCCATCAATGCGGTAACGGATTCGCAGAAAGTTCTGCTCTGGTTCGAAGTGAATATCGGATGCCGAACGCTGGACTGCATCAGCCAGCAGAGCATCAACCAAACGAACCACAGGTTGGCTGTAGCTAAAGGTTTCCGCGCCGGTGCTGAGGCTCTGATAGTCAATTTCGCCTGTCTCGATCTCGTGCAGGATGCCGTCAATCGAGAGTTCGAAACCAAAATACTGGTCAATGGCACTCAGGATTTCCGCTTCACTCGCCAACAGCGTAACGACTTCAAACTCGATGCGGGTGCGGGCATTGAGCAGCGCGCGCAACTGGTCTAGCGCCACGACGTTGCTGGGGTTCGCAATGGCGACGGAAAATCGTCGCGCCTCCTTCTCCAGAGCCAGTGGAAACAGCAGATGCCGCTTGGCGAACTCGCGGGGGACAGCACGGATCGCGGCTGGATCGATGATGATGTGGCCAAGGTCGACCCCTTTGGTGCCAAGATTTTCCGACAGCGCATCCCGCAGCGTTGCATCAGTGACAAATCCAAGCGCGATCAGTTGCTTTCCTAGGGACAGGTTGCTGCGAATCTGCTCCTTCAGCGCAATGCGAAGCTGATCTTCGGAAATAATGCCGCGCTCGACGAGAATCCGTCCGATAGGCTTGCGGGCCGCTGGTTTGGATTCTGGCGCGTTCATGCTGCGGGATACTCAGCGCGTTGTGTCGTTGAGCTGATTAAGACGCGTTTGTGCCTTGACCTGATCGAACCCGGCACCGCGGGTGCGCGCCAATTCAAGCGCTTTGATATAAAAATCACGGGCCAGCCGAACCTCACGAATGCGATCAAGGCTGACTGCGAGATTGAAGCAGTAATCCGCGTTGTTGGGGTCAGCCCGATGGGCGTTGAAATAGGCCTGCTGTGCTTCCGGCCAACGCCCCTGAACGGCAAACTGATTGCCCTGCATGAACTGCAAGGCGCCATTATCCTGCGCACCATCGGGGCGCCCGCTCTCGCGTGCGATCAGGGAGTTGACCTGACTTAGTGTTCCGACCGGATCCGCTGCACCCGTCAATGCGGCCAGCTGCGCTGCGGCAAACGTATCCTGCGGATGGTGACGCAAGACCTGACGGAACATGACCTCGGCCAGGTCCGGACGGTTGAGCCGCATTTGCAACGTACCCGCACCGAGCAAGGCATCTCGGTTGGTGGGGTCTGCTCGCACCGCCCGTTCATAGGCCTGGGCGGCACGGTCAAGGTCGCCGGACTGCAGTGCGGCATACCCTGCAGCAATGTCGGGCTGGACGGCCGCTGGAGTCTCGGTGCGGGTGACCGTCAGGTTGCGCGGGCGTTCGACACCTACCCCGCCGCTGGCGGTTGCAACGTCTCGCGAGCGGCCCTCCCTTTGCTGCGGTACCTGACCAGATGCTGGGGACGTGTCAGCCCTGCCAGCACTTCGCGAATCCACGTTGTCAGGATAAGGCGTTGCCGACGAAGTTCCTGGCGCGCGATTGTCGGCCAACGCAGTCTGCGGGGGTAACGAAGCAACCCCTGGCCCGGCAGCACCTGACCCTGAAACACCGGTCGACTCCGCTGGAGTTGACGCCTTACCAGCGTCCATCTGAATACTATCGGTCGGACGTTGTGAGCCGCCCACTGCGCCGGAGGCTCCAGCGGCTGCCGTCGGACCTCCCGCTGCGACAGGGGCGCGCGGAGGTGGCGCTGGCGTGGTGATTTGCATCCAGAGGTACCCACCGTAGCCGGCGACTGCAAGCAGCCCACCACCAACGAGGGCGTAAAACGGCGCCTTGGAATCGCTCGAAAACATTGTCTTTGCTTTCGGTTGCTTGGCGCTGAACACGTTTCTGGCCGCCGCACCGACATCGTTGCTCCGCGCGGTTGCGCCTGCAGTGGAGTTGCCGGGGGGGCTACTGACCCTGGGGGGAGTAGGACCCGCCGCTTTGGGGATGGCAAGCGGTGCCGGCGGTTCGGGAAGCTCAAGAGACAGCCCGCCGCCCGACATGGCTGGCTCTGTATCGAAACTATCCGCCTTGGCGGGCGCACGGTATGGCGTATCGTCCAGCCCGAGCTCATTTTTCAAATCGCGCGTTGAGCCTCCCGCCGGGGCAGCCGGCTCCGCAGTAGCCGCGTTGGCACCAGCCTGCTGCTTCGCAGTTTCGGCTTTCTTGAGCGCGTTCATCAGAAGGCTCATGGCGCATTCCCCATCTTGGGTTGACCCTCCACCATTACCGCTTCTGGTCCATCCTGGAGGTCGGCTTGTCTGGCGTACTTCCGTCCAACTGCATGGTAGCCGGTTTCAAGGGATTGGGCTGGCTCAAAAAGTTCTGGCCTGGCAACAAGTCGCGAAACTTCTTGTAATCACCGTCGAGCGAAGGATCGCGAATGACGATGGGGCGCAAGAAGATGACCAGTTCGGATTTGTTCGCCGTTTCGTTGCGATATCTGAACAGTTCGCCGGCAATTGGGATGCGCGAAAGCCCGGGCACACCATCTTCACCGTTGTTGACATCGTCCTGCATCAGACCACCCATCACGGCAATCTCGTTGTTGGGCACCTTGAGGATGGACTCCATCTCCCTTGTCTGGATTTCGGGAATGCGGTTCTGAACTCCCGCCGCCGCGAGTTGCGGATTGGGGTCGTTGACGAACCGCAAAATGCGTGAAATCGAAGGCCTTACATTAATCGTGACCTGATCCACATCGTCAATCTGCGGCGTCACTGCCATGACGAAGCCCACCGGCACGGTATTGGGGGACGTGTTGTACGCCACGGTCGGTGCGACGCCGGCGACAGTTGAGGGGACCACTGTCGCCGTAACCGTAAAGTAGACCCTGTTGTCGACAACTTTCAACATTGCGGTCTGATTGTTCAGGACTGATAACTTGGGGCTCGACAGCACCCTCACATTGCCGAATGATTCGAGCAAATTGAGTGCCGTAGCCAAGTTGCCGGCAAGATACGAAATCTGCAGAATGCCGGGGTTGGTTCCGCCGGGATTGGTGAGCCCTGGTGTCAGGGCATTCGGGGCGGCCAGAGCAGCGGTTCCCTGCGCGGAACCGCCAAGCAAGGTGGCATTGGGCCCGCCCGGCTGCTGGGTAAACCCGAGGCGGCTGGCTCCTCCCCCAGAGCGCAGGAACTGCCAATTGATGCCTTGCTGGTACTGGGAAGCCAACTGCACTTCAACCACCGTTGCTTCAATCAACACCTGCCGACGCGCGCTGGCCACAACGCGATCAATGAACTCGCGCACTTTTTCGTGCTGTCGCTGCGTGGCAAAAACCATGATGATGCCGCTCTCCCGGTTGCTGATTACCGGGTTGCTTGCGCCGGCGGCTGGGGGGGCCGTCTGCCCAGTTCCTGAGGCCAAGTTATAGCCGGTTTGCGCGCAGTTCACTGCTGCTCCCGTCGCGGGGGCGTTGGTCGCGCTGCCGGTGACTTGCTGCATCAACTGGGGCGCACCAGACCCCGCACTTGCCAACTGACGCGCCACATTCAGGCGACTTTCCTGCTCCCGGTCACGGCTCTGCTGCGCTTCGGCACGCTGCTCACGGGAGAGGGACCGGGTGCTGACGACGATATTGCAGATGTTCTGTGCCAGTGATTCCCAAAAAAAGTTCACGCTATTGCTTGTGAGCACGGTAGACGAATTGTTGTTGCCTCCTCCGGCACTGGTTCCACTCGATCCTCCGGCGCCAATCTGGGTAGCCACATTGACGTTGCTGGCTGCCGAACGCGCCATGTTCACGTAGTCAATCGTGTAGGTGCTGAGGAAAGCGGAGTCGGGCAGTACAGAGAGCGTCCCGCCATTGATCTCCCAGCGCAAGTCAACCTGTCTGGCAATGCGGGTTAACAGTTGGGGTAAGGTCTGATTGAGGGCGTTGACGGTGACGGAACCGGAGATGGCAGGATGAACATCCACGTTCATCTTGGCGTCTCGTGCGAGGGCGAAAAGCAGATCGCGTACGGGCACCTCATTGACGACTACGCTGAAGGTTTCGAGCCGTTGCGAAGGTGTCGGCGGTGGCGGAAGCGGCGCGGACATGACCGGCGCCGGAATGTCGGCCGCGACGCGCTCGGCTGGAATCGCCTCTCGCATCATGTGTTGACTGGATGGAGTCACAGGTGGCCGGGCGCAACCCGCGACTGTGAGGGCAGTAAAGATCGCCGTAAACGCGAAATTCGCAAGTGAACGACGGTTCGGAGATGGATAACAATAACGGCCAGAGCCTGAACTTAGCATGTGGCGTCGCTCCGAAAAGTTTAGATAGATTCTAGGATATCACATCTAACTTTTTGGTTATATGGAATTATTTTCGGTTTTGAATCTCCGATTTGATGCCACTGATGGTGCGCGGGGAGGGGTTGAGGCTACGTATTCGATCGGGCAGGGATGCCACGGCAGCCCGGGCATTTTCCTGGCTGGAGAACTGCCCATAGACGATCGAAACGCGGTGACCACCGCTTCCCGTTCGGGATGAAAACGCATACAGCTTCTGCAGGTCAACCTCCGACTTTGCCGCATCAATCCAGCGATCAAATTCCCCCATGTAGGCGGGACTCCCACTCATTAGCTGCAATGTGTGAGCCCCCTTCGGAGCCTGGGCGAGCCATGCCGGTGTCGCATTGATGCGACCTTCCAGAAGCGACATTGGCGCAACATTCAACCAGGATGGAGCGGTCGGCTTCGCCTGGGCCGCATTTGAACCCTGCTTTCCGGACCCCTTTTCTGCCGGCTTCGGCGCATCTGGAGACGGAACGGCAACGCTGGGTGGCTGGGCGACCTTTGCTTCTTCCAGGGCCTTGGGGCGGACATCAGGCGTTACTGCCGGTTTGGCCGCGCCGGGTTTGGGCGATGGGGAAGCCTTCGCAGGGTCTGCCATAACGGCTCGATCGACAGCTCCAGGCTGCGTATCTGAGGTTTTCGTTGGCACCACCGTCGCTTTGATTGCGGTTTCCTTGTCGGGTACGACCAGCTTGGTCGGGACTTTGTCTTCTGCTGAGGTGGCTCGTGGAGGCGGGCTCTGAGCCGGCGATTGGAGAACTGCGACCGATTTGTGGGAATCCGATGGAGACTCCGGGGGACGCGGCAAAACGCCAGGGCTGGTCAGAGGTGGGGTGAGTGCAGGTGGTGCAGTGACTCCGGCATGCGCAAGAGTGGCGTTTGCGGCTGCGGCGCTGGTCGATGCTCCCCCCACAAGTGGTACTCCCGCAGCGGGGGCGACAACCATCTCCTGGGTGCTTGATGAAGCGGGGGATGCGTTGGGTGTCGGCACCGCCGCGTGCGGAGCTGACGGACTGTTCGCGGCCGTCCCGGTAAGCATGTGGCTCTGACGTTGGCCGATGAACACGCCAAGGCCTAGCAGGCTGATGACGATTGCAGCGGCCGCCAGTATGCCTAGCCAGACCTGACTACGGGCGGTGGCAGGCGTCTTCGAATGGCGGTTTCCGAGCGAGCCAAAATCGGAGTCTTTCTCCGCGATTCCGATATGTTTGGCGGTGATACCGTGCTCACCCAGCGTAAATGCGGCCAGAAGTGCCTTGTCAGCAAGAATGTTGATCCGCCGGGTGAGTCCTAACGATGCCTTGGATAGTCGCTTGATCGCCGCTGGATTGAACGGATCCGGACCCTTGTAGCCAGCCTGCCGCATGCGAAACATGACGTAAGTTCCAACGTCTGCATGGACCAGCGGTTCCAGCGAGAAACTGTGCGTGATGCGTTCCCTGAGCGGTCGCATCTGTGCAGATTTCAGCAACTCGTCCAACTCCTGCTGAGCGAAGAGGACGATCTGCAGCAGTTTGTGGCGGCTGGTTTCCAGGTTCGAAAGCAGGCGAATCTGCTCCAGTGTTTCCGCTGGCATCGCATGGGCTTCATCAATCAGCAGAACGACTCGTTTGCCAGACGCGTACAGTGAGATCAGATGTTCTTGCAACGTGCGCAAGAGCAGGTTGTGGCGCTCGCCAGGAATCGGGAATTTGAGATCGTCCAGAATGGCGAGGAGTATCTCGTCGCGTCCCAGCGAGGGATTTGCCAGGTAAACCGTCTCCACATTGCCGGGAAGGCGCTCCATCAGGACACGGCAAAGCATGGTCTTGCCGGAGCCAACCTCTCCGGTTACCTTGATGATGCCTTCGTCGTGGGTGATGGCGTATACGAGGGCTTCGAGCGTTTCGCCTCGGTTGGCACCGGCAAAAAAGAAATCCGTATGGGGAGTAATCCTAAACGGCGCTTCAGAAAGGCCGAAATGATTCAGGTACATGGCGGCGCCTTCAACGGGACTTTTCCAGGACGGTGATGCGGCTATACAGCGTGGTTCGGTTGATTCCCAGCAAGCGTGCAGCCTGGCTAATGTTGCCGTGAGCCAGTTTCATCGCGGCAGCAATGTACGCGCTTTCCCAGGCGGCTAGGCTGACGTCCAGCGAGAATTGGTCGCGGCGCGACAATTCAAGCATGGCCATTTCCTCGATGGAATTGCCGCCATCAATGTCGGTCAGCCTGGAACTGGGATCAAACTCGAGTTCGAGCTCTGCGGCGCTGATTCGCTTTCCACCGTGCTTGGTCACCAGACGGATGACGATGTTCCGCAGTTCGCGCACATTGCCCAGAAACGGATATTCGAGCCAGATCTTCTGCGCAGTGTCATCGAGCGTGAACGGCTTGACAGATGCCGACTGCGCATACAAGCGGCAAAAGTGGTCGAGCAGCACCAGGCGATCGTCGCCCAACTCGCGTAACGGCGGCACGCGAACGGTGAACACGGAGAGGCGATGATAGAGGTCATGCCGGAACGCCCCGCGCCGGCATTCGGTTCGCAAATCTCGATTGGTCGCGGCTATGATGCGCGCCTTTGAGCGGCGCACCTGGGTTTCTCCGACCCGGCTGTATTCACCATTTTCGAGCACGCGCAGCAGCTTCACTTGCAAGTCAAGGGGTAACTCGCCAATTTCATCCAGAAAGAGCGTGCCATCATCAGCGTCTTCGAAGAAACCCGATTTTTGGGTCTGCGCACCCGTGAACGCGCCCTTCGCGTAGCCAAACAGCGTTGGCTCCATCAGGTTGGGTGAGATAGCGGCACAATTGAGTGCAAAATAAGGCAACGTCTTGCGCTTGCCACTGGCGTGCAGGCAGGCGGCGGTGACCTCCTTGCCGCTGCCGGATTCGCCTTCGATCAGCACCGGGAAGGGTGAGTCCGCGTAGAGACTGACCTGGGTCTTGAGAGCCAGCATGGGAGGCGATCGGCCAATCAGGGCTGCGAGGGGATCGGATGACGGCTGGATCCGCTCAATCGATTGGGAGGGTTTGGCAGCAATGCCGATTCGCAAAGTGTCGAGCAGGACTCGACAGATATGCTGCGGCTGGGCCGGTTTGGGTATGAACTCGGTTGCCCCCAGCGCGCGGGCATGGCGTCCGGCCTGGTCTTCACTCTGGCCCGACAGAACGATGATCTTTAGGTCGGGCGCATGGGACAGCAATGCGCTGATCAGTTGGTAGCCCTCATCTGGCACGTGTTGCGCGGGCGGTAGACCAAGATCAATGAGCGCAATTGCAGGGGGTTCCGGAAGTGCCCGTACCCGGTCGACCGCTTCAGTGCGATTGGCGGCAGTGACGATCCTGAACTCTGCCTCCAGCACCAGAGTCAGCGTATCTACAATGAGTTCATCGTCGTCCACCAGCAACAGCAGTGGCAGAGGCGGCTTGATTTGGGCTGTCGTCATTCCTATGAACGTGAGGATCCCTGAATGGTCTTCAGGAATGCCCGTTCGAGTGTGCTGGCGCCCGTATTCGCGAGCAATCCTGCCGGGGCACCGTGATAAGCGATATGCCCATCGTGCAGGATAGCCACCTGGTCGCATATTTCGTCTATGTCGGCCAGTGCGTGAGATGTGAAGAACAGAGTGCAACCCCTACGCTTGAGTTCAAACAGGCGGTCCTTGACGAGTGCTCGCGCCTTTGGATCGAGTCCGCTCATTGGTTCATCCAGAATCAGCAGGTCTTTTTGGGCCAGTAGCGTTGCAGCGAGACCCAACTTCTGCGTCATCCCTTTGGAATAGGTGCGCACCGGCCGCGTCAATGCTGCGATATCGAGGTCGAGTTGTTCGAGCACCGTCGTGACACTCTGGCTTTCGTGCCGATGACCATGGAGCGTCGCCATCATCTTCAGAAAGTCCGCGCCAGTCAGGTAGTGTGGGGGCAGGAAGCGTTCTGGCAAGTACGCAAGCCTCGCCCTTGCTGAAAATTGTCGAGATGATGCGCCAAAAATCGATATCGCGCCACCGGAGAAATCGGCCAGGTCGAGCATGCACTTGATCAGCGAAGTTTTGCCGGCACCGTTCACGCCGGCAAGTCCGAAAAACTCGCCCGCAGCGATTTGTAGCGAAACCTCGTGGAGTACTGCCGGGCCAGACCCGTAGCGCTTGCTGATTGCGTCGAATTTAAGTGCCGGAAGCTCCATTGGGTCGCAATATAACCCAAGCGGTGCTGATAGAATGTTGTTTCCGCTTTCCCGGCAGTTTGACACTCGCGTGACCGCTCTGAAGGATTTCGTATCGCTGCGTGGCGTCTCGTTTGGGTATCCGACGATGTCTGGTGCGCCGGGGCGTCTCATTCTCAAGGGCGTCGACCTTGACGTTCCTCGGGGATCGCTGGTCGCGTTGATGGGGGGGTCGGGGAGTGGGAAAACCACTATCCTGCGTTTGCTGGGCGGGCAGGTGAAACCGCAGCAGGGGCAGGTGACGGTTGATGGTCACGACATTCCATCGCTCTCGCAGACTGCCCTCTATGCCATGCGTCGACGTATGGGGATGCTATTTCAGTTCGGCGCCCTTTTCACGGATATGTCGGTGTTCGAGAATGTGGCGTTTCCGCTGCGCGAACATACCCGCCTGCCCGAAGAAACTGTCCGGGATCTGGTGTTGATGAAGCTGCACGCGGTGGGGCTGCGTGGCGCAGCTCACTTGATGCCGTCGCAAATCTCCGGCGGCATGGCCCGTCGTGTTGCGTTGGCACGTGCCATTGCACTCGAGCCGGATCTGATCATGTATGACGAGCCTTTTGCCGGCCTCGACCCGATTTCGCTTGGTATCACGGCCAACCTGATCCGCAAGCTCAATGACGCGCTCGGCGCGACTTCCATCGTTGTCACGCATGATGTCGAGGAGTCTCTGGCAATTGTCGATTACGTCTACTTTCTGGCAGAAGGCACGATTGTGGCGCGTGGCACGCCGGCCGAGATCAGGGCTTCAGAGTTGCCTTATGTCAGGCAGTTCATCTCTGGCGCGCCGGATGGTCCGGTGCGGTTCCATTACCCTGCGGGTGATTACGCCGCTGATCTCGGTTTGCCTGCCGCCGAAGCGGGAAAGGTGCGCCAATGACGGGCGCTCTTGTTGCATGGTTTGGCATGGTTGGCGCAGGCGTGATCGATCGCGTCGCCAAAGTGGGCTATGGTGCGAGACTTTTTGCGTCGATGGTGAGCCAATCCGGCCTTTCGGTGCGCAGACTGGGCCTGACCATCTCCCAGATCCACTTCATCGGCAACTATTCGCTTGTCATTATCGTCGTATCGGGTTTATTCGTCGGATTTGTTCTCGGTTTGCAGGGCTACAACACCTTGCAGCGATACGGTTCCGAGCAGGCACTTGGCGTGCTGGTCGCGCTCTCTTTGGTGCGGGAACTGGGCCCGGTGATTACTGCGCTTCTGTTTGCTGGTCGCGCGGGGACATCCATTACCGCAGAGATCGGTCTGATGAAAGCCGGGGAGCAATTGGCGGCGATGGAAATGATGGCCGTTTCGCCAATTGCCCGGGTGCTGGCGCCGCGCTTTTGGGCAGGGGTGATTTCCATGCCCTTGCTCGCGGCGATGTTTTCGGCAGTTGGTGTTGTGGGAGGCTATGTCGTCGGTGTAGTGCTGATTGGCGTGGACGAAGGTGCTTTCTGGAGCCAGATGCAAAGCGGGGTCGACTGGCTTGAGGACATCGGCAATGGAGTGGTCAAGAGCGTGGTGTTTGGTTTTGCCGTCACTTTCATTGCGGTTTTCGAGGGATATGACTGTCAGGCGACACCGGAAGGCGTCTCCCGGGCAACCACACGGACAGTGGTTACTTCCTCGCTTGCAGTTTTGGGTTTAGACTTCATTCTGACAGCTTTGATGTTTTCCTAGCCCTATTCGGACATCAAATCGGGGTTACAAGGCGCTAACATGAATCGAAAATTGGTAGATGTTTGGGTGGGCCTTTTTGTGGTGGCCGGCTTCATCGCGATTTTGGCCTTGGCGTTGAAGGCGGGCAACCTGGCATCTTTCAACTTTTCCGAAACTTATCAAGTGCTTGCGAAATTTGATAATATCGGAGGATTGAAACCGCGCGCACCCGTAAAAAGTGCCGGGGTGGTGGTGGGCAGGGTGTCGAGCATTGTGTTTGATGACACCACTTTTGAAGCAATTGTGACGTTGTCGATGGAAAAGCGGTATGGTTTTCCGAAAGACACATCGGCGAAGATTTTGACTTCCGGCTTGTTGGGAGAGCAGTACATCGGCTTGGAAGCCGGCGGGGATTCGGTGAAGTTGGCTGATGGCGGTAGGATCAAGTCAACACAGTCGGCGATTGTGTTGGAAAACTTGATTAGCCAATTTCTTTACAGCAAGGCGGCCGAAGGGAAACCGGCTGAAGGAAGCAACAAGGACACCAAATGAACAAACTGCTGGAATGTGGGCGTGTGTGGGTGCTGATATGCCTCGTGTCGGTGCTCGGTGCGGGGTGTGCTTCGTCCAACACCCCGGGTGATCCGCTGGAAGGCTTTAATCGCGCCATGTTTGGCTTCAATGAAGCCTTGGACGATGCCGTTCTCAAGCCGCTTGCCACCGGCTACAAAAATATCACTCCTGAACCGGCGCGGGATTGTGTCGGAAACGTTTTCTCGAACATCAACGACGTTTTTGTCGCCATCAACAGCTTGTTGCAAGGGAAGGCCGGGGATGCGGTGTCGGACGCTTGCCGGGTGCTGATCAATTCGACTGTTGGCATCCTGGGATGTTTTGACGTCGCGTCGAAGATGGGGCTCGAAAAGCACAATCGTGACTTTGGCCAGACCTTCGGGAAGTGGGGCATTGCGTCCGGTCCGTACCTGGTTTTGCCCTTCCTTGGCCCATCCAGCATTCGTGACGGGGTTGGCCGGGTCATTTACTCCAGTCTCGACCCCGTTTGGGCGAATCATATTCCGACGCGTAACGTGGCGTTCAGCCTGCGCACTGTGGATACCCGCGCCAGTCTTTTGACGGCCGGACGAGCTGTCGAGGATGCGGCTCTGGATAAGTATGCGTTTATCCGTGACGCCTACGTGCAGCGTCGGCAGAGCATGATTGAAGATGATAGCAATCGCGCCAGGGATCGACGTTCGGATGCAGCAGACCAGCCTTCGACTTCCGCGGTTGAACTGGCGCCCCCGACGTCCGCCAGCCTGCCCCCGGTCGAGTTGCCTGCGAACGCTTGGCTGGACGAAGCCAATCAGCGTGCAGGCACCAGGGTGAAATTGGCCGCCAAGGCCGTCGCCGTTGGAGGGCCATCTCCGACCCGCAACCTTGCGACGCTGGCGCAAGCTGCAGCGAACTGATTTTTGCAAGGAATGAATAAGGTGGCGAGCGTGTTCAAGGCAGTCGCGGCATTGGTGTTGTGCTTTGGTGTTTCCGGGGTAGTGACAGCGCAGGAGGCGCCAGATGTGCTGGTCAAGCGGGTGGTTGATGAGGTCACTGCGGCGATCAGGGCAGACAAGGAATTGCAGTCCGGCAATCGCACGAAGATCAACGCGCTGATCGAATCCAAGATATCTCCTGTCATCAACTTTCAGCGGATGACCCAATCTGCGGTCGGCCGGCACTGGTCGCGCGCGACGCCTGAGCAGCAAGCGGCGTTGACGCGGGAGTTCAAGGCACTTCTGGTCAATACTTACTCCTATGCGTTTGCCGAGTACAAACCTGAAACAGTGATCGAGTACCGGCCATTTCGCATGCAGGCAGGCGAGACGGATTCGGTGGTGCGATCCCTCATTCGAACCGGTTCGCGCGATCCGATTCAACTCGACTACTACCTTGAGAAAACCGATGCGGCGTGGAAGGTGACCGACATGAACGTGCTTGGCGCTCGCCTTGTGGAGACCTACAAGAACACCTTCAATACCGAGATTACCAATAACGGCGTCGATGGATTGATTAAGAGCTTGGGGGCAAAAAACCGGTCCCTGGACGCGAAGAACAGATCCTGACACATGGCGTTCCTCGTGCCGAAGGTGGTCGTGCTGGATCGGGCCGCCGCAGTAATCGAGGCCGGCTTGGCGGCGCTTCAGGCCGGCGAAGTCGATTTTGACTTTTCACAGGTGGAGCAAGGGGATTCGAGCCTCTTGGCCTGCTTGCTGGCGTGGCGGCGCAGTGCGAGTGCGTCCGGCACAGCTTTCCGAGTACTGGCGCCATCTGAACGCCTGCGCGCCCTCGCAACCTTGTACGGTGTCGACGGCTTCACCCTGAATTGATGGTGGCGGGGTCACCCCTTCCCCTGTGGATGGGTCCATTTCTCGGGAAGGCCTCAAAGATAGATGATGGTTTCTGCAACCAGTGCCATTGAAGTGAGCACACTGTCCAAGCGCTATGGATCGGTGCGTGCGCTGGACGGTGTCAGCCTGCGCATTGAACAGGGCGAATTTTTCGGGCTTCTGGGGCCGAACGGCGCCGGCAAAACTACGCTCATCAGCATTGTCGCCGGTATTGCTCAAGCTGACTCAGGCAAGGCACAGGTGATGGGATATGACGTGCAGGCCGATTATCGAGAGAGTCGCCGCAACCTCGGCGTGGTACCGCAGGAACTTGTGTTTGACCCGTTCTTTACCGTTCGGGAAACGTTGCGTATTCAGTCTGGCTACTTCGGTTTGCGCCGCAATGATGCGTGGATAGAAGAAGTAATGGAGCATCTCGATCTGACGTCGAAGGCTGACGCCAACATGCGCGCCCTCTCGGGCGGCATGAAGCGGCGCGTGCTGGTGGCGCAGGCGCTGGTCCATCGACCGCCCGTGATCGTTCTTGACGAGCCAACTGCGGGCGTGGATGTGGAATTGCGCCAGACACTTTGGCGCTTCATCGCGAGATTGAATCGCGAAGGTCACACGATCGTCCTGACGACCCATTACTTGGAGGAGGCGGAAAGCCTATGCGGGCGCATTGCGATGCTCAAAGGGGGCAGGGTGGTGGCGCTCGATAAGACCCAAGATCTCCTCAGGCGGCACTCGGGTGCCTATTTGCGCGTCAAGATCGCTCGTCCGTTGCCAGCCATCCTGGCTCCACTCGCCCCGGTAGAGAATGCTGGGTCATTCACGTTCAGGCTGAAAAACTATGACCAGGTCGAGAGTGTGCTGGGGCCATTGCGTGCCGAGGGGATTCACATCGATGAAATGGAAGTCCTGACCCCCGACCTGGAAGACGTGTTCATGCAAATCATGAGCGACGGTGGGAGTGTCGTGCAGTGAAGGGGTTATCTATCCGTGGTGGCAGTGGCTTTCCCACCCTCCTATACAAGGAGTTGCTCCGCTTCTGGAAGGTCAGCGCGCAGACCGTGACGGCCCCGATCCTCACGGCGCTGCTGTACCTGGTGATTTTTTCGCATGTGCTGCAGGATCGGGTTCAGGTATACCCGGGCGTGCCGTATACCGCGTTTCTGGTGCCAGGGCTGGTCATGATGTCCATCCTGCAGAACGCGTTCGCCAACTCCTCTTCGTCCTTGATTCAGTCCAAAGTAACCGGCAATCTGGTCTTCGTGTTGTTGCCACCGATCGCGCACTTTGAGTTTTTCGCGGCGTACGTGATCGCTGCCATCGTGCGTGGCGTGTGCGTGGGATCGGGTGTCTTCGTCGTAACCCTTTTGTTTGCGTGGCCGCCGTTGAAGGCCCCGGTCTGGATTGTGGCGTTTGCCCTGCTCGGAAGTGCGTTGATGGGTGCGGTCGGGCTGCTGGCGGGGCTTTGGGCAGAAAAGTTTGACCAGATCGCCGCCTTCCAGAACTTCTTTATCCTGCCGGCAACATTTTTGTCCGGTGTTTTCTACTCGATTCATTCACTTCCAGGGTTCTGGCAGACGCTGTCCCACTGGAATCCCTTTTTCTACATGATTGACGGTTTCCGTTTCGGCTTTTTCGGGCAGAGCGACGTCTCGCCCTGGCTGTCGTTTTTAGTCGTCTCCGTTTGCCTGGTGCTGCTTTCATCCGGCATTCTGCGACTGCTTAAACGTGGATACAAGCTGCGGCATTGACGCGACTACAAGTTGGGGAGATTTGCGGATCATGGTTACTCCGGAATATGTCAAGAATCTGATCGCCTCGGGATTGGACTGCACTCACTTGGAAGTGGAAGGTGATGGCGCGCATTTCCAGGCGGTCATCGTGAGTGATTTGTTCGAAGGCAAACGGCTGGTGCAGCGCCACCAACTGGTGAACCGTGCGCTGGGTGCGCAGATGGGAAACGAGATTCACGCGTTGTCGATGAAGACGCTCACCGTGGCTGAGTGGAAGAATGGCTAGGCTGTTGATCCAGGGGGGAAACCGGCTGCGCGGCGAGATCAAGATTTCGGGTGCCAAGAATGCCGCACTGCCTATCTTGTGCGCCAGTCTGCTGTCGGCCGAACCTCTGGTACTCCAGAACGTTCCCGATCTGGAGGATGTGGCAACGACCTTGCGCTTGCTTGGGCAAATGGGAGTGGAGGTCGAGCGCTCATCTGGCCCGGAGGGCGGTACTGTAACGCTCCGAGCGGCCAGGGTTGGAAGCCCGGTGGCGCCCTACGAGCTGGTCAAGACCATGCGCGCATCGATCCTGGTGCTGTGTCCGCTTGTCGCGCGGTTTGGGACGGCGCGCGTATCGCTTCCCGGCGGCTGCGCCATTGGAGCCAGGCCGGTAGACCAGCACATCAAAGGCCTGGAGTTGATGGGTGCCACCGTTCGCATCGAGCACGGTGACATCGTCGCAGAGGCATCACGCCTTGTCGGAGCGCGCATTGTCACCGATCTGGTCACCGTAACTGGCACTGAGAATCTGATGATGGCAGCGGTACTGGCTAAAGGCGAAACCATCATCGAGAATGCTGCGCGGGAACCGGAGGTGGTGGATCTGGCAGATTGTCTGACCAAGATGGGAGCAAAGATCCGTGGTGCCGGTACGGATCGCATCGTCATTCAGGGTGTGGACGTGCTGCATGGAGCAACCCACCGCGTGATGCCGGATCGCATCGAAACCGGCACTTACCTGGCCGCGGTCAGTGCCACGGGCGGTGAGGTGATCCTGCGCGATGCACGAGCCGACACGCTGGAGGCGGTTCTGGAAAAGTTGCGAGAGACGGGCGCGCGGATTGAGTCCGGGATCGACGAGAAGCCGTGGATCCGCGTACAAGCTGATCAGCGGCCGAAATCCGTCAACATCCGCACGGCGCCCTATCCGGCTTTTCCCACAGACATGCAAGCCCAGCTCATGGCTTTGAATTGCATCGCAGACGGGACGGCTGTGATCACTGAAACCATTTTTGAAAACCGTTTCATGCATGCGCAGGAACTTCTTCGACTTGGTGCCGATATCGAAATCGAGGGGAATACCGCCATTGTCCAGGGTGCAGCCCGACTGGCTGGCGCGAATGTCATGGCGACCGATTTGCGGGCGTCTGCATCCCTTGTGATCGCGGGTCTGGTCGCAGAAGGTGAAACCGTGATTGATCGCATCTACCACCTTGACCGCGGATATGAGCGGCTCGAACAAAAGCTGTCGGCGGTAGGTGCACAGGTGCGGCGTCAGCGCTGATCCGACTCTCATGCCAGACAGCACTGTTCCCCGCGTGGATGACGAGGCCGGTGCCCCCGCGGACACCAGTGATGCTGCCCTTAAAGAGGACCGCACGTCCACTGCCGGGCAGGGCGGGCGATGGCGCCATTGGAGGGGAGATCTGGCCGGTGGCGTGACCTCCGGCATCGTGGCCCTGCCACAGACCATCACAATTGGTGCACTGGCGTTTGCGCCGCTGGGTCCGGAGTATGTCCCTGCGGGCATTCTCGCGGGCTTCTATTGTTCCATCATCTCTGGTGCGCTTGTCGCGTTATGGGGCGGCACACCGTTCGGCCTGGGTGGGCCGAGATCATCGTTTTCACTCGTGATGGCGCTCATGATTGGTGCGCTCCTGACGCATGAATCAACGCTCCACGGCGGACTGGCTGCCCTGTCACCAGATGGTGTCGTGCGGGTACTGACCCTGTGTTTCCTGGCCGTGGCGCTGGCAGGCCTGCTCCAGGCCGTGCTTGGGGTCTTCGCCATTGGCAGCTATATCAAGTTCATTCCCCACCCTGTCGTTGCAGGTTTCATGAACGGGCTTGCTTTCCTCATCCTGGTCTCCCAGTTGCCGACTCTGGTGGGCCTGGGGCAACGAACGGACTGGTGGGATCTGCGTGCCATCTGGGATGGACTGCAACCCGAAACGACTTCAGTTGCCCTGATGACGGCTCTGGTGATCTTCATGGTCAACCGGCGTTGGCCCAAGTTTCCGGGTGCCATCGCCGGCGTGGTAGTCGGGACCCTGTTCTTCTACCTGTTGCAAGCCGTCTGGTCGATCAGCAATCTTGGGCCGCTCGAATTGGGCAGTGTCGTGGGGCCCATCCCTGCCGAGTGGCCCAGCCCTGCAACTGGAGCGCACATATTCGAGATCCTGGGTCAACGCGCCACATGGGAGGCCATGTGGCAGGTAGCACCGTCAATTCTGGTACTGGCCATTCTTGGCGCCCTGGAATCACTGATGTGTGCCGTTGCGGTTGGCCAGATCAGCGGCAGGCGACCCAGCGCCGATCGCGAACTGATCGGCCAGGGTTTTGCCAACATGGTCGGGGCGGGCTTTGGTGCGGTGTTCGGAGGCTCGACCAGTTCGCGCACGGTGCTCAACTATCGTAGCGGAGGCCGCACGCGCCTCTCTGGCCTGACTCATGCTGCCGTGATGCTGCTTGCCCTGATGACCGCACGGTATTGGGTGGCCTACCTGCCTCACGTGGTTCTGTCAGCGGTTCTTGCCTATATCGCGGTGTCGTTGTTTGATGGCTGGACCGGGCAGATCATCAAGCGTCTGCGCAGTCGCAATGTGCACCGAGAAGTCCATGTCAACTTCTCCATCGTGATGCTGGTGACCGTTGCTACCGTAGCCTTCAATCTGGTCGCGGGTGTGCTGGCCGGTGTGGTGGCGACGGTCATCGTCTTCATCGGCAAGACCAGCAAGACGGTGGTGCGCGCCCTGCATCGGGGCAATCACCGGCATTCGCTCAAACTGCGTGATCCGGAACAGACCGCTTACTTGCGCGAAAAGGGGGATCGCATCGTCATCATCGAACTGGATGGAACGCTGTTCTTCGGTACAGCGGACCACCTCGCCCTGGAAGTGGAGCAATTGGCTGCGAGCGCCGATTTTTTCGTGTTCGACTGTCGCCGGGTGACCGAGTTTGATGCAACCGGCGCGCACATCCTTGAGCAGCTTGGGAAGCGTCTGGCCAAACTTGGCAAATGTGCCCTGTTGAGCCATGTATCGCGGACTGAGGGCCACGGCGAATTTCTCCACGACATGGGTGTGCCCCAAGCGATCCCGCTTGAACGCTGGTTCACCGATACCGATTACGCTCTGGAATGGTGTGAAAACAGGCTGCTCCAGAGCGCCTTTCCGGCCGATGTGACAGAGAAGGAGCTGGCGGTTGCGCAGCTCGGGATTGCGACCGGATGCGATGCCGACGAAATTGCCGTCCTCACCCGCCACCTGGAGCGGAAGTCCTTCGATCGGGGTGCATTCCTCTTCCGCGAGGGGGATGCCGGCGACACCGTGTACATGGCAGCCAGGGGTTCAATCAGCATCAAGCTGGGCCGTACCCAAAAGGGCGAAGGCAAGCGCTTGGTGACGTTGAGTCCGGGGGTGATGTTCGGCGAGATGGTGCTGATCGAATCCAAACCGCGCTCTGCAGATGCGATCGCCGAAGAGTATTCGGTGGTGTATGGCTTGTCCCGTGCGGCGCTGGATCAGATGCGGCGCGAGCACCCGACTCTGGCAGGCAAGGTGCTCTTCAACATCAGTGGCTTGCTGGCAGACCGTCTGCGTACCACGACTGACGAATTGCGCGCCGCCATCGTCTGAATTGCCACAGCCGGGGTGCTCGCCATGGCCATCGGCTAAAATTCGAGTATTCCAATCGCAATTTCGCTGCTTACGCTTGGCCTCACAGTGCCCTGTTACGCTAAAGGGACGGGAAGTGCCGGGCTTGCTGTCAGGACCTATCGTGATCACCCTCGCCCTGTCCAAGGGCCGCATTTTCGAAGAAACCCAACCTCTTCTTCGGGCCGCCGGCATCGTGGTCCAGGACGATCCGGAGACTTCCCGCAAGTTGATTCTCGCGACCAACCGTCCCGAGGTTCGCGTGATCATTGTGCGCGCATCTGATGTGCCGACTTATGTTCAGCATGGGGCTGCCGACCTTGGTGTTGCAGGGGCGGATGTGCTGCTCGAACATGATGCCCGTTACGGCGCTGGCGGACTGTACCGGCCGGTAGATCTGCGTATCGCTCGGTGCCGCATGATGGTCGCGGTACCCGAGGGGTTCGATTACGTGCACGCGGTTCGATCGGGGGCACGCATTCGTGTTGCCACCAAGTATGTGGACACGGCGCGCGAGCACTTTGCTGCCAAAGGCGTGCACGTCGACCTGATCAAGCTGTACGGTTCGATGGAATTGGCACCGCTGGTCGGGTTGGCGGACGCGATCGTTGACATGGTGTCCACCGGCGGAACGCTCAAGGCGAATCGATTGGTGGCAGTGGAGGAAATCTGCGCAATATCGGCGCGCCTGGTGGTCAACCGCGCCGCCTTGAAGGTCAAGCGCCCTGCAATCCAGTTGTTGATTGATGCGTTCGAGCAAGCTGTTGGAGTGCCGGCATGAATGTCGCCCGACTTGACGCTTCTGCGCCGGGGTTTGACACCGCGTTGCGACAGTTGCTGGCGTACGCCGACGAGGTGGATGCCAACATCGAGGCCACGACACAGGCCATATTGGCTGACGTGAAAGCGCGCGGAGACGCCGCCGTGCTGGACTACACGGCGCGGTTCGATGGCCTGAGAGCCTTGTCCACCAACGAGCTGCGCGTATCGAAGGAAGAAATGACGAAGGCGCTAGACGCCATCACGGCGCCGCTCCGGTCGGCGCTTGAAGCGGCGGCGGCGCGCGTGAAGTCATATCACGAGAGACAAAAGGCAGCGTCCTGGACTTATATCGAACCGGATGGCACCGTGCTCGGACAACAGGTGACTGCCCTGGATCGTGTCGGTCTGTACGTCCCGGGGGGCAAGGCAGCCTACCCCAGTTCAGTCCTGATGAATGCGATCCCGGCCAAGGTGGCGGGCGTGCCTGAACTCATCATGGTCACGCCCACGCCCGGTGGCGAAACCAATCCCCTCGTGCTGGCAGCTGCCGCGATTGCGGGCGTGGACACGATCTACCGGATCGGCGGTGCCCAGGCCATTGGCGCATTGGCGTACGGAACAGAATCGATCGCCCAGGTTGACAAGATTACGGGTCCCGGCAACGCCTACGTGGCGGCTGCCAAGCGCCGCGTGTTTGGTACGGTCGGTATCGACATGATTGCCGGGCCGTCCGAGATTCTCATCATCAGCGATGGATCAGCTGATCCCGATTGGGTGGCGATGGACCTGTTCAGCCAGGCTGAGCATGACGAGATCGCTCAAGCCATCCTGCTGTGCCCGGATGCTGCATACCTGGAGAAGGTGGCGGCCAGTCTGGATCGGCAGGTCAAGTCAATGCCTCGTGCCGCCGTCATCGAGAAGTCGATGACCGGGCGCGGCGCGCTGATCCAGACGCGCGACCTTGCCCACGCCTGCGCGATCGCCAACCGGATCGCCGCCGAGCATCTCGAGCTCTCGGTGGCAGATCCGGACGCCTTGTTACCACTGATTCGCCATGCCGGAGCAATCTTCATGGGTGTGTATTCCAGCGAGGCTCTGGGCGACTATTGTGCGGGGCCCAACCACGTGCTGCCTACCGCCCGGACGGCGCGATTCTCTTCGCCTCTGGGGGTTTACGATTTTCAGAAGCGATCCTCGATCATCAAGGTTTCCCGGGACGGCGCCCGGACCCTGGGGGCGATCGCCGCAACCCTGGCCCAGGGGGAAGGTCTGCCGGCGCACGCTGCCTCTGCGGAGTATCGGCTGTGACGCGCGCGCGCAAGGTGATCCGCCCCGACGTGCAGGCAATGAGTGCCTATCACGTGTCCGACGCCACGGGTCTCATCAAGCTGGACGTGATGGAAAGCCCGTATCGCTTGCCGGAATGGCTGGCGCGTGAGGTCGGGGAGGTGGTTGCGAGCCTGGAGTTGAACCGCTATCCGGTACCCACCGCACACCGCCTGCGCAGTCTCATCAAGGACGTGATGCAGATACCCGCAGGGTGTGATGTTCTGCTGGGGACAGGTTCGGACGAATGCATCCAGTACATCACCGCTGCGGTGGCTCGGGAAGGGGCGGTGATCATGGCACCGGCACCATCGTTTGCCATGTTCGGGCTGTATGCGCAGTTTTACCGGCTCAAGTTTGTTGGTGTGCCGCTCAATGCCGACTTTACGCTGGATGTGGAGCGCTTCCTGGCGGCCATGGCGGAGCATCGGCCTGCCTTGGTCTGGATGGCATTTCCCAACAATCCGACTGGCAATCCCTTTCCGGTGGACGACATCGAGCGCATCATCGCGGCCGCGCCCGGTCTGGTTGTGATCGATGAGGCCTATCAGCCCTTTGCCGGGGCGACCTTCATGCCACGGATCGCCGAGGTCGACAATCTGGTTGTCATGCGTACTGTGTCGAAAATCGGCTTGGCCGGTGTGCGCTTGGGATATGTTGCGGGGCACCCGGAGTGGATCAATGAATTCGACAAGACACGCTCGCCATTCAACGTCAGCGTACTGTCCGAGGCAGTGGCAACCAAACTGCTGGAAAACAAGCAGGTCCTTGACGAGCAGGCAGCCAAGGTCCGCAATGAGAGGGATCGCGTGGTGCAGGCCCTGCGGGGGCTCGCGGGGTTGGTGCAGTTCCCGACTGCTGCCAACTTCGTGCTCGTACGCATCGAGGGAGGCAGCGGCGCTGGCACCCGGGTGTTTGAACGGATGAAGCGTGCGGGGGTCCTGGTAAAGAACTTTTCCGGTGGCCATCCGATGCTGGAGAATTGCTTGCGCCTCACCGTTGGCGCACCCGAAGAGAATCAGGCCATGCTCGCTGCGCTCACACATGCGCTAAGCTAGACCCCTACAGGTTATTCCCCAGCGACGGAAACGCCATGCGCACCGCCGATATCACTCGCAACACAAACGAAACACAGATCCGCGTTCGGCTGAATCTGGACGGAACCGGCAAGGCGTCGTTTTCGACCGGCGTGCCGTTCCTCGACCACATGCTCGACCAGATTGCGCGTCATGGCCTGATCGATCTTGATGTCGAGGCGAAGGGTGACTTGCACATCGACGCGCACCACACGGTCGAAGACATCGGCATCACGATTGGTCAGGCGGTGGCCAAGGCGATCGGTGAAAAGAAGGGCATTCGTCGTTACGGGCACGCCTATGTACCACTGGACGAGGCCTTGTCGCGCGTGGTTCTCGATTTCTCGGGGAGACCGGGGCTCGAATTTCATGTGGCGTTCAAGCGCGGCATGATCGGGCAGTACGATGTTGATCTCACGCATGAGTTCTTTCAGGGGTTTGTCAACCATGCCCTGGTGACCTTGCACATTGACAATCTGCGTGGCGAGAACGCGCACCACCAGTGCGAGACCGTCTTCAAGGCGTTCGGGCGGGCGTTGCGCATGGCTGCGGAAATTGATGCGCGGGCGGGCTCAGCCATTCCTTCCACCAAGGGTTCGCTCTGATCATTTGCGTCCGGCGGGGCAAGGCACAGCATGCAATCGATTGCGGTAATTGACTATGGCATGGGCAACCTGCGCTCGGTTGCCAAAGCCATCGAGCATGTTGCCCCGCAAGCGCGGGTAGCCATTACTGCCGATCTGGCGGAAATCCGGCGTGCCGATCGCGTCGTATTTCCCGGGCAGGGCGCCATGCCCGATTGCATGCGCGAAATGATCGCTTCCGGGCTGCGCGACGTGTTGCTTGAATCGGCGCAGACCAAACCGTTTTTGGGGATTTGCGTCGGCATGCAGATGCTTTTCGACCACAGCGAAGAGGGGAATACGCCCGGATTGGGGCTGTTCGCAGGGGAGGTGCGCCGCTTTCCCGCCGGCCAGCTGGGTGGCGATGGCGCTGCCCTGAAGGTGCCGCACATGGGCTGGAACGAGGTTTGGCAAGCGCGTGCGCACCCGCTTTGGCGAGGCATCGAGTCTGGAAGCCGGTTCTATTTTGTCCACAGCTTTTACCCTGCCCCGACTGATGAGAAAGTCTCGACGGGCGAGTCAGACTATGGGTTACACTTTACCTGTGCCATTGCGCGCAACAACATTTTCGGCGTACAGTTCCACCCAGAGAAAAGTGCCCAAGCCGGACTCAAATTGTTTGCCAACTTTGTTTCCTGGAAGCCGTAGAGACCAGAGCGTGACCACGCCGCTCGGTTGCCTCAGCCCTTGCGCTGCCTTCCACCGACCCCGTTTTCCTCTCACTCCTTCCCAGATCAGCCATGTTGATCATCCCCGCGATTGACATCAAGGACGGCCAGTGTGTCCGCTTGAAGCAAGGTGACATGTCGGATGCCACCGTATTTTCCGAGGATCCGGTGGCGATGGCGCGTCACTGGAAGGCAGAGGGTTGCCAGCGCCTGCATCTGGTCGATCTGAACGGCGCTGTGGCGGGCAAGCCCAAGAACGAGCTGGTCATCAAGAAGATCATCAGTGCCATGGGCGACATTCCCGTCCAGTTGGGAGGAGGTATCCGCGACCTGGATACCGTGGAACGCTATCTGGATGACGGTATCTCCTACATCATTATCGGCACCGCAGCGGTGAAGAATCCGGGGTTTCTGCACGATGCCTGCGGCGCCTTTCCCGGCCACATCATGGTCGGGCTTGATGCCAAGGACGGCAAGGTCGCCACCGATGGCTGGAGCAAGATGACCGGCCACGATGTCATTGACCTCGCCAAGAAGTACGAGGATATGGGCGCCGAGGCGATCATATACACCGACATCGGCCGCGATGGCATGCTCACGGGGGTGAATATCGAAGCGACGCTGAAGCTTGCGCAAGCCATCCGCATTCCGGTGATCGCCTCGGGCGGGCTGTCGAGCCTGAAGGACATCAAGGCTTTGAAGGCAATGGAAAGCGAAGGTGTCATCGGCACGATTGCGGGGCGCGCCATCTACGAGGGCCAACTCGATTTCAAGAAGGCCTTGGCCGAAGCGGCCAAATAAGGGCATCCTGTCGCAGGCCTGGCACGTTCGACAGGCGGCTTCCGATTTTGATCATCGCGGCTGGAACCCTTGTGCACCAACGGTTTCCGGGCCCATCCGGTTTGAGAACATTGCATGAGCCTGGCCAAACGCATCATTCCCTGTCTGGATGTCACCAATGGCCGCGTGGTCAAGGGCGTGAACTTTGTCGGTCTGCGCGATGCCGGCGACCCCGTCGAGATTGCCCGCAAGTACGATGATCAGGGGGCTGACGAGCTGACCTTCCTGGATATCACCGCATCGTCAGATGCGCGTGACATCATCCTGCATATCATTGAGCGCGTGGCCGACCAGGTCTTCATTCCGCTTACCGTGGGCGGCGGGGTACGCAAGGTCGAAGATGTGCGCCGCCTGCTCAACGCAGGCGCAGACAAGATCAGCATCAATACGTCGGCGGTGCAGAACCCGCAGCTGGTGGCCGAAGCTTCCGCGCGCTATGGTGCGCAGTGCATCGTGGTCGCGATCGACGCGAAGCAGACATCCCCTGGCAAATGGGAGGTGTTTACCCATGGCGGCCGCAACAATACCGGCATGGATGCGATTGCCTGGGCCCGTCAGGTCTGCTCTCTCGGTGCCGGAGAAATCCTTCTTACCAGCATGGATCGGGATGGGACGCGAGCCGGCTTTGACCTGGGGCTTACGCGGGCGGTGGCCGATGCGGTGACGATTCCGGTGATCGCCTCTGGCGGGGTCGGGACGCTGGACCACTTGGCTGACGGCGTCACGGAAGGGCGTGCGGATGCCGTGTTGGCCGCCAGTATCTTCCACTACGGCGAGTTCACCGTGCGCGAAGCGAAGCAGCGAATGCGCGATCGTGGCATCGAGGTGAGGTTATGAGCTCCGAAATGACACTCGACGCAACGTGGCTGGACCAGATTAAGTGGGACGAGCGCGGTCTGGTTCCGGTGATTGCACAGGAGGTGTTTACCAATCGGGTCCTGATGTTTGCATGGATGAACCGGGAGTCCTTGCAGCTGACGGTTGAAAGCGGGCAGGCGGTGTATTGGTCCAGATCGCGCAGCAAGTTGTGGCGCAAGGGCGAAGAATCCGGCCATATCCAGAAGGTCAGGGAAATCAGGTTGGATTGCGATGAGGATGTGGTGCTGCTGCGAGTCGAGCAGGTGGGTGGCATTGCCTGCCACACGGGGCGGCATAATTGCTTTTTCCAGAAATTCGAGCACGGGCAGTGGATTACCGTCGAGCCGGTAATCAAGAACCCGGGTGAGATCTACGAAAAATGAGCGATGTTCTGAAGCGGTTGTCTGAGGTGATCGAGTCACGTCGTGGGGCCGACCCGGAGAAGTCCTATGTGGCTCGGCTGATGTCCAAGGGCGAGGATGCCGTACTGAAGAAGATCGGCGAAGAAGCAACCGAGACCGTGATGGCCGCCAAGGACGGGGATCGCGCCAAGATCGTGGGCGAGATGGCTGATCTGTGGTTTCACTGCCTGCTGGCGCTGGCCGTCTATGGCCTCAAACCGCAGGACGTGCTGGAAGAGCTGGCGCGCCGGGAGGGGCTGTCCGGATTGGACGAGAAAGCCGCGCGCAAGGACGAGGCGCGCAGTGATGCCGAAGTCCTTGCCTCACGATTCAAGTAGAAGCCTGTCTGCATCCGCCATGAGCCACGACCCCAACTGCCTGTTCTGCAAGATTGCCGCCGGTCAGATTCCCTCAAGAAAAGTGTATGAGGACGATGATGTTTTTGCGTTCCACGACATCAATCCCTGGGCGCCGGTCCATTTCCTCATGGTGCCCAAGGCGCATCTTGAGTCGCTGGTCTTTGCGCAGGAGCAGCATTCCGCATTGCTTGGTAAAATGCTGACGTTGGCTCCAAAACTGGCGGCGCAGGAGGGCCTCAGAATGGAGAGTGATGGCGGTTTCAGGATTGTCATCAACAACGGCAGGGAAGGCGGGCAGGAAGTTTTTCACCTGCACATCCATGTGATGGGCGGCCCGCGGCCTTGGAAACGTGGCTAAGAAATAAATCCAAACGACGCTCACGTCATAAATATCGCTATCGTCGAAACCACGTTTTAGGAGAGCATCATGGGTTCATTTTCAATCTGGCACTGGCTGATCGTATTGGTCATTGTCATGCTGGTCTTTGGTACCAAGAAATTGCGCAATATGGGGAGTGACCTCGGCGGCGCCGTCAAGGGTTTCAAGGACGGCATGAAGGAAGGCGCTGCTACTGGCGACAAGAAGCCTGAAGAAGGCGAGCCTGCCAAGGTCGGCCAGACCATCGACGTCAAGGCCGAAGAGAAAAGCAAGGTTTGAATGCCTTGATGGTCCCGGCGGCCGCATGGTGGCCGGGACGCAACCGGTTTACTGAAAGCTCTCATGTTTGACGTCGGATTTTCCGAACTGCTCGTCATTGGCATCGTGGCGCTGGTCGTGATCGGGCCGGAAAAGCTGCCGCGGGTCGCGCGTACGGTGGGTGCCTTGATCGGGCGCATGCAGCGCTATGTCAATGACGTCAAGGCGGACATCAATCGAGAAATTGAACTCGACGAACTGAAGAACCTGAGGACGACGGTACAGGATGCCGCCCGCTCGATCGAAACCTCGGTGAACGAATCTGTGTCGGGTTTCCAGGCGCAGGCAGATGAACTGAACAAGATTGCGTCCGGCGACGTGCTCGCGTCTGCGACAGACCCCGTGCCGCTACCGCCAGCGGACGCCGCAAGTGTCGCTGCTGTGGCGGCTCCGGCGGATGCGAGCGGAGGCAGTGCGGCAGGCCCGGCTCAGAGTGATGCAGCAACCGCTCCTCTCCAGGCAAGCCTCCCGCTGGAATCCGCTCCCACCAACGCTCCTGGCCCGATTGACTTGCCCAAGCCGACAGTGACCGCATGACCGACAGCCACTCGGAAGGTGTCCAGGAGACCTTTGTCTCTCATCTGGTCGAATTGCGCGACCGGCTGATCAAGGCCTTGATCGCCTTTGTTGTGGTCTTTGCGATCCTGATGATCTGGCCCGGTGCTGGCGCGATATACGATTTCCTGGCGCTGCCGTTGACGAGCGCGCTACCTCAGGGTACGAAGATGATCGCCACGGGTGTGATCACTCCGTTCATGGTACCGCTCAAGGTGGGTGCGATGGTAGCGTTCGTGGTCGCCCTGCCGGTGATCCTGTTTCAGGCCTGGGCGTTCGTCGCGCCCGGCCTGTATCAGCACGAGAAGAAGTTCGCCCTGCCGCTGGTGATTGCCAGCACTGTCCTGTTCCTCATCGGCATGGCCTTCTGTTACTACTTCGTGTTCGGCAAGGTGTTTTCATTCATCAACGATTTTGCGCCAAAGAGCATCACGCCGGCACCGGACATCGAGGCCTACCTCAATTTCGTGCTGACGATGTTTGTGGCATTTGGTGTGACTTTCGAAGTCCCGATCGTGGTCATTGTGCTGGTGGCGTTCAACATCGTCAGTCTGGAGAAACTGAAGGAGTGGCGCAGCTATGTCATCGTGGGCGCATTTGTGATCGCCGCGGTGGTGACACCGCCGGATGTACTTTCCCAGCTTTTGCTCGCCATCCCGATGTGTATCTTGTACGAGGTGGGCTTGCTGTGCGCGCGCTTTGTGGTGAAGCCGCAAACGCGAGCCGAAGCGGATGCCGCTGCCGAAGCAGCAGGCGATTCGAAGTAAAACCTTTCGTCGCGTCTGCGGGCGTCCGACTCCGGTTGCAACGCTATTCCTCGCCGCTGCGGCGTTGCCGCTTGGGCGCCTTTGGCCGAGTGCCGATGGTCACGGCAACTTCGACATTCTTGCCGGTGCGCACAAGTTTCAGGTTCGCTGTCTCCCCTGGTTTGAGCTGTGCGATCAGATTGAGCATGCCGGCGGAATCGCCGACCGGCTTGCCGCCAACTTCCAA
>CAYUEG010000012.1:18853-56400 GCA_964443245.1 uncultured Burkholderiales bacterium | reverse complement strand
GCTGCAAGGCCCAGGCCTGACGCACCCCGGCTTCCGGAGCGGGCATCACGCTGAAACCCGCTCCCACCAAGGGTTTCCGGCCGATTCAACAAAAAAGCCCCGCAGTGCGGGGCTTGTGCGTGGAACGAAAAGCCGATCAGTACCAGAGCACCTTGCCGGTGGTGACATCGAGCATGGCGCCGACGATCTTGATCTCGCCCTTGTCGGCCATTTCTTTCAGCACCGGGCTTTTTTCGCGGATCGCCTTGACGGTATCCTGCACGTTGGCCTCCGCCACTTTCTCGACGAACGCGTAGTTCTTGGAAGAGCGGTCGCCGGATTCGGCGACGGAAGCGACCGCCGGCTTCATCTTGGCCAGAAGGCCGGTGAGGTTGCCCAGCTTCACATCGTCACAGGCGCCCTTGATGGCGCCGCAGGAGGTGTGGCCCAGCACCACGATGACTTTCGAGCCGGCCACCTTGGAGGCAAACTCCAGGCTGCCGAGAATGTCTTCGTTGACGATGTTGCCGGCCACGCGCGCGACAAACATGTCACCGATGCCCTGGTCGAACACCAGTTCGGGAGCGCTGCGCGAATCAATGCAGGAGACGATGCTAGCAAACGGATACTGGCCCTTGCCGGTGGTGGCCACCTGCTTCCTCAGATCGCGCCTGACCATCTTGCCGCTGGTAAAGCGGGTGTTGCCGTCCTTGAGCGCCTTGATGGCAGCGTCCGGCGTGATGGCGGCCTGGACTTCCTTGACCTTGGTACTGGCCGGGTTGGCCGCTTCCGCAGCGGCCTTGGCGGCCGACATGGCGGCTTTGGGCGGCTCGTCCTTGGCGAATGCGCTGCCGCCCAGCGCAAAGCCGGCCGCAGCAACGAGTAAGGCGATGGTTCTCATGGTGTCTCATCCCGATCTTGTGGTTGGCACATGCCGGGCGAGATTAAGGCATTTCAGCCTTAACCCCCGCTTAAGGGGTCAGGGGTCGCGAGGCAGGCGCTGGTTCAACACAGCGCCGCCCGGCGCCACTCAGCGCTTCGGCTCCTTGTAGGCCTCGACCAGATCCGCATTGAGGCGGTAGCTGGCCGTGCCCATGGCGGTGCCGGAGCGGGACACCTCTATCACGCCATTGACCCAGACCGGGTCCATCGACTGCATGCCCTTGACCATCTTGGCGGGGAACACATGGATCACCTGGTTGGAGGGCGGTGGCGGCGTATGGATGCAGGCGCCGAAATACGGCACCAGCAGGAATTCGGAGATCACGTCGCGTGTGCGCTCCACCGGCACCAGAAATCCGGGGATGCGCACCCGCTGGCCGTTGAAGGCCGGGTTGGCGGGGGCGTTGTCCCACGCTTCCTTGAGCTTCTCCAGGGCCTTGGCGGCGCGCGGGTCGCTGTCGCTCAGGCCGGCGAGGTTGAGGTCCTTGAATTCCTTGGCCGGGTCCCAGTCCTTGGGCACCAGCTCTTCCCACTTGATTTCCTTGTAGCTCGCCGCCGGGGAAGCGGCCGGCGGCTTGGCCTTGGCGGCCGGCAGACGGTCACCCAGCTTGAAGCCGGATTTTTCCTCTGCCTTCTTCGCGGATTTCGCATCAAAGGCCCAGACAGCGGTGCCCAGGGCGAGCACCAGTGAACACAGGCTGATCAGAAAGTAGAGCCACTTCATCGCATCAAATCCTCGGGGTGAGGCCATCGCCCAGTGAGAGCCGGTAGGCGCGCCAGGCTGGCACGGCGCTGGCGGCGAGGCCCGCCACCAGCACGGCGCCCAGCAGCAGCCATTCGCCAGCAAGGGGCCATTTTGCCTCAAGCGCCATGCCCAGATGGGCCTGCGCCAGCGGGGCTCCCCACCAGGTCGCCAGCGCCACCAGCAGCAGAGCCACCACACACGCGATCAGCGTGACGCCGACGCCTTCGATCAGCACCAGAAAGGTGATGTCGCGCGGGCGCGCGCCCACGGCGCGCAGCACGGCCAGCTCGCGGCGGCGCTCGTTCAGGCCCGCCAGCATCACCGCCACCAGACTGGCGAGGCCAGTGCCCACCACCAGCAGCGAGACGGCCATGAGCGTGCGCTCGACCACTTCGACCACGCGCCACAACTCGTCCAGCGCCACGCCCGGCAACGCCGCCAGCAGCGCCTCGCCTTCATAACTGTTGATCTGCCGCTGGCTGCGGAACACCGCCGAACGGTTCTTCAGGCCGACCAACATCGCGGTGATGGTCTTGGGCGCCAGATCGAACTTGCGCACCATCTCGGCCGGAATCGAAATCCCCGGTATCGGCGCACCACCCTGCCAGTCGAGGTGGATCGCTTCGATCGCTTCCAGACTCACGTGCACGGTGCGATCGACCGGCGTACCGGTGCGCGCCAGCACACCGCTGACGACGAAGGGCTTGTCGGCGTGTTCGGTCAGCGCGTCAGCGCCGGAACCGTGGTTGAGGACGATGCGGGTGCCGGGCGTGTAGCCCAGCTGCGCTGCCACCTCGGCGCCGACCACGGCATCAAACAGGCCTTCGAAACGCTTGCCGGCCGCCAGTTGCAGCGAGGTGCCGGCCCCGTACTTGAAATGGGTGAAGTAATCCTGGTTGGTGCCCAGCACCGGAAAGCCGCGGTGCGAATCGCCCAGCGACAGCGGCACCGCCCATGCCACTTCAGGACGCGCGGCCACCGCCTGGAAACTCTTCCACTGCATGTTGTGGGTGGCATCGCCAATGCGGAACACCGAATAGAGCATCAGCTGCATCGGGCTGGTGCGCGCGCCGACCACGAGATCAACGCCTGACACCGCCTGCGAAAAACTGTCACGCGTTTCATGGCGCAGGCGTTCGATTGCCAGGAGCAGCGCCACCGAGAGCGTGATCGTGACCAGGATCAGGCCGAGCGTGTAGCGCCGGTTCCAGGCGCTGGCTGCGGCGAGACTGACCAGCGACTTCATGCCGCCTCCGCCGGCAATGCGGCGCCCGGCACCGCGTTCAGGTCAGCCAGCGCGACAACGCGGCCAAACAGGGAGGCCAGACGCATGTCGTGGCTGACAAACAGGAGCGTGGCCTGGGCCGCGGCACATTCACGCAGCATCAGGCTGATGAATTCCTCCTGGCGCGCCGCATCAAGTGCGGAAGTGGGTTCATCAGCAATGATGATCTCGGGCCGGCCGATCAGCGCCCGCGCGGCAGCCACCCGCTGCTGCTGGCCCACGCTCAGGCGTGCGGCCTCCTGCTGCCACAGGCTGGCATCCAGGCCCAAGCCCTGCAGCAAGCCGGTGGCCGTGGCTTCGGCAGAGGCGCCCTCTGCCGCGCGCGCGCGCCGCCGCACCGAGAAGCGGCAGGGCAGCAGGACGTTCTCCAGCACCGACAGATACGGCACCAGGTTGAACTGCTGGAACAGCATGCCGACGTGGTCGCCGCGCAGCTGGTCACGACGGGCAGCTGGCGTGCGCGCCAGATCGTGGCCCAGCACCTGGACACTGCCCTGCTGTGGCACCAGCACGCCCCCCAGCAGGGAAAGCAGGGTGCTCTTGCCGCTGCCACTGGGCCCGTGCAGGAACACCTGTTCCCCGGCGGCCACGGCGAACGAGGCGATCGCCAGACAGGGCGCAGCCGCGCCTGGCCAGGCATAGCGCACATCGGCCAGGTGGATCACCGGGTTGGCGGCCATGATGTCTCGCCCTTCGCTATGCGCAGCTACCAGCGCAGGGTGGCCTTGGCGGGTGTGAGGGTCATCGCAGATTGCTTGCCCCCGGTGACCCCGGCCACGCTGGCCTTGACGCGCTTGAGGCGGGAAAACGCCTCGAACAGCTTGACCTCAATGCTGCGCAGCTTCGCCGCATCCTTGCAGCGAAAGGTGAACTGGGCTTCCTGGTCCTTGTGGGCTGCCTTGTCGGCCGCCTGGTGGGCCGCCTTCCCGCCTTCCCCCTTGGCCGAAGCAGCGGGGGCCGCAGCAGCGGGTGCAGTGGCCGTGGCAGCCGGCGTGAGTTTGACCCCGGCGGCCTCGCAGCCGGCAGCGGCATCGAGCACGAAGAGCTTGCCCGCCTCGTTCAGGCGCGCTGCCATGTCCGCCATGGCCTGCTTCTGCTTGTCGGTACGCGGGGCGTGTTCGAACCCGACCAGGTTGTCGAGCGGGCTGTCGAACTCGAGCGTGACTGTCGGGCCGTCGATGGCCACCGTCAGCGTGGCTTCGCCATGCACATGGGCGCGGCTGCTGTGGGCGTGCGCCGCTGACAGCGGATAAGCAATGGCCGCCAGTATCAGACCGGCGGGAAACAACTTGTTATGCATTCTCTTTCTCCTGCCAACATTCACACCAGCCGGGAACGGCTCCTGCCAAGAACTGCTCCCACCAAGAACGGCTCCTACCAAGAACGGCTCCTACCAAGAACGGCTCCTACCAAGAACGGCTCCTACCAAGGGTTTCAGGCCGATTTGAGGGTGGCGGACCAGGTGCCGCCGAGCTTCTCCACTTCCGCCTTGTAGGCTTCCAGCGCGGCATCGACGCCGGCCGGCTCCCCCTTGGCGCCCAGTTCCACATGGGCGGGTGTTTTCGCATCGCCCACCGAAGGCAGGCTGAAGCTCTTGATCGCCGGGTTCTCTTCCACCTTGCGCATGATGTCGATCAGCCGGCCCTCGCCCAGGTCGTAGACGTAGATCGACTTCTCCAGATAAGGTTCATGGTTGAAGTACTGCTTGTAGCGCGCATCGAGCACCGATTCGATCATCGGCCACGCCATCACCGGGAAGCCCGGCACAAACCAGTGATGGCGGATGGCGAAACCGGGGATCCGGTTGTAGGGGTTGGCAATGATGATCGAGCCGGCCGGAAAGGTGCCCATGAGCAGGCGCTGGGGCGTGACTTCCTGCTTCATTTCCGCCGAGCGAATGCGGATCTGCTCTTCGGCTTCCGGGTGCAGGCGCATCTCGACCCCCAGCGCTGCACCGGCCGCATCGCGGGTGTGATCATCCGGCGTGGCGCCAATGCCGCCGCAGGAAAAGATGCACCACTCGCCGCTGGCGGCCAGCTCGAAGGTGCGCATGAAGGTGTCGCGAATCCACGCCGGGTCGTCGCCCAGATACTCGACCCAGGACAACTTGAGCCCGCGCGCCTTGAGGATCTCGATCACCTTGGGCATGTGCTTGTCGGCACGCTTGCCGGAGAGGATTTCGTCGCCGATGATGATGAGGCCGAATTTCATGATGGTTTCCGGTGTGGGGGGAGGAATGACAACAGGAGATTACAGGTTGCGGTAGGCATCCCAGGCTTTTTGCAGGCGCTTGACGGAGACCGGCATGGGCGTCTTCAGTTCCTGCGCAAACAGGGAAACGCGCAGTTCTTCCAGCAGCCAGCGAAACTCTTCGAGCCGGGCATCGCTGACGCGCGCCTTGGCATTTTCCTGGAACTTGCGCAGGTAATTGTGCATCAAGGGCGCAAGCTCGGTGGCGAGCCTGGCATCGCGCGCCGGATCGGTCTTGAGCTTGTCCAGCCGCACCCCCGCCGCCTTGAAGTAGCGCGGCAAGTGCGCCAGCTGGGCATACGGCGTATCGGTGATGAACTGCTTCGGCAGCAGGCGTGCCACCTGGGCCTGGATATCCTGCACCACGGCGGGAAAAGCCTTGGCCCCGGCCAGCTTCCGGTTCAGGGCCGCATGCTCTTCCAGGATACGCGCCGTGAGGCCGGCAATCTCCTGGGTGATCAGGCCCAGCTTGACCTTGGCATCGCTGCGCCGCGCCATGAATTCGGCCTGTTTGCGCGGCAAGGGGTCGGCAAGACAGGCGCGCGCCAGGCCGGCCTCGACGAGCTGCCGGGCCAATTCGGCCTCGCCGCCGAAGGAAACAAAGGCCATGCCAAGCTGGCGCAGCGGCAGCGATTTGCGCAGGCCGGCGATCTGTTCCTTCATCTGCAATTGCAGCAACCGCAGCAGGCCCTTGCGGTGCGCCGCCTCGGCTTCCGCCTGCGCATCGAGCAACTCGACGTTGACATGCGTCTCATGGTCCACCACGGCGGGGTAGCCGATCAGGTTGTGCACTTCGATGATCTCTTCCAGATCGCCAAAATCCCAGTTGGTGCATTCGGCATGCAGCACACGGCCACCACCCGCTTTGCGCCCCGCACCTGCCCCGGCGGCGGCGCTGCCGGCCCCGGCTGCCGGGCCGCTCCCTGCACCGGCGAGACCGGCCTTGACGGCGAGGCGCTCGAAGCTCGCTTCCACGCTGGCGCGATGGGCCGCACGCAGCTCGGCCAGATTGCGCGACAGATCGAGCTGGCGGCCGTGCTCATCGATGATCTTGAAATTCATCACCAGGTGCGCGGGCAGGGTGTCGGCACGGAAGGTTTCGAGCGGCACGGCCACGCCGGTTTCGGTGCGGATGAACTGCGCCAGCGCCTGGGCCAGCGGCGCGTCGGTCTGCCGCACCTCGTTGCAGAACCGTGCCGCAAAATCGGGCAGCGGCACGCAATGGCGGCGGATCTTCTGCGGCAGGGATTTGAGCAGCGCGTGCACCTTCTCGCGGCGCATGCCAGGCACCAGCCATTCGGTGCGGGACTCGACGATCTGGTTCAGTGCCGCCACCGGCACCGTGGCAGTCACGCCGTCGCGCGGGCTGCCAGGCTCGAAGTGGTAGGACAGCGCAAACGCGGTGCCGCCCGCCCCCAGTGCCAGCTGCTTGGGAAACACGTCGGTGGTGATGCCGGCCGCTTCGTGGCGCATCAGATCGGCACGTTTGAGAAACAGCAGTTTGGGATGGTCTTTCTCGGCCTTGGCGCGCCAGGCGTCAAAGGAGCGGGCGGTGCAGACATCGGCCGGCACCAGCGCGTCATAGAAGGCGAAGATCAGCTCGTCATCGACCAGCACGTCAGGCCGGCGCGCCTTGTGCTCCAGCTCCTCGATCTCGCGCACCTGTCTTAGGTTGTGGACGAAAAACGGCGCCCGGCTCTCCAGCTGCCCCGCCACCAGCGCGGCGCGGATGAAGAGTTCACGTGCATGCTTCGCATCGATCAGGCCGTAATCGATGCGCCGTTGGGTATAGACCGGCAGGCCATAGAGCACGCCGCGTTCGAACGCCATGACCTGGCCGCGCGATTTCTCCCAGTGCGGATCGGTGTGCAGTTTCTTCAGCAGGTGGGCGCCGACACCCTCGATCCACACCGGTTCGATGTTGGCCAGGGTGCGGGCATACAGACGCGTGGTCTCGACCAGCTCAGCGGCCATCACCCAGCGCCCGGCTTTCTTGACCAGCGCCGAGCCGGGGTGGGCGTGGAACTTGATGCCCCTTGCACCATTAAATGCGGCGTCGGTCTCGCTCTTCATGCCGATGTTGCCCAACAGGCCGGCAAGCAGGGCCCGGTGCACCTGCTCGAAGGTGGCCGGCTTGTCATTGGTACGCCACTTGTGCTCTGCCACGATGGTGGCAAGTTGCGTGTGGATGTCGCGCCACTCGCGCATGCGCCTGAATGACAAAAAGTGTTCCCGGCACACGCCAGTCAGTTTCCTTTGCGACAGTTCCGCCTGGCTTTCATGGAAGAAGGCCCACAGCTTGAGCCAGCCCATGAATTCCGATCGCTCCGCCTGAAACTTGGCGTGGGCCCGGTCGGCCGCTTCCTTCTTGTCGGCCGGGCGGTCGCGCGGGTCCTGCACCGACAGGGCGGCGGCGATGACCAGCACTTCGGTGAGGGCGTGGGTATCGCGCGCCCCCAGGATCATGCGGCCGATGCGCGGGTCCAGCGGCAGCCGCGCCAGTTCCACGCCGGTGCGCGTCAGCACGTTGCCTTCATCGAGCGCGCCCAGCTCCTGCAAGAGCAGGTAGCCATCGGCAATCGCCTTGGGCGGCGGCGGTTCGATGAAGGGGAAGGACTCGATCTCGGCCAGATGCAGCGACTTCATGCGCAGGATCACGCCGGCCAGCGAGGAGCGCAGGATTTCGGGATCAGTGAACTTCGGCCGTGCGGTGAAATCGTCCTCGGCATACAGGCGGATGCAGATGCCGGCCGCGACCCTGCCGCAACGGCCGGCGCGCTGGTTGGCGGCCGCCTGCGCAATCTTCTCGACCTGCAGCTGCTCGACCTTGTTGCGATAGCTGTAGCGCTTGACGCGCGCCGTGCCGGTATCGACCACGAAACGGATGCCGGGCACGGTGAGCGAAGTCTCGGCAACATTGGTGGCCAGCACAATGCGGCGGGCGGCGCCGGAAGGCTTGAACACGCGCTCCTGTTCGGGCCCCGAGAGCCTCGCATAGAGCGGCAGAATTTCCGGGGCGCGCTGGGCGCTGCGCGCAAAGTGGTGCTTGCGCAGGGCTTCGGCGGCTTCGCGGATTTCCCGTTCGCCGGGGAAGAACACCAGCACGTCGCCCGGGCCGGCGCTGATCGCCTCGTCCACGCCGGCGATGACGGCTTCAAGCTCATCCTCGGCACCGCTTTCGGTTTCCAGCGTGCCCCAGGGCCGATAGCGGATCTCGACCGGGTAGAGGCGGCCGGACACTTCCACCACCGGGGCCGGGCCCTCTGGCGTGCCGAAGTGCGCGGCGAAGCGCTGCGCATCGATGGTGGCCGAGGTGATGATGATCTTCAGGTCGGGGCGCTTCGGGCACAACTGCTTCAAGTAGCCCAGCAGAAAATCGATGTTGAGCGAGCGCTCATGCGCTTCGTCGATGATCAGCGTGTCATAGGCGGCGAGCAGCGGATCGGTCTGGGTTTCGGCCAGGAGGATGCCGTCGGTCATCAGCTTGATGTAGGCCTCGCGGCTGACGCGTTCGGTAAAGCGGATCTTGTACCCGACTGCCGCGCCCAGCTCGGTGTGCAGTTCGTCGGCAATGCGCCGGGCCGTGGCAGTGGCAGCCAGGCGGCGTGGCTGGGTGTGGCCGATCAGCCCGGCGATGCCGCGCCCGATCTCCAGGCAGATTTTCGGCAGCTGGGTGGTCTTGCCTGAACCGGTCTCGCCACAGACGATCACGACCTGATGCTTTTGCAGCGCGGCGGCGATTTCCTCGCGCCGGCCCGAGACCGGCAGTTCCTCCGGATAGTCGATCTGCGGCAGGCGCGCGCGACGCGCGGCCTGAATGTCGGGAGGATAAGGCATGGCGCGCGGATTCTACGCCATGGGGTGCTGCAACCGGTGCGGCCAGCACGGAAAATCCGCGATAATCGCCGCTGGTCTCCGCCGCAATTGCCCCTTCATCCCTCACCCGCCATGCGCCCGCCCCAGCCTGCCAACTTCGTTTCGTGGTTTCGCGCGGCCGCGCCGTGGATTCATGCGTTTCGCGGCAAGACCTTCGTGATCGCCTTCGGTGGCGAAATGGTCGAATCAGGCGGCGTCGATTCGATGGTGCAGGACATCAACCTGCTCACCAGTCTGGGGATCCGCGTGGTGATCGTGTGCGGCTCGCGCCCGCAGATCGATGCGGCGTTGAAAGCGCGCGGGCTCACCAGCGAGATCGCGCTTGGCATTCGCATCACCCCTTCGCCAGTGATGGACTGCGTGAAGGAGGCGGTCGGCCGTCTGCGCATCGAGTTCGAACAGCGTTTTTCGTTCGGCCTGCCCAATACGCCGATGGCACAGTCGGAGGGCGTGCGCCTGATGAGCGGCAGCCTGCTGACGGCGCGCCCGGTCGGCGTGATCGACGGGGTGGACTTTCAGCTGGCCGGCACCGTGCGCGATGTCGACGCCGAAACCATCCACCATGCGCTCGACAATGGCGACATCGTGTTCATGACGCCGATCGGCTATTCGCCTACCGGCGAGGCTTTCAACCTGGCGATGGAGGATGTGGCCGCCAGCGTGGCGGTGGCCTTGGATGCCGAGAAACTGATCTTCATGATCGATTCTTCCGGCCTGCCCCCCCTGCCCGGCGCCAAGACCAAGCGTACGCGTGCGCAGGAGATTTCGCGCGAACTGGCGGCAGCCGAAGCCGAGCTGCTGTACAAGGCCGCGGCCCAATCACCGGAACTGGCCGGCATGAGCGATGACACCCTGCGTGCGCTCGATGCCACCGTGCGGGCATCGAAGGGTGGCGTGGCGCGCACCCATCTGATCCCGCGCAATGTCGACGGCGCCCTGCTGATGGAGCTGTTCTCCTACAGCGGCATGGGCACCATGATCACCGAGGCGCGGCTCGAAACCCTGCGCGAGGCCACCATCGATGATGTGGGCGGCGTGCTCAAGCTGATCGAACCGCTCGAGGCCGATGGCACGCTGGTGCGCCGCGGGCGCGAGAAGCTCGAAGCCGAGATCGGCCAGTTTTCCGTGCTCGAGCACGACAACATGATTGCCGGCTGTGCCGCGCTGTACCCGTTCCACAAGGAAGGCATGGGGGAGATGGCCTGCTTCGTGGTGGACCCGGCCTTTCGCGGCCACAATTACGGCGAGCAGCTTCTGGCCCGCATCGAATCGCAGGCACGCGCGGCGCGCATCAAGCGCCTGTTCGTGCTGACCACGCGCACGGCGCACTGGTTCATTGAACACGGCTTTGTCGAGAGCTCGCTGGACGAGCTGCCGGAGGCCAAACAGAAGCTGTACAACTTTCAGCGTCAATCCAAGATCTTCATCAAGAAAATCTAAGTCAGGAGAATCACCGTGGCACGCATGGTCAATTGCATCAAGCTGGGCAAAGAAGGCGAAGGGATGGACTTTCCGCCCTATCCGGGCGAACTGGGCAAACGCATCTGGGAAGGCATCTCCAAGGAGGCGTGGCAAATGTGGCTCAAGCACCAGACCATGCTGATCAACGAGAACCGCCTGTCGGGTGCTGATCCGCGCGCACGCAAGTACCTGATGGAACAGGCGGAGAAGTTCCTGTTCGAGGGCGGCGCCGATGCCGCCTCGGGTTACGTGCCGCCACCGGCCTGACGCGGCACCGCGGACAGAACACGCTGTGAGACGCGCGCGGTAATCGCGCCCGCCGTCAGAAGGCTCAAAGAATGGCTCCCACCAACGCTCTTGCGCACCTGATCTGGCGAAACGCGCTCCCACCAACGGTTTTCAAGGCATGGCAATGACGATTCTGATAGCAGGCGGCGGCATCGGCGGGGTGTCTGCCGCGCTGGCGCTGGCCCGCCAGGGATTCAAGGTCCGCGTGCTGGAACGTGCCGCCGAATTCGGCGAGATCGGTTACGGCCTGCAGCTGGGGCCGAATGCGTTCCAGACGCTGGAGCGGCTCGGTGTACGCGATTTCATGGAGCGTACGGCCTTCTTCCCGAACAACCTGATCATGCAGGATGCGGTGACCGGCAAGGAGGTCTCGCGCATCCACCTGCGCGACAAGTTCCTGAAAAAGTATGACCGCCCTTACGCGGTGATCCACCGCAGCGATCTGCACGGGGCCTTGCTGGGTGGTTGCCGTGCGCTGCCGGAGCTGGTATCGCTGGAAGTGAACAGCGGGCTGAAGTCGTTCCGGCAGGATGGGCAGGGCCAGGGGCGCGTGCAGGTGACGCTGGAAGACGGCCGCGAAATCGAGGGCGACCTCCTGGTGTGCGCCGACGGCTTGCGCTCGGTCGGGCGCCAGGCCATCATCGGTGATGGGGAACCACGGGTTTCCGGCCACATCGCACGGCGTGGCGTGGTGCCGCTGGACGATGTGACCGACCGCCGCTTCATCGATGACATGGTGGTGTGGGCCGGCCCGAACCTGCACCTGGTGCAGTACCGCCTGCGCGGCGGCACCGTCCTCAACAACGTGTGCGTGATCGAAAGCGAGGAGTTCAAAAAGGGCAAAGCTGACTGGGGCGGCATGGACGAGGTGCTGCGCACCTTCGAGGGCACCGTGCCCTACGTGCGCGATGCGCTCAAGTTCATCTCGCCCGAGCGTGCCTGGGCGATGTGCGACCGCGATCCGCACCCGGGCTGGACCCGTGGCCATGTGACGCTGCTGGGTGATGCGGCCCATCCGACGCTGCAATATCTGGCGCAGGGCGCCTGCATGGCAATGGAGGATGGCGAGGTACTCGCGGCCAAGCTGTCACGGCGCGACCGGCCAGTGGCCGAATCGCTCAAGCTGTATGAAGAGGAGCGTTATCTGCGGGCCGGGCGCATCACCCTGACCTCGCGCTTTTTCGGCCATGTGTGCCACGCCGGCGGCGGCGCACGCGACGTGCGCAACCACCTGGGTGCATTGCGCGGAGACGAGAACTTCTACGAAGTGGACTGGATCTACCGTGGCATCACGGTAGCACCTTGACGCCGGCCGGCGTGCCGAGCAGGAGCACATCCGCCGGACGACGCGCAAACAGGCCAACCGTGACCACGCCGCTCAACTGATTGATCGCCGCTTCGAGTGCCGGCGGATCCTCGATCGAGAAGCCGGCGACATCGAGGACGATGTTGCCGTTGTCGGTGGTAAAGCCGGCGCGCAGTGTCGGCGTGCCGCCTAGTTTGGCCAGTTCCCGCGCCACATATTCGCGCGCCATCGGGATCACTTCCACCGGCAGCGGAAACCTGCCGAGCGTGGTGACGAGTTTGGATTCGTCGCAAATGCAGATGAACTGGTCGGACGCAGCGGCGACGATCTTCTCGCGCGTCAACGCCCCGCCGCCGCCCTTGATCATGTGCATGCGCGCGTTGATTTCGTCGGCACCATCGACATAGACCGGAATGGCGCTGACGTCGTTCAGGTCCAGCACCGGAATGCCGTGCCCTGCCAGGCGCTCGGCCGACTTCACCGAACTTGCCACGGTACCGCCGATGCGGTGCTTGATCTTCGCCAGTTCGTCAATGAAGAAGTTGGCGGTGGAGCCGGAACCGACGCCGATGATCGGCGCACTGTTCGCATCGGCGCAGGCTTCCACGTAGCGGATGGCGGCTGCGGCCACGCGCTGCTTCAATTCGTCTTGCGTCACGTCGACTCCGGAATCAGGTGGGTACAGCCGGACGGCCGAATCAGTTACTTCGGCGAGCCTTCGGCCACCAGCTTTTCAAGCTGGGCCAGGGGAATCGCGCCCGGTACCTTCTGCCCGTTCATCAGGAACACGGTGGGGGTGGCGCGCACGTTCATGCGCTCGCCCAGTGCCCGGTTGGCGTCGATCGGGTTGTCGCAGTTGCCTGACGCGGTAGGCGCCTGGCCCTTGATCATCCAGTCGTTCCAGGTTTTCAGCTTGTCCTTGGAGCACCACACCGACTTGGCCTTGGCGGTGGAATCGGGCGACAGGATCGGATAGATGAAGATGTGGATGGTGGTGTCCTTGAGCTGCGCCAGCGCCTGCTGCTCGAAGCGCTTGCAATAGCCGCAGTTCGGATCGGCGAAGTAGGCAATCTGGCGCTTGCCGGTGCCATTGACCTGCTTGAGGGCGTTGGCCAGCGGCAGCTCTTCCCACTTGATGGCCGAGAGCTGGTTGATGCGCTCTTCGGTCAGGTTGTCCATGGTCTTGGCATCGAGCACGCTGCCGGCAAAGAGGAACTCGACCTTCGGATCGGTGTAGATGATTTCGGTGCCGATGCGCGCCTCGTACAAGCCCCAGTACGGTGTCTTGACCACACCATCGACCTTGGTGCCGGGGCGCAGGCGCGATTCCAGGATCTGCTTGATCTTCAGTTCGGTTTCGCCCATTTTCTGGTCCTGGGCCTGGGCACCGGACAGAAGAAGGGACATCGCCATGGCGAGGACTGCGAGGAGGCGGGAGGTTGTCATGGCAACGTTCATGGCAAGGGATGGACAAAGGCGGGGAAGATCGGTCTCGGGGAAACGGCAACGCGGCGTGTCGCGGCAGATTCAAACCAGGGTACGGGTGGCATGCCGCGCCAGCATTCTGGATAGGACGGGAGTTTGACCGGTTAAGTTCAATCCGAAGTTGCGCAACGCCTGGATGGCCGGCGCCTGGCTGGAAAAAAGGCGCTGCAAACCGTGTGTCAGTGCGTGCATTTCCAGTATAGCGGCTTTGCGCGCCCGCTCGTAGCGCCGCAGCGTGAGGTGATCCCCCGGATCGCGCGCACCGGCCAGCACCCGCGCCAGTTCGGCGCAATCACCAAACCCCAGATTGAGGCCCTGTCCTGCCAGCGGATGCACCACATGGGCGGCATCGCCGATCAGCACCACGCGGGAGGCAATCAGCTGCCGTGCACGGCGATTGCGCAAGGGAAAGGACGCGGCCGCACCTGCCGGCGTGAAGCGGCCAAGCATGCCTGCCCCGGCTGCGGCGACGCGGTCTGCAAGTTCCTGCGCGGGCAGACCCATCAGTTCCCCGGCCAGCGCCGTCGGTGCAGACCAGACCATCGACACACGATGACCGGGGAGCGGCAACCACGCCAGGATGCTGCCGGTGCCGGCCGTGGCTTCCTGGCGGAACCACTGGGTCGCCTGGTTCCAGTGCGGCTTTTCCGTCATGAAATTGGCAACAACGGCAGTTTGTTCATAATCGACATCATCGGTGCCAATGCCGGCGGCTTCGCGCACCCAGGATTGGGCGCCGTCAGCGGCCACCAGCAGCGGCGCACTCACCTTGCGGCCGTCTGCCAGCTCCAGCGTGGCAGATGCGTCATCGCGCTGCAGCCCGACGGCCTTAACCGGCCGCCAGATCGAAAGGCCCGGCGCGAAGCCGGCGGCCGCTGAAAGGACGCGCAGCATTTCGCGTTCTTCGACGATGGTGCACAACGCCGCTACGCCCGCCTGGTACGCAGACAGATGCAATCCCGGCGCGGCCTGTCCGGTCAGCGGCAGCGCCGCGGCATCGCCGTGAATCTGCATGTCGTACACCGGGGTAAGGCGCGCGGCGTCCAGCGCCTGCCATACACGCACCGACTGCAGCCAAGCGGCACCAGCGGGGCTGATGGCGTAGATGCGCTGGTCGAACGGATCACCTGCAGGTGGCAAATCCGGAGCGGGCTTCGCGTCCAGCACCAGCACGCGGCGGCCCTGCGCCGTCAGCGCCAGGGCGAGGGACAGCCCGGCCAATCCGGCACCGACGACGATGACGTCCGGTTGCGTGGCTTGCGAGGTCGTTTGCGCTGGCATGGAGTGGAGATTAACTGAAGCGTCGGGATCGCGTCCGAGGTGCCTGTCCGCGCGGGGCATCAGGCGCAGGAATGGCTCCTGGCGCCATTCCTGCGGGCATTGCGGAGGAAAACCAAACCCTATTTGCCGACCGCAAGCTTGACGCCGAAGGCCACCAGCATGGTACCGGCGATGCGATTGAGCCAGGCAGTCATGCGCGGGCTGGTGCGCACGCGCTCGGCGGCAAAGTGCACGATGCCGATCACGACGACACAATAAAGAAACGTGAGGCAAGCGATGGTCACCGCCATCACCGCGAAGGTGGTCATGCCCTGGTGGCGTGCCGGGTCGACAAACAGCGGAAAGAAAGCCATGTAGAACACGATCGCCTTCGGGTTGAGCAGCGTGATCAGCATGCTCTGGCGAAAGTAGCGGCGCGCTTCCATCTTCAGAATCGGTGCATCGCCCGGTTTGGCCAGCACCATGCGTACGCCGAGGTAGGCCAGGTAGGCCGCGCCCGCATACTGGACGATGGCAAACAGGGCCGGATGGGCCACCAGCAGCGCCGCCACACCTGCCACGGCCAGCCACATCAGCACCTGGTCGCCGGCGATCACGCCGAAGGTGGCTGCCAGGCCGCCGATGATGCGGCCCTTGCTTGTCGATGTAATGATGGCCAGATTGCCGGGCCCCGGGATGGCCAGGAACACGATCACTGCAATCACAAAGGCCCAGTAATCCTTGACGCCGAACATGGTCGCTCCTTCCGCTCTTGCGCTGGCCCGCAGTGTGCCACGGATGATGCGTCCCGGGCGCCTGCGGGCAACCCGCTGCGCCACCCGCAAGCGCTACCGCGAACGTACCGGTGCCGCTCAGGGAATCGGGTGTCCCTTGATGTAGAGCTTCTCTTCCTTCATCGTGCGGCCCAGCAGCTTGACCATGGCATAGACAGCTTCGATGTGCGGCGTCGGCACGCCGACGGTCTGGCCCAGTTCGATCACGGCGCCAACCAGCGCATCGATCTCCGGGTCACGCCCGGCCTCGACATCCTGCAGCATCGAGGTCTTGTGCTTGCCGACTTTCTCTGCGCCGGCGATGCGGCGGTCGATATCGACGCGAAACGCCACACCGAGCTTGGCAGCCACATCCTGCGCCTCTTTCATCATGTTGCGGGCGAGGTCGCGCGTGAGCGGGTACTGGCAGATATCGACCAGCGTCGAGTGCGTCAGCGCGGAGATCGGGTTGAAGGTAAGGTTGCCCCACAGCTTCAACCAGATTTCGGAGCGCACCGACGGCAGGATCGGTGACTTGAATCCGGCGCCGGTGAGAACCTCGGACACCATCTTGACGCGCTCACTCTCCAGGCCGCCCATCGATGCATCCAGTTCGCCGACGGGAAAACGCTCACCTTCAATGTGATGGATCACACCGGGCGCCGCGATCTCGGCAGCCGGGTAGACCACGCAGCCGATGATGCGCTTCGGGTCAATGGTGGATGCGACCTTGCCACTCGGATCCACCGAGGCGACGGTCTTGCCTTCATGCAAGCCGCCCTGGCGCTGAAAATACCACCACGGAATACCGTTCTGCATCGGCAGGATGATGGTGTCGTCATGGTTGAGGCTGGCCAGATCATCGACCACCGGTTCGACCTGGTGCGCTTTCATGCCGAGGATGACCAGATCCTGTACCCCCGCCTCGCGAATCTGGTCGGTCGATTTGACGTTGCTGGCGACCAGCTCCTGCCCGTCATGCATGATCAGCTTCATGCCATTGGCGCGAATCGCTGCCAGGTTGGCGCCACGCGCAATCAGCGTGACATCATGCCCTGCCAGCGCCAGCCTGACGCCCAACAAACCGCCGATCGAACCTGCCCCCACGACACAAATCTTCATTTTCAGTACCTTTTGTGCTTTGCGAGCTCCCTCCCGCATTGAGCCTCATGATACCTAATTTTGCTGCATCGCACTATGCTCGAAAAGCACTTTTTATCGTTGATTTTGTTAAATAAATGCTTACACCAATGACATTGCATTTTGCGTCGCAAGAGCGGATTTCGCATGCTAAAATGGCGTTGCTTTTGCGTCGCGGAGGGTTTGACTAAACCTCCCTAAATTCGCGATAATGCGCGCCCTTGCGCATTTTTCGTGGCAAAAATGTCGCAAAACTCGGCGATTTAGCTCAGTCGGTTAGAGCAACGGAATCATAATCCGCGGGTCCGGGGTTCGAATCCCTGAATCGCCACCAATTTTCCTGACGGGCCACAACCATGATGCGACGGATCCTCTACGGTTTGGCAGGTTTGCTGGCAGCCGCCACCCTGGTTGCCGGCGTCCATGCGCAGGGCCGCCTGATCCCGATCCCGGCCAAGGCCAAGCGCGCCGACATCACGTTCGACAGCACGTCGCGCACCGTCCTGATTGAAGGCAAGGCTGTCCCGATGGCACCTGGCCTGCGCATCTACAACCAGAACAATCTGCTGGTCATGTCCGGCAGCCTCAGTGGTGTGGCGACCGCCAGATATCTGCTGGAGGACACCACCGGCAGTGTGATCGGCATCTGGCTTCTGACGCAAGCCGAGATCGCCCAGCCCGACCCTGCAGAAAAGCAGTAGCCCCCACCTCGACTTCCACCCTCGCAGCACCGCTTATACCGCGGCCTCCTGCCATGACACCCGCCAAGAAGCTCTACATCAAGACCTTTGGCTGCCAGATGAACGAGTACGACTCGGACAAGATGGCAGACGTGCTGCACGCTGCCGACGGGGTCGAGTCCACCAGCACGCCGGAGGATGCCGACGTGATTCTCTTCAACACCTGCTCGGTGCGCGAGAAGGCGCAGGAGAAGGTGTTCTCGGACCTGGGCCGGGCGCGTGCCCTGAAGGCACTCAACCCGAATCTGATGATCGGTGTCGGCGGCTGCGTCGCCAGCCAGGAGGGGGCGGCGATCATTGCGCGCGCGCCTTACGTGGACGTGGTGTTCGGGCCACAGACCCTGCATCGCCTGCCGGAGCTGTTGGCACGGCGCCGCGCCACCGGCAAGCCGCAGGTCGACATCTCGTTTCCCGAGATCGAGAAGTTCGACCATCTGCCGCCGGCGCGCGTCACCGGCGCATCGGCCTTCGTGTCAATCATGGAGGGGTGCAGCAAGTACTGCGCGTTTTGCGTGGTGCCGTACACCCGGGGCGAGGAAGTCTCGCGCGGCTTTGAGGATGTACTGACCGAAATTGCCGGCCTGGCCGAACAGGGCGTCAAGGAAGTGACGCTGCTCGGCCAGAACGTCAACGCCTACCGCGGCAGCACCAGCGACGGCGACATCGCCGACTTCGCCATGCTGATCGAATACGTGGCAGAGGTGCCCGGCATCGAGCGGATCCGCTACACCACCTCGCATCCGAAGGAAATGACGCAGCGTCTCATTGACGTGTATGCGCGTGTGCCCAAGCTGGTCTCCCACTTGCACTTGCCGGTGCAGTCCGGCTGCGATCGGACGCTGGCCGCCATGAAACGCGGCTACACGACGCTGGAATTCAAATCCATCCTGCGCAAACTGCGCACCGTGCGCCCGAATCTTTCGGTCACATCGGACTTCATTGTCGGCTTTCCTGGCGAAACCGAGGCCGATTTTGAGCAGACCATGCGCCTGATCGAAGAGGTCGGCTTCGACGGATCGTTCAGCTTCGTCTACAGCCGGCGCCCGGGTACACCCGCCGCCGACCTGCACGATGACACCCCGCAGGAGGTCAAGCTGAAACGCCTGGCACGCCTGCAGAAAGCGATCGAACTGCAACAGACGGCGATCAGTCAGGCCATGGTCGGCACCACGCAACGGGTCCTGGTCGAAGGCCACGCGCGCAAGGACGCCAGCGAGTTCTCGGGGCGTACCGAAAACAACCGCGTGGTCAACTTCGCGGCGCCCGGCGCACCGGCCGAGCGCCTGATCGGGCAATTCGCCGATGTGGTGATCACCTCGGCGCTGCCACATTCGCTGCGTGGTGAACTGCGAGTTGCAGCGTAGACTCCGGCAGATGCAGACCAAGCCCCATTCCGCCCAGCTACACTTCGAGCCGCTGGACAACAAGCGCCTGGCCAACCTGTGTGGGCCGCTCGACGGCAACCTGCGTCAGGTGGAAGCGGCGCTGGACGTCACCATTACCCGACGTGGCGCCCGTATCAGCATCAAGGGCCCGCGTACCGAAGTAGAGCGCGCCGCCGATCTGCTGGAGACGTTTTACGCCAAGGCGGCGAAGCCATTGGAGATTGACGACATCCAGCTCGGCGTGGCCGGTCACCTGGCCAGCGGGGATGGCCCGTTGCCGGAAGGCGCGCCGGTGCTGATGACGCGCAAGCGCGACCTGGCTGGCCGCACCCCGAATCAGCGGTTGTACCTGGAGCAGATTCTCGGGCACGACATCACCTTCGGCATTGGCCCGGCAGGTACCGGCAAGACCTACCTGGCCGTGGCCTGCGCGGTAGACGCACTGGAACGCGACGCCGTCAAGCGCATCGTCCTGGTCCGACCGGCGGTGGAGGCCGGGGAGCGACTCGGGTTTCTGCCCGGAGATCTGGCCCAGAAGGTGGATCCGTACTTGCGTCCCCTGTATGACGCGCTGTACGACCTGATGGGCTTCGACAAGGTCGGCAAGATGTTCGAGAAGGGCGCTATCGAAATCGCACCGCTGGCCTACATGCGTGGCCGCACGCTAAACCATTCGTTCATCATCCTGGATGAAGCGCAAAACACGACGCCGGAACAAATGAAGATGTTCCTGACGCGCATGGGCTTTGGCGCCAAGGCCGTCGTCACCGGCGATCCGACCCAGATCGATTTGCCGCGCGGGACCAAAAGCGGCCTCAACGAGGCCGAGCAGATCCTGCGTGATGTGCGCGGCATTGCGTTCACGCGATTTGTCTCAGACGATGTGGTGCGCCACCCGCTGGTGGGACGCATCGTCGCCGCCTACGAAGCACATTCGGCGCGGGAACCTCAGGAAGGCCGCAGCGATGTTGTCGATACGCTGCTGCGCCAGCCAGGCCGGGCTCCGGCGCATGCACTTGCACGGCGCTGATGCTGCACCTGCAGATTCAGGTGGCAAGCCGCCTCCCCGGCATCCCGGCGCCAGCGACCTTGCGCACGTGGCTGCGCGCTTGTGCTCCCGATAGCGCCCGCCTGACGCTGCGCATCGTCAATCGTGCCGAGGGCCGCAGGCTCAATCGGCAATTCCGCAACAAGGACTACGCCACCAACGTGCTCACCTTTGCCTATCAGGCATCGCCGGTCGAGGCCGACATTGTCCTGTGCGCGCCGGTCGTCTCTGCCGAAGCGCGCCAGCAGGGCAAGCCGGTCGCCGCCCACTATGCACACCTGACGATTCACGGGGTCCTTCATGCCTGTGGATACGACCATGAACAGGCGCGGGAAGCGACGCGCATGGAGGCGCGTGAGGTTGCAATCTTGGGTAAACTGGGCATCGCAAATCCCTATCTTGTTGCCACCGGCGCCTGAATCGCACAGGATTCAGATGTGCCGCAGGCCCAAGTCAGGGAACAGGCTATACCGCATTGCCGAATCGGAAACATGAAAGACAAGATGCAGGCAGCAACTCGTTTTCTCTTTCCTGTTTTGACCGGACTTTAGCCGCCAGCGCTTTATGGACGACCCTTCGCCAGAACCCCCGCATTCCAAGCCCAGCCTGTTTGAGCGCCTGTCCGCGCTCCTGATGCGTGAACCGGAAGACCGCGGGCAACTGATTGATCTGTTGCACTCCGCTCGCGAGCGCAACCTGCTGGATGCCGAAGCGCTGGCGATGATGGAGGGCGTGATGCAAACCTCCGAATTGGCGGCACGCGACATCATGGTGCCGCGCGCGCAGATGGACCTGATCGACATCAATGATCCGCCGGAAAAATTCCTGCCTTTCGTGATCCACACCGCACACTCCCGGTTCCCGGTCACCGAGGGGACGCGGGACGAGATCATCGGCATTCTGCTCGCCAAGGATCTCTTGCGCATCTACGCCGGCGAAGACCTGCGCATTCGTGAAATCCTGCGGCCGGCGGTCTTCATTCCGGAATCGAAGCGCCTGAACGACTTGCTTCGCCAGTTCCGTGCCAACCGCAACCACATCGCGATTGTCGTCGATGAATACGGGGGAGTGTCCGGCCTGGTCACCATCGAGGACGTACTCGAGCAGATCGTCGGCGAGATCGACGACGAGTTTGATTTCGACGAAGCGGAAGACAATATCCTGGCGGACAAGGACGGCAAGTTCCGCGTGCGTGCGCTGACCGAGATTGCCGATTTCAACCAGCATTTCCACGCGGCACTGCCGGAACAGGACGCCGACACCGTCGGCGGACTCGTAGTCCATCGCATCGGACGCGTACCCAAGCGTGGCGAAGTGGTGACGATTCAGGGCTTCAAATTCCAGGTGTTGCGTGCAGACAGCCGCCAGATCCATATCTTGCGGGTCGAACGTCTGGTAACAGCCGAAGCCGCTTGACCATTTCACGGCCATTGGTTCGCTGGACCGCCACGCTGGCGGCTGGAATGGCCATGGTCCTGACCTTCGCTCCGTTCGGCGCCTGGTGGCTCCAGCCCCTGCTGCTGGCGGTTTTGTTGCACCATTGGCGCATGCTCGTGCCCGGCCGGGCCGCACTGGCCGGGTTTGTGTTCGCGGTGGGATGGTTTGGTGCCGGCGTATCGTGGGTCTATGTGAGCATGCACGATATTGGCGGCATGCCGGCACCCGTCGCAGGGCTGGCCACGCTGTTGTTCGCCACCATCCTGGCCGCCTATTGGGCACTGGCCGGCTGGGTGCAGTCGCGCATCGCCGCACCGGTCTGGTGCCACGTGCTGGTGGTGGCACCCTCATCCATCACGGTTGCCGAATGGTTGCGCAGTTGGGTCTTTACCGGCTTCCCCTGGATCGGTCCCGGGTACGCCTATACAGACGGGCCGCTGGCTGGTATCGCACCGCTGGCTGGCGTATTCGGGATGACGTATCTGGCGGCCCTGCTCGGCGGCTTGCTTGCCTTGGGCCATGGAACCGGTTCCACACGGCAACGCATCGTCATCTTGGGAACCCTTGGCATGGCCATGCTGGGTGGCCACTGGCTCAAATCGATGGCCTGGACCGTACCTGCCGGGGTACCGCTGCAAGTCCGCCTGGTCCAGGGCAACATTCCCCAGGATCTGAAATTCATTCCGGGAAGATTCGAGTCCACGGTCGAACGTTACCTTGGGCTGTCGGAAGGGCCACCGGCGCACTTGATCCTGCTCCCGGAAACGGCTCTGCCCCGGATGCTGCATGCAATTCCACGTGAAGTGCTCGACCGCTTCGACCTGCTGGCGCGCCGGCAAGGCGCGACCCTGATCACGGGCGTTCCGCGTACCGGACCGGTACTTCCCGAAGATGCCACGGCACGGGGCACCCGCACCGTGGCGCCCTACTTCAACAGTGCCGTTTCGCTCGGCCTGGAAGCGGGACAGGGATATGACAAGTCGCACCTGGTGCCGTTCGGCGAATTCATTCCGTTCGGGTTTCGCTGGTTTGTCGAGTTGATGAAAATCCCGCTCGGGGATTTCTCAAGAGGTGCGCCGGGCCAGACGCCGATTCAGGTGGCAGGCCAGCAGATTGCCGTCAATATCTGCTACGAAGATCTGTTTGGAGAGGAAATCATTGCCGCCTTGCCGGCAGCGACCATTCTGGCGAATATCTCCAACCTTGCATGGTTTGGCGACTCGCTCGCCCCCCACCAGCATCTGCAGGCCAGCAGAATGCGTGCGATCGAGGCCGGCAGACCGATGCTCCGTGCCACCAACACCGGCGCGACGGCTGCGATTGACTACGACGGCCGTATCATCGATACGCTGCCGTTCTTCACCACCGGTGCCCTTGATACCCGTGTGCAAGGCCGCAGCGGAATGACACCCTACGCACTCGGCGGCAACCTGCCGCTTATCCTGTTTTGCGTGCTGAGCCTGGGCTGGAGCGGCGTTGTTTGCCTGAGGAAGCAGTTGCCACCAGCTGCCGCGCAAGGATAAAAGCTGCGGCCAAACTGCCCGCATCCGCTGTCCGCACCCGCCCGAGGGACGCAGCCAGATCCAGCGCCGTGCCATGGTCCACCGACGTGCGAATCAGCGGCAAGCCCAGCGTGACGTTGACCCCTTGGCCGAACGAGGCATGCTTGAGTACCGGCAAGCCTTGGTCGTGGTACATGGCCAGTACCGCATCGCCCCGGTCGAGCACATGCGGCGTGAATAGGGTATCGGCCGGGAAAGGTCCGCCGACGCGCATGCCTTGACGGCGCAAAGCGTCGATGACCGGAGCAATCGTCCTGATCTCCTCGGTGCCCAGGTAGCCGCCTTCGCCGGCATGCGGATTCAACCCGGCTACCAGAATGCGCGGGCGCGGCAGACCGAACTTCTCGCGCAGGTCATTTTCAAGAACCAGCAGAGTCTCCTTGAGCATGGTCTTGGTGAGCGCAGCCGGCACCGCAGCCAGAGGCAGGTGCGTCGTCGCCAGGGCAACACGCAAGGGAACCGTGCCGCGCGTTCCGGCCGCGGTTGCAGCGCGCGGGCCAACCAGCAGCATGACCACACGACTGCTACCGGTTTTCTCGGCAAGGTACTCGGTATGCCCGGTAAAAGTGGGCGTCGGGTGCGGCAAGCCCTCGTTGATGACCCCCTTGTGGATCGGTGCCGTCACCATCGCGGAAAACGCACCAGACTGGCAGCCCGCGATCGCAGCATCGAGCGTCGCGAGTACGTAGCACGCATTGGCAGGGTCAAGATGCCCCGGGCGCACCCTGGCGCGCAGGGGCACGTGACCGAACTCAATCCCCTCGAAGAGCGCGTCAACATTCAGACCCAGGCGGCGCGCTCGAGTCTGCAACAGGTTCGCATCCCCGACCAGCACGACGGAACAACCGCGCCACAGCTGCCGCCGCTGCACCAACATCAGGGCAATGTCCGGGCCGATTCCTGCGGGCTCCCCGGTGGTAATCGCGATGACCGGGCGCTGCACTGCCATTACCGGTCTTCCAGCCGATACTCGACAAACGCGCGATCACGCAGCTGGCGCAGCCACTCCTGATAGGCCTCATCGGCCTTGCGTTCACGCAGGGCCTGGCGTGCGGCCTGCCGCTCCCGCTCCACGCTCAAGCCTCCGGCACCGCGCTCCATCACCTGAATCAGATGCCAGCCAAACTGCGTTTGCACCGGCTGACTCAATTCGCCGGGCGCGAGAGCATTCATGGCCTGCTCAAATTCGGGCACGGTATCCCCGGGATAGATGGTGCCCAGATCGCCGCAGCGCGAGGCGCTGCCGTCGGCGGAAAACTGCCGCGCCAGATCGCAAAAGTCGGCAGCCTTGTTGGCGAGGCGCTCACGCAACTCGACAAGGCGCCGGCGCGCCTGATCCTGCGAGACGATTTCGCTCGGACGAATCAGGATGTGCCGGGCCTTGGTTTGCTGTACGCTCACCTTGGTATCCCCGCTACGGCGCTCGATGACCTTGAGGATGTGAAAGCCATTGGGACTGCGGACGATCGCCGACACCTCGTCCTTGCGCAGGCGGGCCACTGCGTCCACGAACAGCTGGGGCAGACGATCCAGAGGGCGCATGCCCAGTGCCCCACCGGTCAATGCTTCCGGCGAGTCGGAGAAACTCGCGGACACCTTGCCGAATTCGGCACCAGCACGCAACTGCGCCAGCGCCTCTTCAGCGCGCTTGCGCCGCGCCTCGATCTGGTCGGGTGTGGCACTCTCGGGCACCCGCACGAGAATGTGGCCAAGATTGATTTCCTGCTCGGTGGTGGCCGCCTTGTCCTGGGCGAGGAAGTTGTCGATCTCGCCTTCGTTGATGACAATCTTGCTTTCGACTTCATTCTGGCGCAACCGGTTGATCAGAATGTCGAGGCGGATGTCTTCGCGGAAACGATTGAACGGGACGCCATCGCGCTCCACCGCGTCGCGAAACTGGGCGGGCGTCATGCGATTCTCTTCCGCGATCCTTGCGACGGCACGATCGAGCTGGTTGTCATCCACACGCAAACCGATCTCGCGGGCGAAATGCAGCTGCGCCCGATCCACGATCACCCGCTCCAGCACCTGGGCTTGCAGGACATCGTCCGGCGGCAGTGCGACGTTCTGCCTGCCCAGCTGCCCCTTCACGATGCGAATGCGCTCTTCCAGTTCGCGCAGGGTGACGATGTCATCGTTGACCACTGCCACGATCCGGTCAGCGAGGATCACGCGTGTGCGCGGCTGTGTCGACAACCCCGGGGTGAGCTTGTCCGCCTGTGCCAACGCCGGCAGGCACGGCATCAGGCAAAGCAACGCGGCCAGAAGGCTCGCACCATTTCGATAAAGCATCATGTCATTCGTACCGATCCATGGTTCTGGGTGCGGGCAGCTGATTCTCGTTCAGCTTGGTGTAGCCGGGGATATTGCGGCGCAAGGCATCAATTGGATTGGACCCCAGGCGGGATAATCCGTTCAACTCGATCTGGAAGAATATCGAGGTCGAGGCGCGCTGCGAGGAAGTAGCGAAACGCTGAAACACGATGCGCCCGACCCAGCACTCACCATCGTACTCGACGCCGGCCAAACTCTCCACCAGCTTGTTGTCGCGCAAAGAGTAGTTGTAACGCGCGACGCCCGACCACTTGCCGGGGAAACGCCACTGACCTGCCACATCCACTTGTTCCAGCAGGTCGCGCCGGTACCGATAGGCTGCCGACACAGTCTTGCCCGGTTCGGGGGACCAACGCACGCCGTGGCTTACCCTGCGCACCTCGCGCTGATTGCCGTTGTACTGCAACGCGGTTTCCAGAGTCAGTTTGGGTGCTATCTCGCCCGATACCGAAGCCAGCGTATCGCTGGTGCGGTCTGTCCGCGGCGTTTCCCCGGGGAGTGTCACCTTCTGGTTGGTGAAGTAGTAGCGCTGCGCAACGGCAAACCGCAGGCGTTCGTTCAGCTTATCAGTTCCGATGAAGCGGGAGGTGACCCCGAACGTGATCTGGTTCGCATCTGCGATGCGATCCTGGCCCGAATACAGGTTCTCGGAAAAAATCTGGGCAAAGTTCAAGTCCGGCAGTCCTGAATCAAACACCGGGATACGCGTCTGCTCACGGTCAGGCACACGCAAATACATCACCCGCGGCTCGAGTGTCTGTGTGTAACTCTGCCCAAGCAGCGACGCGGGGCGCTCGAACACGAGCCCACCGTCGACACTGAACAACGGCACCGTGCGGGTGAAGCTATCCGGCGTTCCCGCCGCATTCTGTTGCAGGAAATACTTCGTCGTGTGCAGGGACAGCTTGGGGGTCAGGAAAGCGCCAGCGGAAAGCAGCGGATAGCTCACGCTGGGGTTCACCACCAGACGGTTGCCCATGACCAGAGAGGGGTGGGTAAACCGCGTGAATTCATTGGCAAGATTGATATCGAAGCCGCCGGCATCAAAGGTGCGCGAGTTGAGGGTCAGTTGAGGTACGCGGTGATAGGGGATCACAATGGGCGTGATCGGGTCCTGCAGAATCTGGAACGACTGCGTGCGCAGGCCCACACTGTAGTAGGGCGCGACATAGTTCAGCGTCCCCTCTCTTGCAAGCGTGCGCTGGGAAGTCGCTGTAATGCGGCTAGACAGATCGGTAAAATAGGTATCGTCAGAGACCTTGTTGACGTTCAGCAACCCCGACCATGGGCCGTGAGTCTGCCGATGCAGCAAACTGAAACCATTGCGGTTGGTCTTGGTGATGCGGTCCTCGGGCAGCCACTCCAGCCGCCCTTCGCCCTGATATCCCTCACCCATGTAACGTGCATTGAAACTGGTTTGCAGGCCGCGCTTGGTCATGAACCGCGGCGTGATGGTCAGATCGCGGTTTGGCGCGATGTTGAGGTAATACGGGATGGACAGTTCCTGCCCGCTCTGGATCGTGCTGCCAAAGGAGGGCGTCAGAAAGCCGGACTTGCGTTTGGCGTTGAGCGCAAAACTCATACTCGGCAGTGAAAGGATGTTCATCCCCTTGAACATCAACTTGGCGTCATCCACTTCGCCGACGTCGCGACCGTAGTCAAGCTTCAACTCCTTCACCTGCAGGTACCAGTCATCGTTGCCTGGGCCGCACGTTGTGTAGACGGCATCGTCGGCCCGATAGCGATCATTGCCCAAAAACTCCAGCCGCTCGGCGCCACCGCGAGCCCTGTTGTTCGCCAGCAGGTACTCGGCCTTGAGAAAAACGCCGGTCTGGGCGTCAAGCTTCAAGTCCAGTGCAGTGCCGGTGAACAGATCGCCTTCCTTGTACACCCGCACATTTCCCTGCGCCGCAAGTTGATCTTCGACGGCCTGGTAGGTAATGCGGTCCGCCTTGATATTCGTCCCGCGCTTGCGCAGCTCGGCATCTCCCTCGATCACCGTCAATTTGCCGGTTTCGCCACTGATCTTCAGCCCCTGGACGAACGCCGGCACCGGATCAGCCGACGGTCGGTCCACGGCAATACGCTCATCTGCCCTGAGAACCAAAAGGTCCGGCCGCGCGCCCGCTGATTGCTGCTGCGTCACTCCGATTGGCGCATCCGGCAACACTTCGCCCTCTCGCACCCTTTGGTCTCCGGACGCCGCCTCAGCTGCAGAGACTGACGCTGGCACGTCGGTGACGGGCAGCGCGTTCGTGCGTTCAGCCGCAGACGCCAACAGATAGGTTACCGACGGGACCGTCATCACCGGTGCCGGAACGGTACGAAGGGGTTCAGGCGCCGCCGGCTGCACAACGGAACGCTCCTCGGTAACCGCAGCGATCACGTAAGTCACGGTGGGCGCCGTCATCAGGGGAGCAAACTGCTCTGGATGCGCTGATTCATTCGCCAAGGCCATGCCAGCCGAGCCAAAACCCGCGCCCGCAATGACCAGCCGCCATGCGAACCACGCCGAATACGTTCCGGAAGACTTGCGCCTCATATGTCAAGGTGGCCACGCTGCGCGCAGCAACGAGCGTAGGTCGAATCCGCTAGAATGACTCGGAGAATTATAGTCCACCCCTCCCGGCTCACCCGCCGTTCAGCCCACGTCCATCCCCTTTGCTGGCAGCGCCTCAAGTCAGCCGGCCAACCGTCACGCAGTGGAACGCTACCACCTCCTTGAATCCTGGCTGCAGGGCGTGTTGCCCGGTCGGCAGTTCACCCTCAGTCCGGCGTCCAGTGATGCCAGTTTTCGCCGCTATTTCAGACTGACCTTTGCCGATGGTTCCGCATCCCTGATCGCGATGGATGCGCCTCCTCCGCAGGAGGACTGCCGTCCCTTTGTCACTGTGGCCCGCTTGCTGGCGGCAGCAAGGATTCACGTTCCAATGGTCATTGCAGAGGAGCTCTCACAAGGCTTCCTGCTCCTTTCGGATCTTGGCAACACCACCTATCTCGCCCGACTCCACGCCGAACCCGAGGCCGCGGATGTGCTGTATCGGCACGCGCTGGATACGCTGGTGCGCATGCAGTCGGACACGGAAGCCAGTACGCTACCCGCGTACGACCGTCCCATGCTCGCACGGGAGCTGGCGCTATTCCCGGACTGGTACGTCACGCGTCATCAAGCCTGTATCCTTTCAGACGGCGATCAGCAGACGCTGCAGCAGGCATTCGAGCACCTGCTGGCCAACAATCTGGCCCAACCGCGCGTCGCCGTGCATCGTGACTTTCATTCGCGCAATCTGATGGTGAGCCAGCCCAATCCCGGTGTGCTCGATTTTCAGGACGCCGTGAACGGGCCGATCACCTACGACCTGGTGTCATTGCTGCGCGACGCCTACATCGAGTGGCCGGAAGAGCGTGTACTGGACTGGGCAATCCGTTACTGGGAAGCCGCCCGAAGTGCCGGCCTCCCGGTCAATCCGGCATTCGGGGACTTTTACCGGGACTTCGAATGGATGGGCTTGCAGCGCCATCTCAAGGTGTTGGGCATCTTTGCGCGTCTCTACCACCGTGACGGCAAGGACGGCTACTTGAAGGACCTGCCCCTGGTGTCGCGCTACGTGCGCAGTGTCTGCGAGCGGTATTCCGCATTCACGTCTCTGCTGCGCCTGCTCGATCGGATCGAACGCCGGGCCGCCCCGCCTGGCGGCCTGACGTTTTGAAGGACAGGGGGCGCGCCATCAGACCGGCAGCAGCGGAGTTCGGTGCAGGCCTGGTCGCGGTGGTGCCGTTGCTGCTCGGGGCGATTCCATTCGGACTGGTGTACGGCGTACTGGCCGTCAAGGCAGGCATCCCTCCGGCATTGGCCATCGCCACCTCCGTCATCGTCTTCGCAGGGTCCGCGCAACTCTTGATCACCCAACTGGTCACGCTCGGCACACCTGCCGGGTTGATCGTCCTGTCGGTTGCGGTGATCAACCTGCGCCACGCCCTCTACTCGGCCGCATTGGCATTGCCGCTGCGACCCCTGTCGATGCGGTGGAAGGTGGTGCTCGCCTACTTGTTGACCGACGAAGCTTATGCAGCCGCCCTCACGCGGTTTGCGAGCCCCGCCGAGGCAACCCATCGGCACTGGTTCTTGTTCGGTTGCGGATTCGGTCTGTGGGCGGTCTGGCAGGCCGCCTGCATCGTCGGGGTAGTGCTTGGCAGCGAGATTCCAGCCGGCTGGTCGCTTGAATTTGCCGGCACGCTTACCTTCATCGCCATCGTGATTCCGCTGCTCACGGACCGCGCCGCCTGGACGGCCATGCTGACAGCCGGCTTTCTGGCCATTGCCTGCGCTGGTTTCCCGTACCAACTGGCGATTGTCGCCGCGGCAATCGGCGGCATGCTGGCAGGCTCGTGGCTGGATCGCCAACGGGAGCCATGCCAGTGAACCTCTGGCTGGCCATCGCGGCGGCAGGGATCGCCACCTTCATGATTCGCTTCTCCTTCATTGGCATGGCGGATCGGATGGCACCGCCGCCATGGTTTCGCGCCGCCCTGCGCTTTATCCCCATCAGCGCCCTTGCCGCCTTGATCTGGCCCGATTTGCTGATGGTCAAAGGCACCGTTTCCCTGGGGGAACCACGCCTGCTGGCCGGCGTGGTTGCGGCCGCCATTGCCTGGCGTACTCGCAGCGTGTTGTGGACCATTGCTGGCGGCATGCTGTGCCTATGGGCCATGCAGTGGGTGCGCGCATGAGGGTGATGATTCTGGCGGCCGGAAGGGGCGAGCGGATGCGCCCCCTGACCGACGCACTGCCCAAGCCGTTGCTGAAAGTGGGGGGGCAGGCATTGATCGTCTGGCATCTGCAACGCCTCGCGGCGGCGGGGTTCCGGCATATTGTGGTCAACCATGCGTGGCTCGGCCATCTGATCGAAACATCCCTGGGTGACGGCAGCCGCTTCGGCCTGTCGATCCGCTACTCCCCCGAATCCGAGGCATTGGAAACGGCTGGCGGCATCGCCCGGGCACTGCCGCTGCTCGCGCCGCAAAGCGAAGCCCCCGACGCGCCGTTTCTGGTCGTCAACGGCGACGTCTGGTGCGACTATCCGTTCGCTCGGGCAAACACGATTGCCCGCCAGATGGACGCCACTGATGCGCTCGGCTGGCTGGTCATGGTCGCCAACCCCTCGCAACACCCACTGGGTGATTTTGCACTGGATGTCGGCCGCATCAGCGATCAGGCGCCGCGGCTGACGTACAGCGGCATCGGCGTCTACCGGCCCAGTCTCTTTGCGGACGTGCCAGGTGGCAGCAAGGCCAAGCTGGCGCCGCTGTTGCGCGCTGCCATGAACCAGCGACGCCTGGGCGGCGAAATTCATACCGGCCAGTGGGAAGATGTCGGCACACCGGAACGTCTGGCGGCACTGGATCGACAGCTTGACCCTAAAATGCCGGCATGACCACTGCACCCACGTCGTTCGATCCTGCGCCATTCGCCGCCCGCCGTCAGCGCCTCCTTGCCAGCATGCAGGCCGCGGGCGGTGGCATCGCGATTCTGCCCACCGCCCCGGAGGCTGCCCGTAACCGGGATACCCATTATCCGTACCGCCACGACAGTTATTTCTACTACCTCACCGGATTTGCAGAACCTGAATCCGTCGTGGTGCTGATCACGGCCGGCAAGGCGTCGCCAGCACGCAGCATCCTGTTTTGCCGCCCCAAACACGAAGAGCGGGAAATCTGGGATGGATTCCGCCACGGACCGGCCGCCGCACGCCACACATTCGCCATGGACGAGGCCCATGCGATTGAAGAACTGGATGGCATGCTGCCGGGTCTGCTGGCCGGCCAGCCCAAGCTGTTCTATTCGATGGGCTTCGATAGTGCATTCGATGCACGCGTACTGAGCGCCATCAACGCTGTACGCGGCATGGTACGCGCCGGGCTCAGCGCCCCGCCGGCAAGTGTCGATGTCCGCACCATGCTCGATGCCATGCGCATGGTCAAGGACGCCACCGAAATCGGCACCATGCGGGATGCGGCCCGCATTTCCACCGAAGCGCACAAGCGCGCGATGCGCGCCACGCGGCCCGGGCGTCGTGAGTACGAGATCGAGGCGGAGCTCCTGCACGCATTCCGCAGTGCCGGCTCCGAGTATCCGGCCTACGGCTCGATCGTCGCCTCCGGTGCCAATGCCTGCGTATTGCATTACGTGGCCAACAACGCCGAAATGAAGGCGGGCGACTTGCTCCTGATCGACGCCGGTTGCGAGCTGCGCAGCTATGCCAGCGACATCACGCGCACCTTTCCGGTGGACGGCAAGTTCAGCGGGCCGCAAAAGGCCCTCTACGAGGTGGTGCTGGCAGCCCAGGCTGCGGCCCGCGCGGCCACCAGGCCGGGAGCACCCTACAACGCTCCGCATGAAGCGGCGGTGCGTGTGCTCGCACAGGGCATGATCGATCATGGATTGGTCGCCGGCAGCCTCGATGCGGTGATTGAGCAGGGGGACCGCCGTGAGGGGGGCTACTTCCGCCACTACATGCACCGCACCGGCCACTGGCTTGGCATGGATGTGCACGACGCCGGCCCCTACAAGCACGAAGACGGCAAAACCTGGCTGGACCTGCAACCCGGCAACGTGGTGACGATCGAACCGGGAATCTATGTGCGCCCCGCTCCGGACGTGCCGGAGCCATTCTGGAACATCGGCATCCGCATCGAAGACGATGCGCTGGTCACGGAACAGGGTTGCGAATTTCTGACCGAGGATTGCCCGCGCACCGTGACCGACATTGAAGCGTGGATGCGTGGATGACACCGCGCTCCTGATTGCCGGCGCCGGTCCGGTCGGGCTCGCCAGTGCACTGGTCGCACGGCGCAGCGGCTACCCGGTGAAAATGGTCGAGCGCCGCCGCCGTGCCGACCTTGGCGCAGATCCGCGCGCGGTCGCGCTGTCGCACGGCAGCCAGCTGTTGCTGGAGCGCCTGGGCATCTGGCCTGCGCTGTCCGGAACAGCGATTCGCCATATCCATGTCAGTCAGGCGGGCGGCTTTGGCCAGACCCGCATCGAAGCCACCGACCTTGGCCTGGACGCCCTCGGCCATGTGCTGCGGCTCGGCCCTCTGGTCAGCGCCTTGCTGGATGCCGCACTGAAGTCGGGCGTCGAAGTTGCCTTCGAAACCACCATCGAGGAAATCAGTGCGGGCAACGATTCCGTGCATGCGACGTTGACCTCCGGGCGCGAGACTCGACGGGTCGAGGTACCGTTGCTCTTGCAGGCAGAGGGCCGGCCGGTGCGCACCGCGCGGCAAAAGGACTATGGTCAAAGCGCGATCGTGACCGAGGCCTGGCCAGACCAGCCCCACCACCATCATGCCTTTGAACGATTCACCCCGGAGGGGCCATTGGCCTTGCTGCCTCTTGAGGACCGCTACAGCGTCGTCTGGTGCATGTCACATGCCCGAGCCCTTGCCTTGGCTGGATTACCCGATCACGAGTTGATTGCGCAGTTGAATGGCGCAACGGCATTTGCCCGCAAGCGCTGGCTGCGCGTCGGGCCGCGTGCCACCTACGACCTCTCGCTGATGCAAGCCGAAGCGCCCGCGACGCCACGCGTCATCCTGCTCGGCAACGCCGCGCAGACCCTGCATCCGGTTGCAGGCCAGGGGTTGAACCTCGGACTGCGGGATGCTTTCGCGCTGGAAGCGTTGCTGCGCGAGCCTGTCAGCCTGAAGTCGATCCATCACTTTCAGACCACGCGGCTGCGCGATCGCGATGCCACGACCTGGCTGACGGATAAGTACGTCGGCATCTTTTCCAACGCCTTGGTGCCGTTGCGCGTCGCCCGCGGTGCCGGCCTGGCGGCACTCAACCTGTTGCCGTTCGCACGCACATGGATGGCCCGGCGCATGATGTTTGGCGTGCGCTGAACAATCTTCAAGTTCAAGCAATTTCGAGGCGTATAATTCGCGCCCCGCACGGTCTGCTCAATCTTTAGGCAGTGCAAAAATCCAACAGCGCGCCCTACCTGCCTTGACACCCGTGCATATCGGCCCCCACCTGTTGCCAAACAACCTGTTCGCCGCGCCCATGGCGGGCGTGACCGACCGGCCGTTCCGCCAACTGGTCAAGCGCCTCGGTGCCGGCTACGCCGTCTCGGAAATGGTGGCATCGAACACGGCGCTGTATGGCACCGAGAAGTCCCGCCGCCGCATGGACCACACGGGAGAATCCGGCCTGATCGCCGTGCAGATCGCCGGTGCCGAACCCCGAATGATGGCCGACGCCGCCCTGGTCAATATCGAGCGCGGCGCGCAGATCATCGACATCAACATGGGGTGCCCCGCCAAGAAGGTATGCAACAAATGGGCCGGTTCCGCGCTGCTCACCAACGAAACGCTGGTAGGACAGATTCTGGATGCCGTGGTGAATGCGGCAACCGGAAGGCATAACGTCCCCGTCACCTTGAAGTTCCGCACCGGTTGGGATCCGCAACATCGCAATGCTCTGACGATTGCCCGCATGGCTGAAGCGGCCGGCATCCAGATGCTGACCCTGCACGGCCGCACCCGCGCTTGTGGTTACAAGGGCGAAGCCGAATACGAAACGATTCGTGCCGTCAAGCAAGCCGTCACGCTGCCGGTGGTCGCGAACGGCGATATCGATTCACCGCAAAAGGCGGCGCACGTGCTGGCCTTCACCGGCGCGGATGCCGTGATGATCGGCCGTGCGGCTCAGGGGCGCCCATGGATCTTTCGCGAAATCGCCCATTACCTGGCAACCGGCCAGCTACCGGCGCCTCCCAGGGCGAGCGAAGTGCGCGACATCCTGATCGAACATTTGCACGACCATTACCAGTTTCACGGCGAGTTCATGGGTGTGCGGACAGCCCGCAAGCATCTGATCTGGTACACCAGGGGCCTGGCCGGCGCTTACGCGTTCAGGCAAACCATGACCTGTCTGGATTCAGCCGCAGAGCAATTGCAGGCTGTCGAACATTTTTTCAATCAACAGATCGGCATCACTGACGCGCTCGTCTTTGCTGCCTCCCCTGAAGCTGCCAATGACGATCGCGTTGATCCGTCTGGCGCAGGGGAGACAAGCCCGCGGGCCAGTTGGGCAGCCGGCGCAGGAGCCATCGCAGCATGAGCAAGACTGAGAAGTACAGCGAGATATCGGAGTGCGTGCGCAAGAACCTCGAGAAGTACTTTCGTGACCTCGACGGCGCCAAGCCGAACCCGGTTTACGACATGGTGCTGCACGCAGTCGAGAAGCCGATGATCGAGATTGTCCTGAATGAAGCCGGCGGCAATCAGTCGATCGCTGCCGACATTCTGGGCATCAATCGCAATACCCTGCGCAAGAAGATGCAGGCCCACAAGATCAAGCTGAACGCATGACCATCCGTCAGGCATTGCTATCCGTATCGGACAAATCGGGCATCCTGGAGTTTGCCCGTGCCCTGCAAGCGCACGGTGTCAAGCTGCTCTCCACCGGCGGCACAGCCAAGCTGTTGCGCGACGCCGGACTGCCCGTCACCGAGGTCAGCGACTACACCGGATTTCCGGAAATGCTTGATGGGCGGGTCAAGACCCTGCACCCGAAGATCCACGGTGCCCTGCTCGGGCGCCGCTCACTGCCGGACCACGTCGCCCGCATGCGGGAGCACGGCATCGAGAATATCGACCTGTTATGTGTGAACCTCTACCCGTTTACGCAAACCATCGCCAGGCCCGAATGCTCGCTCGAAGATGCCATCGAGAACATCGACATCGGCGGCCCGGCGATGATTCGCGCGGCAGCCAAGAACTGGGAAGACGTCACCGTCGTGGTCGATCCGTCGGACTATGCCCGGGTACTGGAGGAGATGGCGACCGGCGCGGGCGCGACCCGCCGGGAAACCCGATTCGCCCTGGCCGCCAAGGTGTATTCGCATACCGCAGCCTATGACGGCGCTATCAGCAACTATCTCACCAGCCTCTCCGAGCCGGCCGCGCGGCCGCAGCGCCATGCCTATCCGGAGAAGCTCAACTTCCAGTTCACCAAGGTGCAACAGATGCGCTATGGCGAGAACCCGCATCAGACCGCCGCGTTTTATCGGGACGCGCAAAGCCCGCCGGGTTCGCTTTCTGCCTATGTGCAACTGCAAGGCAAGGAACTGTCCTACAACAACATCGCCGATGCGGACGCAGCCTGGGAATGCGTCAAGACCTTCCAGCCCGGCACGGAAACGGCATGTGTGATCGTCAAGCACGCCAATCCCTGCGGCGTGGCCATCGGGACCAGTACGCTTGAGGCCTACGCCAAGGCCTTGCAAACTGATCCGACCTCGGCGTTCGGCGGCATCATTGCCTTCAACGGGCCGGTGGACGGCGCCACCGCCGAGGCTGTCGCCAAGCAGTTTGTCGAAGTGGTGATCGCCACTGGCTACGATGGCCGTGCCCGCGAAGTGTTTGCGGCCAAACAGAACGTGCGCCTGCTTGCCGTGGCGCTTGGCACCGATGGCGACGCCAATGCTTACGACTTCAAGCGTGTCGGCGGCGGGCTGCTGGTCCAGTCACCGGATGCCCGCAATGTGGTGGCCACCGAGGTAAAAGTCGTCACGCAACGCGCGCCTACCGACGCTGAAATGACCAACCTGATGTTTGCCTGGCGCGTGGCCAAATACGTCAAATCCAATGCCATCGTGTTTTGTGGCGATGGCATGACCCTGGGGGTCGGCGCCGGCCAGATGAGCCGGGTCGATTCCACCCGCATCGCCGCGATCAAGGCCCAGAACGCCGGGCTTTCCCTGGCAGGATCGGTCGTGGCCTCGGACGCCTTCTTTCCGTTTCGTGACGGCCTGGACGTCGTCGCGCAAGCGGGCGCCAAAGCCGTGATCCAGCCGGGTGGCAGCGTACGTGATGAAGAAGTCATCGCCGCCGCCAACGAGCAAGGCATCGCCATGGTGTTTACCGGCGTACGGCATTTCCGGCACTGAGTGCGAGCCGGATGCGCATTCTCGGCATTGATCCCGGGCTGCGCCTCACCGGCTACGGCGTGATCGAGGCAACCGGCAGCAAGCTTGCCTACATCGCCAGCGGCACCGTGCGCATTCCGGCAGACCAGGAACTACCCGGGCGACTCAAAGTCATCCTGGATGGTCTGCAGGAAGTGATTGCCAGCTTCCGGCCCGACATCGCGGTGATCGAGAAAGTGTTCGTCAACACCAATCCGCAGTCCACCCTGCTGTTGGGACAGGCGCGGGGCGCCGCGATCTGTGCACTGGTGCTGGCCGGACTGCCGGTGTCTGAATACACGGCGCTGCAAATCAAGCAGGCGGTCGCCGGCCATGGCAAGGCCAAAAAGGAGGAAGTCCAGGAGATGGTCAAGCGCCTGCTAAGACTCTCCGGCTATCCGAGTGCAGATGCGGCCGACGCCCTGGCGGCCGCCATTTGCCACACCAGTCACGTTGGTGTCGCCGCTGCTGCCAATGGGCAACTCGCGCGCCTGGGCTTGCGAGTCAAGGGCGGGCGCCTGGTCGGCTGACGTGCCGCATTGACGGCATCCCGCCGGGCGGCTTGCCCTTTGGGGCGAGGACGCCTATGATGCTGATCCTAGATGAGCGCCCTTTTACGCGGCAGACGCCGCACGCTGGCCGCCATGATTTTCATGGCCGGGTACGGCTCTCACTCTCTTGCGCAAGCCCCCATCTACAAATCGCCCACCCGTGCCGGCCTGATGGTCGAACGCTGGCGCCATGAGGGCGATCCGGAAAAGTTCTTTGACGTACCCGGGGATGACCTGCGCTACGAGCTCTGGCTGGCCAGCCGCGAGCAGAAGAACGGTTTGATGATTTTCTTTCGCAGCGCCGAGAACGCCTACGCGGATCTAATGCGCGAATCGGTCTTGCGCAACGAGGAAGTGCATGCGTACTTCAAGGCACGGTTACGCACCATTGTGCTGGAGCGCACCTCGGACCGGCCGCTCATCAACCTGGGCGGCAAGCCTTCCACCGAAGCCCGCATCGCGAGCGAAGCCGGCGTCACGCGCGCTCCCGCTTTCGTCTTCTTCGATCTGTTTGGAGAGCTGCGCTACGTGCACCAGCAGCCGATTTTTGACGCCGGCGCGATGATCAGCTTTGCGCGCTGCATGGCCGACGGCATCTACAGCCGCGCAGAGGTCGAGCGCATCCTGCGCGGCGGCTGAAGCCGGGGCCAGAACGCGGAAACCGTTGTGCCCCAACGGTTCTGGCCCGATTCACGACGCGACCGGTTTGCGAATCCCAAACCAGGCCG
>CAYUEG010000012.1:0-18753 GCA_964443245.1 uncultured Burkholderiales bacterium | reverse complement strand
CAAACCAGGCCGGGGTGCTACGACGCGGCCGGTTTGCGAATCCCAAACCAGGCCGGGGTGCTACGACGCGGCCGGTTTGCGAATCCCAAACCAGGCCGCGTAGGCCGCCGGCAAAAACAGCAGCGTCAGCGCGGTCGCAACGGTCAGCCCGCCCATGATCGCCACCGCCATCGGCCCGAAGAACACCGAGCGGGTGAGCGGAATCATCGCCAGGATGGCCGCCAGCGCCGTCAGCACGATGGGGCGAAAGCGACGCACTGTCGCGTCGCAGATCGCGTCCCAGGCGTCGTGGCCAGCCTTGATGTCCTGCTCGATCTGGTCGATCAGGATCACGCTGTTGCGCATGATCATGCCCGACAGCGCAATCGTTCCCAACATGGCCACGAATCCGAACGGCTTGTTGAACAAGAGCAGCGCGGCGGTGACACCGATCAGCCCGAGTGGCGCGGTCAGCACCACCAGGATCATGCGCTGGATGCTCTGCAACTGGATCATCAACAGTGTCAGCATGACCAGCAACATCAGCGGGAAACCGGCCGCTACCGAGGCGCCGCCCTTGGCGCTCTCCTCGACCGCCCCTCCGACTTCGATCCGATAGCCGGGAGGCAGGTCCTTGGACAGTTCGGCCATGCGCGGGGCCAGACGCGCCGTGACCGTGCCCGGCTGGATCTGGGCATCGTAGATATCGGCACGCACGGTAATGGTCGGAAGGCGATCGCGCCGCCAGATGATGCCTTCTTCAAAATCGTAGCTGACGCGCGCAATCTGGGTGATCGGTACGCTCTTGCCGGAGCGGGTCGGCACTGCCAGATTCTCCAGTTGTGACAACTGTGCGCGCTCCGGCGTGGTGCCCCGGATCAGCACTTCCACAAGGCGGTCACGATCACGCAGGAACGTTACCGACACGCCATTGACCGAAGTCTGCAGGAAGTTGGCCAGATCCTGCGTGCTGACATTCAATGCCCGCGCCTTGTCCTGGTCGATGTCGAACTTGATGATCTTGGAACGCTCGTTCCAGTCAAAATTGACGTTGGACAACGCAGGATCGGTGCGCATCGCCGCTGCCACACTTTCGGCCATGGAACGCAAGCGCGCAAGATCTTCCCCGGCCACCCGATACTGCACCGGATAGCCGACCGGCGGGCCGTTTTCCAGGCGCAGTACGCGGCCGCGCAATGCCACAAAATCCGGGCCATCGAGCATGGCAATGAGCTTTGCACGCAATGCTTCGCGCGCCGCCAGGTTCTTGCTGGTGATCACGAACTGGGCAAACCCGGGAGCCGGCAATTGCTGGTCCAGCGACAGGAAGAATCGCGCACTGCCGGTACCGACATAGCTCACGTAGTTGTCGTACAGGTCTTTTTCCTTGTTGAGCAGGGCTTCCATCTTCTTGACCTCCCGCTCCGTGGCCCAGTAGGAAGCCCCCTCAGGCAGCTTGAGGTCCACCAGGATCTCCGGTCGGGTGGAAGACGGGAAGAACTGCTGCTGCACGTAGCGGAAACCGAATACCGAGAGCCCGAAGGTTGCCACGGTCACCACGATCACGGTCTTGCGCCAGGTGATGCACCATTCCACGATGTCGCGGAAGTGCGCATAAAAGTTGCCGGCACCCCGGGCAAGCGTAGCCAGCGTGCCACCGATCAAGGGCAGCCGGGTGAACCACGCCGGTCGGGCCGAGTGCGCACCACCCGCAGCGTCGCTGTCATGCCCGCCATGCGGATGGGCTGGCAGCAAATGAAAGCCCAGATAGGGAATCACGATCACGGCCGCGACCCAGGAGATCAGCAGGGCGATCACCACCACCTGGAAGATTGACAGCGTGTACTCACCGGTAGCCGATCGGGCGGTGGCAATCGGCAGAAATCCGGCTGCCGTCACCAGGGTACCGGTCAACATCGGAAAGGCCGTGGACGTATAGGCAAAGCTGGCTGCCTTGAAGCGGTCCATGCCTTCTTCCATCTTCACCGCCATCATCTCGACGGCGATGATGGCATCATCCACCAGCAGACCCAGCGCCAGGATCAGTGCCCCGAGCGATATCTTGTGCAGCCCGACGTCGAAGATCTGCATGAACAGAAACGTCATTGCCAGCACCAGCGGGATGGACAGTGCGACCACCAGGCCGGTGCGCACCCCCAGGGACAGAAAGCTCACCGCCAGTACGATGATGACCGCCTCGGCAACCGAGCGGACGAAATCGTTGACGGAAGCCCGCACCGCTTTGGGCTGATCATTGATGCGGTCAACCTCCAGGCCCACCGGCAGCGTCTTCTCGATCCGCTCCAGCTCGCGGTCCAGGTTGCGACCCAAAGCGATGATGTCGCCGCCCTTGCGCATCGATACACCGATGCCGATGGCTTCATGCCCCTGAAAGCGCATCTTCGGCTGGGGGGGATCGGCAAAGCCACGCTTGACCTCGGCAATATCGCCCAGGCGAAAGGTCCGGCCGTTGGCGCGTATCGGAATGTTGCGCACACTTTCCGCCGTATCAAAATCGCCCGATACCCGCAGGAAGATGCGCTCCGCCGCCGTATCGAAATTGCCGGCAGGGACCATCACGTTTTGTGCCTGCAGGGTAGCGATGATGGTGCCGATGTCGACGCCAAGGTTGGCGATCTTCACATTGGCCAGCTCGACAAAAAGCTTCTCATCCTGCACACCGATCAGATCCACCTTGGCCACATCGGGCACACGCAACAACTCCTTCTTGATGCGCTCTGCCGCCTCCTTGACCTCCGCATAGGTGAACCCGTCACCGGTGACCGCATAGATGTTGCCGAAGGTATCGCCAAACTCGTCGTTGAAACTCGGTCCGATCACCCCCTGGGGCAGCTCGCCGCGTACGTCCCCCACTTTCTTGCGCACCTGATAGAAGATCTCCGGCATGCGCGCAGCCGGTTCCGAATCCTTGACGGCAATGAACACCAGTGATTCACCGGGCCGCGAGAAGCTGCGCAGGAAATTGATTTCCGGCATTTCCTGCAGCTTCTTCTCGATGCGCTCGGTTACCTGCTGCTCGATCTCACGCGCGGTGGCACCCGGCCAGCCGGTTCGCACCGTCATGATCTTGAAGGTGAAGGGCGGGTCTTCCGACTGCCCCAACTGGTTGTAGGAGAAGATGCCGATGAAGCCCAGCACCACGATGCAGTAGAGCACGAAGGACTGGTGCTTCAATGCCCAGTCCGAGAGGTTGAATTTCATCTTGCGGTGGCGTCTGCGGAGAAGATGGTGGGTGGCATTCGGTAATGACTCGTGGTCAGCAGCATGGGGCGTCACGGCGATTCATCAACGGCCGTTGCCGCTGATGAACAGGTAGCGTTCTAGTTCGTACTTTTGGGCAAGGCCACAGTGCCGGTCTGGGCCACGGGTGGTGCGGTGAGCGCGGAACCACCATCAATGAGGGGCTTGACGGTCTGTCCGCTGACGAGCTTGTGCACGCCGGCCGTCACCACCGTCTCGCCGCCGGCGAGCCCGGCCAGCACGGTGACGCCTTGCTCGCCATAGCGGCCGATCTCGACCGGGGTCAGCTTGACCTTGTTGTCCGCTCCGACAAGCCAGACGGCAGGTTTGGCCCCAGACTTGTCATCCGTCTGGGTCAGTGCCGTCATCGGCAGCACGATCGCGCGTCGGGCCACCGCATTGGCAGCGTTGTCTGTCGCCGCAAAGGCGACGTTGGCAGACATGCCCCAGCGCAAGGCATCATCAGCATCCGCCAGCGCGACCTTGACGGTATAGGTGCGTGTCACCGCGTCGGCCGAGGCGCCGATCTCCCGCACCCTGCCAGCGTAGGCCTTGCCCGGGTTCGACCAGAGCACGACCTTCGCCGCCGGGTTTGCCTTCAGGTTGGCCAGCTGATTTTCGCCCACGCTGATGACCGCGTCCTTCTCACCCAGTCTGGCGACCCGCACCACCGGCTGGCCGGCGGCGACCACCTGACCGGCTTCGGCACTGAGCGCCGTCACCACGCCATCCGCATCGGCAACCAGCGCCGTATACGCCGCCTGGTTGCCCGACACACCGGACTGTGCCTGGGCAGAATCGCGCCTGGCCACGGCAGCCTTGAAGGCATTCTGCTTCTGGTCGTACACACCCTGGCTGACAAACTTCTTTGCCAGCAGATCCTCGTAACGGACCAACTCCGCCCTGGCGAAATCGAGCTCGCTTTCGGCTGCAGCCAGATTGGCGCGCGCTGCAGCCGCATTCAGGTTGGCGTCCTGCGCATCGAGCCGCGCCAGCACCTGGCCGCGCTTCACGCTGGCCCCCAGATCAACCTGGCGCGTCAGGATCTTGCCGGGGAGCCGGAATGACAGGTCGGTCTCGTAGCGCGGCCTGATCTCGCCGGCGAAGGACACCGCGCCCTGTGTATCGATTGCCATGGCCCGCGTGACGCGAACCGGACGCGCCTCCTCGACCACCGGTGCTTGGGGACTGCAGGCGGCCACCAGCACGACCAAAGGTGCAGACCAGAACAACGCTACAGGTGCTTTCATGAAACCTCTCCGTAAACTGGGTGTTCTCTTCGTGCTTTGCTGCTCAAATGAGCCGCGAGCGGGCCGTTCCCGGGCGCGCCACAGTCCGTGTGGCATTGCCCTCTGCGTTGGCGCCACCGGCTCTTTCCGCCGGCACGGCCACCTGTGGGGCGACGAAGCCCCGCCACAACGCCAGCAGGCCGCGGTACAACACGGGTCCGGGATCCCGCCGCAACACTTCAAGACCAGGCCGCGCCATGCCTTCGGGGTCCTGGCTGGGGTCGCACAGTTGCCAGGTACCGATGCCGAAAGCGTAAGTGTGGTTGAGCAGTTCGACGCCCTGCCCGGCTTCCAGTGCGGGAAAGATGGCCTCCAGTTGCGGGCCGATCTGCGACAGGCGATGAGCGACTCCCAGCCGGAACTGGTACATGAACTCCGGATCGATATTGCGCTCGAAACTAGAGTGGCATTTGCCCGCCACCTGAAGGAACAGCGGGTTGGCCTGCACGAAGCCGCAGAAACAGTCTGCGGCATTCTCCACCGTCATCGCCGCGCCCTTGGCCGCGATCAGGGCCTCGACCTCGTCGAACAGCCGACTGGCCTGCTCGGCGTGGATCGCCATCAGCATCTCTTCCTTGGTCTTGAAATACAGATACACCGTGCCCTTGGCGAGGCCCGCCTCTTCCGCCACCTGCGCCACGGACGCGAAGCTTTCCGGATCCCGCGCCAGAAGACGTTGTGCCGCTGCCAGTATGGCAGCGCGCCGCGCCGCCTTGTCTTCCGCCTGAATCGCCCGATGCAATACCACCATGATGACCTGCCTGCACACACTAAATGACTGGCGGTCACTTTAAATGACCATTGGTCATTTGTCAACCGGAACCGCCCGGCCGGTGGATCAGGAGGGTCAGCCAGAATGTGGGAGAATTTCTTCCCGTGCCCTAGGCGGCACCCTGATAACGATCCCGTTACCGGGAAACAACAGTCCTGGCGGGTGATGTTTCCTCCTTGCGAATCAAGGCGTAGACTCCCCCGCTGCCAGCGAAGCGGCGCCTGGTTGAGTCAAAAGAAACGCGTCGCAGCCACCACGAGGAGCGCTCAAGTTTGAAGCCGACCGATATCGGCGATCCGGCCTACTTTCACAAGGTCGTTGATTGCCAATGGGCATGCCCTGCCCATACGCCCGTCCCCGAATACATTCGCCTCATCGCCCAAGGGCGTTACTCCGACGCCTACATGATCAACTGGGAATCGAACGTGTTTCCCGGCGTGCTGGGCCGCACCTGCGACCGCCCCTGCGAACCGGCCTGCCGGCGTGGGCGCGTCGAGGAAGAGAACGTCGCCAAACCGGAGCCCGTGGCCATCTGCCGCTTGAAGCGCGTGGCCGCCGATTACAAGGACGACGTCTCGGCGCGCATGCCCAAGGCGCCGGCGAAGAAGAACGGCAAGCGCATCGCCTGCGTCGGCGCCGGCCCGGCCTCATTGACAGTCGCCCGTGACCTGGCACCGCTCGGCTACGACGTCACCGTGTTCGACGGCGAGAAGAAGGCCGGCGGCTTCATCCGCAGCCAGATCCCGAAGTTCCGCCTCCCCGAAAGCGTGATCGACGAGGAGTGCGGCTACATTCTCGACCTGGGCGTCAACTTTGTGGCCGGCAAACGGATCGACAGCCTCAAGGGCCTGCTGGCCGAAGGCTACGACGCCGTGTTCGTCGGCAGCGGCGCCCCGCGCGGCCGTGACCTCGACATCCCCGGCCGCAAGGAAGCTGCCAAGAACATTCACATCGGCATTGACTGGCTGTCGTCGGTCTCTTTTGGCCACATCGACAAGATCGGCAAGCGCGTGCTTGTGCTTGGTGGCGGCAATACCGCCATGGATTGCTGCCGCTCGTCGCGCCGCCTCGGAGGGGAGGACGTCAAGGTCGTGGTGCGCTCCGGCTTCGACGAGATGAAAGCCTCGCCGTGGGAGAAGGAAGATGCCATGCACGAAGGCATCCCGATCCTGAACTTCCATGTGCCCAAGGCCTTCCTGCACGAGAACGGCAAGCTCACCGGCATGGTGTTCGAGATCGTCAAGGCAGAATATGACGCCAAGGGCCGGCGCTCGCTGGTGCCTTCCGGCCAACCTGACGTAACGCTTGAATGCGATGACGTGCTGGTCGCCGTGGGCCAGGAGAACTCGTTCCCCTGGATCGAGCGCGACATCGGACTGGAGTTCGACAAATGGGGCCTCCCGGTCGTCGACCAGGTGACGATGCAGGCCACCGTCAAGAACGTGTTCTTTGGTGGTGATGCCGCCTTCGGCCCGAAGAACATCATCTGGGCCGTGGCGCACGGTCACGAAGCAGCAGTGTCGATCGACAAGTTCTGCCAGGGCGAGAACGTCGCGGAACGCCCCGCTCCGCATGTACGCATGCTCAGCCAGAAAATGGGCATTCATGAATGGAGCTACGACAACGGGGTAGCCAACGACACCCGCTTCAAGGTGCCGATGAAGGACATCAACCTGGCGCTCAAGAACATCAAGGTCGAAGTCGAACTCGGCTTTGATCCACAGCTCGCCTGGAAGGAGGCACAGCGCTGCCTGAACTGCGATGCCCAGACCGTGTTTACCGACGCCAAATGCATCGAATGCGATGCCTGCGTCGACATCTGCCCGATGGACTGCATCACCTTCACGCTCAACGGTGAAGAGGACGAACTGCGCAAGCGGCTGAACGCACCGGCCACCAACAAGAGCCAGGATCTGTACGTCTCCGGCACCCTCAAGACCAGCCGCGTGATGGTCAAGGATGAAGACATGTGCCTGCACTGCGGCCTGTGCGCCGAGCGCTGCCCGACCGGGGCATGGGACATGCAGAAGTTCTTTATGCAAACCGCCAAAGCCGGGCCGTCATGCCGGCCCAAGAGCGCGCCACCGGCGAGGAGAGCCGCATGAGCACCAACACCAGCATCAAACCGATTGCGGCCATCAACGACTTTGTCGTCAAGTTCGCCAACGTCAACGGCTCGGGCTCGGCCTCGGCCAACGAAATGTTCGCCAAGTCGATCTTGCGCATGGGCATTCCGGTCAGCCCGCGCAACATCTTTCCCTCGAACATCCAGGGGCTGCCGACCTGGTACGAAGTACGCGTGACCGAAAAGGGCTACCTCGGCCGGCGCGGCGGTGTCGACATGATGGTGGCGATGAACCCGCAAACCTGGGACAAGGACATCGCCGAGATCGCCCCGGGCGGTTATCTGCTATACGACTCGACCAAACCCTTGCCGGCATCCAAGTTCCGCGATGACATCAACGTCATCGGAGTACCGCTGACCGAGATCTGCAACGACACCTACAGTGATCCGCGCGAGCGCCAGCTGTTCAAGAACATCATCTATGTCGGGGTGCTGTCCGCCCTGCTCGACATGGATGCCGAAGCGATTGCCGAGCTGATCGGCGAGCAGTACAAATCGAAGGAAAAGCTGCTCAAGCACAACGTGCACGCCCTGCAACTGGGCCGCGATTATGCGATGGCCAAGCTCACCTGCCCGCTGCCGATCCGGGTCGAAAAGCGCGACAACATCGGCGACATGATCCTGGTCGAAGGCAATGCCGCTGCTGCCCTCGGCATGGTCTATGGCGGTGCCACGGTCTGTGCCTGGTACCCGATCACGCCGTCCTCGTCAGTGGCTGAAGCGTTCATCAACTATTGCCAGAAGCTGCGTAACGACGCCACCAACAAGGCCAAATACGCCATCGTGCAGGCAGAGGATGAGATTGCCTCGATCGGCATCGTCACCGGCGCCGGCTGGAACGGGGCGCGCGCCTTCACCGCCACGTCCGGCCCGGGCGTCTCGCTGATGACCGAGTTCATCGGTCTGGCCTACTTTGCCGAGATCCCCGTCACCATCATCAATGTGCAGCGGGGTGGCCCGTCGACCGGCATGCCCACCCGCACCCAGCAGGCCGACCTGGTCTCGTCCGCCTACGCTGGCCACGGCGACACCAAGCACGTGCTGCTGCTGCCGGAAGACCCGCACGAATGCTTTGAATTCGGTGCGGCCTGCCTGGACCTCGCCGATCGCCTGCAAACGCCGGTATTCCTGATGACGGATCTGGACATCGGCATGAACCAGCGCCTGTGCAAGCCGTTCAAGTGGGACGATGCGCGCGAGTACGACCGCGGCAAGATCATGACCTACGAGATGCTCGAGGCGGGCAAGGACTTCGGCCGCTACCTCGACGTCGACGGCGATGGCGTGCCATTCCGCACCTACCCCGGCACCCACCCGACCAAGGGCGGCTACTTCACCCGCGGCACCACCAAAGATGCCTATGCGCGTTATTCGGAGGCCGGGCCGGACTACCTGTACAACGTCCAGCGCCTGCTGAAGAAGTTCAACACGGCGAAAAAGCTGGTTCCGCAGCCGATCGAGCGCAAGGCCAGCAAGAAAACCAAGCTGGGTGCGCTGTATTTCGGCTCGACCAGCCCGGCCATGACCGAAGCCTACGATGCCCTTGAAGAGCAGGGCACGCATCTGGACCTGATGCGTCTGCGCGCCTTTCCGTTCCCCGATTCGGTGCTCGCGTTCATCAATGCCCACGAAACGATCTTCGTGGTCGAGCAGAACCGCGACGGGCAGATGCGCTCGATGCTGATCAACGAGCTCGGCGTCAATCCGGCCAAGCTGGTACCGGTGCTCAACTACGACGGCACGCCGATCACGGCGCGCTTCATCATCAAGGAAGTGGCTGACCGCGCGGCCGGCCTCAACGTTGTCCCGATTCGCAAGGAGGCGGTATGACCTATCTCGCCAAACCCACACTGCACCACCCCACCCTCGTCAAGAACAAGGCGGGCTACACGCGCCGCGATTACGAGGGCAAGATCAGCACCCTGTGTGCCGGGTGCGGCCATGATTCGATCTCGGCTGCGATCATCCAGGCCGCATGGGAACTGGACATCCAGCCCCATCGCGTGGCCAAGCTCTCGGGCATCGGCTGTTCTTCAAAGACGCCGGATTACTTTCTCGGCAATTCGCATGGGTTCAACACCGTGCATGGACGCATGCCCTCGGTGCTGACCGGCGCCAATCTGGCCAACCGCGAGCTCATCTATCTGGGTGTCTCCGGCGACGGCGACTCCGCCTCGATCGGCATTGGCCAGTTTGCCCACGTGATGCGCCGCGGCGTCAACATGACCTACATTGTCGAGAACAATGGCGTGTACGGCCTCACCAAGGGCCAGTTCTCCGCCACGGCAGACCAGGGCTCGAAGTCGAAGCGCGGCGTGGCCAATACCGACTCACCGGTCGACATGGCTTCGCTCGCCCTGCTGCTCGGTGCCACCTACGTCGGCCGCAGTTTCTCGGGCGACAAGCGCCAGCTGGTGCCGCTCATCAAGGGCGCCCTGGCCCATCAGGGCGCCGCGTTTCTTGACGTCATCAGCCCCTGCGTGGCATTCAACAACCACGCCGGCAGCACCAAGAGCTACGACTACATCCGCGAGCACAATGAAGCGGTGAGCCGCATCGACTTCATCAGCAGCCGCGCGGAAATCACGGTCGACTACCCGGAAGGCGAAGTCGTGAATGTCACGCAGCACGATGGCTCGATCATGCGGCTGCGCAAGCTGCACGCCGGGTACGATCCGACCGACCGCATTGCCGCCATGAACCACATCCAGGAACGCCAGGCTGCCGGCGAAGTGGCCACCGGGCTGCTGTATGTCGATCCGGAGCCGGAAGACCTGCACGCGCACCTCAACACGGCCGACATGCCGTTCAACCGCATGGGCAAGAAGGAGTTGTGCCCCGGCAGCGCCATGCTCGAGCGGATCAACGCCAGCCTGCGCTAGACACCGCCCGACCAAACCCCGGAAACCGTTGGGAGACAACGGTTTCCGGGGTTTTTCTTTCTTTGCTTGCGTCAGTGCGCGGGGCCCCGAAAATTTCCCTCAAGTCGGCTTGCGTGCCGCCGTTAATCCGGTATGCGGGGGCGTTCACGGTCTGGCCCGGGCGTCCCGTCGGTGTTGCAAACCATGTTGCCAAAAGCGCGCGGAGAAAGCCATGTGGAAAATTCTTGTCGTGGATGATTCCCGAACGTCGCGCGCCCTCTTGGCACGCATGATCGACAAGATGGGGCACTCCGCCTTGATGGCCACCAGCGGCCTGGAAGCGCTTGCCCTGTGTGATCACCATCATCCCGACCTGATCCTGCTCGATGTGATCATGCCGGACATGGACGGCTGGGAACTGGCCAGCCGCCTGCGCCAGCGCGACCGCCTGCGCATGGTTCCCATCGTGTACCAGTCAAGCGTCGAAGAACCGGAAGAAATTGCCCGATGCCTGGCCAGCGGTGCCGTGTCGGTCATTCCCAAACCCGTACGCTTCAACGTGCTGGAACAGACCTTCAAGCAGATGCTCGGTTCCCCCGATGCCATTCTGGCTCCCGGCTCGCTGGCCAGGATGGCTGCGGCAGCAATGATCCTCAACCCGAACGCCAGCGCGCTGCCGGTCATGCCATCCCGGCGCGCCGGAGAGACGCATTAGCCTGCGTCGACCTGCTTTTCAGCCGCTTCAACCCGGCGACCGGCAAACTGGGCGTAAGCCACGCCACTCATGGCGATCAATGCTCCGCCGACCTTGATCCAGGTGAATTGCTCCCCCAGGGTCCACCAGGAAACGACACCCGCGATCGGCGGCATCAGATACTGCAGCGGCGCGGTTCGTGCCACGCCACGCACCTGATTCACCCATCCCCACACCAGCCAGCCGAGGAAGGCCGATACGGTCGTCGACCAGAACAGCAGCGCCCACCCCTTGGCCGACACCATCGCGAGGGCGCTGAACGAGACCGAAGGCAGCAAACCCAGCACCAGCCAGGGCGCACCGAAGGCCAGCGTCCAGGCCAGCAGGATCAGCGGGCCGTAGCGCGCGGTAAGCGGCCGCGCCAGCACCGTGTAGAGCGAAAACAGGAAGGCTGCGAAGAGCAGCGTCAAGTCGCCCAGACCGGCCTTGGCCAGACCGGCCACGAACTTGTCCGACAGGAACAGCAGGATCCCGATGAACGCCACCGCCGTTCCCAGCGCCTGCGGCCGGTGCAGCTTTTCTCCTCCCAGCGCGGCCAGAATCAGGAGGGTGAAGATCGGACCGCTGGTCAGCACCAGGGCACTGGAAAACGCGGTCGACAGATTGATGCCCCAGGTGACGATGCCGACGTGGAAGGTGTGGCCGATCAGTCCGCAGGCAATGAAGCGCGGCCAATCCGCACGCAGCGGTATCGCCTCGCGCCAGCGGCCACCCCGGTAGAGCCAGGCCAGCGCGGCAAAACCCAGGACCGGCATCCACAGAAAGCGCAGGAACAGGAAACTTGCCACCGACATTTCGGCCAGCACTACCTTGGTGGCGGTGAAATTCGCCCCCCACACCACCATGGTGACAAGGGCGGCAATCAGCGAGGCGCGATGCATGGTGGCTGAAGGAGGTGCCACAGCGCTATGCCCGGGCGTGCGGAAAGCGCGAGCGCGCAGCCTGGCGGGCCAGCAAGCGGTGGCTCACTTGGCGGTCATCATGCGCTCGACGTAGCGCGCAATCAGGTCGATCTCCAGATTCACCTTGTCGCCGGCACGCAGATGCTTCAGGGTGGTGACGCTGACCGTATGCGGAATCAGGTTGATGCTGATCTCCGCCCCGGCGTCCACATCGACAACCCGGTTCACCGTGAGGCTCACCCCATTGACGGTGATCGACCCCTTGTACGCCAGATAGCGCGCCAGCGCCTTCGGGGCGCGAATCACCAATTCCCACGACTCGCCCACCGGCACGAACTTCACCACCTCCCCGAGCCCGTCGACGTGGCCCGAGACCATGTGGCCGCCCAGCCGGTCGGTCGGCCGCATCGCCTTTTCGAGGTTCACGTCACCGGACCCGTCCAGGCCGGCGGTTTTGGAAAGGCTTTCACGCGACACCTCGACGTCAAAGGTCGTCGCGGTTTTCGCAATCACCGTCATGCACGCGCCCTGGATGGCGATCGAATCGCCGATTGCCACATCGTCCAGCCCCAGTGCGGCGGCCTCGATCTGCAGCCGCACACCGGCGTCCGCAGCGCCCAGGGGCTGGACCCTGGCAATGCGGCCTACTGCCGCCACAATTCCGGTAAACATGGTTAGTTCAGCCTCGCAATCAGGCGCAGGTCGGGGCCGACCTGGCTCACGTGATGGATGCGCAAGGTACGGCGCTCCGAAAGATCGGTCAGTTCCGGCAGATTGAACATGCCCTGCCCGGTATGGCCGATGATGCTGGCGGCAAAGTAGATCAGCAGTTCGTCGACGCAGCCTTCGCGTAGTAGCGAGCCGTTGAGCTTGAAGCCGGACTCCACATGCACTTCATTGATTTCGCGCCGGCCCAGTTCCGCCATCAGTGCCGGCAGATCCACCTTGCCACTCGCGTTGGGCAGGCTGATCAGCTCGAAACCCTTGTCCACCAAGCGTTTGCGGGCATCATCCGCTCCCGCCGCGTGGGCAATCAGCACGCGCCCCTCCTTGAGGATGCGGGCATCGAGACCGATCTGCAACTGGCTGTCGACAATCACCTTGAGCGGCTGGCGCGGCGTCACCACGTCCCGCACGTTCAGTTGCGGATTGTCTTCCTGCACCGTGCCGATGCCGGTGAGAATCGCGCAGGAACGGGCGCGATAGGCGTGGCCGTCCTTGCGTGCTTCCGGCCCCGTGATCCACTGGCTCTGGCCATTGGCGAGTGCGGTCTTGCCGTCCAGGCTGGCTGCCACTTTCAGGCGCACCCACGGCAAGCCGCTGGTCATGCGCGAAATGAAGCCGATGTTGAGCTCGCGCGCATCGTTCTCCAACAGGCCCACCCGGACGTCGATGCCGGCGGCACGCAATCTGGCGAAACCCTGGCCGCCTACTTTGGGGTTCGGATCTTCCATTGCCGCCACCACGCGGCCAATGCCCTCCCGGATCAGCAAGTCGGCGCACGGCGGCGTGCGGCCCTGGTGGCTGCAGGGCTCCAGCGTCACATAGAGTGCCGCGCCGCGCACCGCCTCGACGCCAAATTTCTGTTTGGCATCGCGGATCGCCAGCACCTCGGCATGGCCTTCGCCCGCCACCTGGTGCCAGCCTTCGCCGACGATGCGATTGTCCTTGACCAGCACCGCGCCGACATGCGGATTCGGCGCCGTCGAATAGAGCCCGCGTTCGGCCAGCTCCAGGGCGCGGCGCATGAAATTGAGATCAAGCGGCGTGAACATCGGATCGAATCTGACGCGGCACTCACGCCGAAGGTTTGCGGCCCTTGCGCTGCGGCGACAACTCGGCCACCACGTCTTCAAACTCTTCCGGGTCGGCAAAGTTGCGATACACCGAAGCAAAACGGATGTAGGCAATCTTGTCGAGCTTGCGCAGTTCGCGCATCACGATCTCACCCAGTTTGTGGGTGGCGACCTCACGCTCGGCAGTACCGATCAGCTTCTCCTCGACCCGGAGGATGGCGTCGTCCACCTTGTCGGAGGAGACATCGCGCTTGCGCAACGCCAGCTTGAATGAGGAGCGCAGCTTCTCGCGGTCATAGTCGACGCGCGCGCCGTTCTTCTTCACCAGCACCGGCATCTTCAGTTCCACCCGTTCATAGGTCGTGAAGCGCTTGTCGCAGGCGAGGCAGCGGCGGCGGCGGCGAATCACCGCGCCCTCATCGGCCTCGCGGCTGTCGACCACCGAGGTGTCGGCGTTGTTGCAGAAGGGGCAGCGCATGGCCGGTGGCGCAGTGGGTGCTTAGCGCACGTACACCGGGAAGCGCGAGCACAGGGCTGCCACCTTCTCGCGCACGCGCGCCAGATTGGCTTCATCCGCCGGTGCTTCGAGCACGTCCACCACCAGGTTGGCCACCTGCTCGGACTCGGCTACGCCGAAACCGCGCGTGGTCATGGCAGGCGACCCTAAGCGAATGCCGGAGGTGACCATCGGCTTCTCCGGATCATTCGGAATCGCATTCTTGTTCACCGTGATGTGCGCCAGATCCAGCGCCGTCTCGGCCACCTTGCCGGTGACACCCTTGGCGCGCAGGTCCACCAGCATCAGGTGGCTTTCGGTGCGGCCGGAAACAATGCGCATGCCGCGTTTGACCAGCGTTGCCGCCATCACATCGGCGTTGCGCCGCACCTGCTGCTGGTACGTCTTGAACTCGGGTTTGAGCGCCTCGCCAAAGGCCACCGCCTTGGCGGCGATCACGTGCATCAGCGGGCCGCCTTGCAGCCCGGGAAACACGGCAGAATTGATCGCTTTCTCATGCTCGGCGCGGGTAAGGATGATGCCGCCGCGCGGCCCGCGCAGAGTTTTGTGGGTGGTCGAGGTCACCACGTCGGCATGCGGAATTGGGCTCGGATACTCGCCTGCCGCCACCAGCCCGGCGTAGTGCGCCATGTCCACCATGAAGATGGCACCGACGGCCTTGGCGACGCGCGCAAACCGTTCGAAATCGATGCGCAGCGCATAGGCCGAGGCGCCCGCGATGATCAGCTTGGGTTTGGTTTCGTGGGCGCGACGCTCCATCGCCTCGTAGTCGATCGCTTCGTTCGCGTCCAGCCCGTAGGAGACCACGTTGAACCACTTGCCGCTCATGTTGAGCGGCATGCCATGGGTGAGGTGCCCGCCTTCGGCCAGGCTCATGCCCATGATGGTGTCACCGGGTTTCAAAAAGGCCAGGAACACCGCCTGATTGGCCTGTGCCCCGGAGTGCGGCTGCACGTTGGCCGCTTCCGCACCGAACAGCTTCTTGACCCGGTCCAGCGCCAGTTGCTCGGCCATATCGACAAACTCGCAGCCGCCGTAGTAGCGCTTGCCCGGGTACCCCTCCGCATACTTGTTGGTCAGTTGCGAGCCCTGGGCGGCCAGCACCGCCGGCGAGGCGTAGTTTTCCGAAGCGATCAGCTCGATGTGCTGTTCCTGGCGGGTGGTTTCCTTGGCAATCGCGGCGGCCAGTTCCGGATCAGCCGTTTCCAGACGGGTAGCGTAAGTAAACATGGTTTGGGAGGCAAAAGAGGCAATCGCCGAAGGCAATTGCAGGGGGTTTGACAGGGTTTGGCGGAGCTGTTTTGCGGCACGTTTCGTGACTGGTTCGGTGCCGCGCTCGATCCACAACGCATTGTAGCAGCGGCACGGCGCTACCCTCTTGATGTACCAAAACAACACACCATCCCTAGTATTTCGTGATTCTGGGTGGCTTCCGGTAGAATTTGTGTCCGTTCGTACGCTCCTTGGCCGGGCACCCGGTCAGAACCACTCCAAACGTCCCGAACGCATGGCTCGTCGATGAATTCTGTGCTGTTGCCCCCACCGGTTTTCGCCCGATTGCCGCTGCTGTTGGCCCTGTTGGGGGTCTGCACCAGTGCAGCGCAGGCGCAACAGCCGCCGGCAGCCGGGGGGCCCGCCACCTCCGCGGCCACCTCTCCCGCCGCTGCCCCGGCCGCACCGCAGGACGAAACCTTCGAGATTCGCTCCTTTGCCGTCAGCGGCAACACCATCCTGCCGCAGGCGGAGGTGGAGCGCCTGGTCGCACCGTTTACCGGGCCGAAGCGCGTCTACGGCGACATCCAGAAGGCCCTGGAGGCGCTGGAAGGGGCCTACCGCACACGCGGCTTTTCTGCAGTGCAGGTCTTTGTGCCGGAGCAAACGCTCGATACCGGCAGTGTCAAGCTCAACGTGATCGAGGCGAAGATCAGCGTCATCAAGATCGAAGGCCACGCCTTCTTTGACGAGGCCAACATCCGCGCCGCCCTGCCCTCGCTGACCAAGGGCAAAACCCCGAATGCGCGCGATATCGCCGCCAATGTGCGGGTTGCCAACGAGAATCCGGCGCGCCAGGTCGATGTGGTGCTGGGTGCCGGTGAAAACGAGGATGATGTCAACGCCACGGTCACCGTCAGCGACTCACGGCCGGTCAAGTTCATTTCCAGTCTCGACAACACCGGCAGCAACGCCACCGGCATGCATCGGCTGGCCATCGGCGTACAGCACGCCAATCTCTTCAATGCGGACCATGTCCTGACGGCGCAGTACACCACCTCGGTGGAAAAGCCCAGCCTGGTGGATATCTACAGCTTTGGTTACCGCGTCCCGCTGTACCGGTTCGATGGCTCGCTCGACGTGATTTTTGCCAAGTCGAGCGTCAGTTCCGGCACCAGCAGCACCGTGGCCGGCCCGCTCACCTTCACCGGCAAGGGCAACATTTTCGGCCTGCGCTTCAACCAGTACCTGCCGCGCCGGGGCGAATTCACCCACCAGATCACCTACGCCTTCGATTACAAGGCCTTCGAGAACGCCTGCACGCTGGGCGTCTTTGGCGCGGCCGGCTGCGGGCCGGCGGCCTTTCCCGTCACCGTCCACCCGCTCTCGATTACCTACAGCGGCAGCTGGGCCGGTGTCGGGCAGCAAACCGGCTTTTCGCTGGGCGCCACCGGCAACTGGGGATGGGGTGGCAACGGGCTGAACCGGAATTTTGAAGCCGTGCGCCCGGCCACCGCCGGGGCCGCACAAGGGGGCGCGCAGGCCGACTTCGTCGCCTTCAAGGGTGCGCTCAACCATGCCCGGGTGCTACCAGGCGACCTGCAGGTGCGTGCCGGCATATCGGGGCAATGGACACCGCAGGCCTTGATCGCCCAGGAGCAGTTTGGCCTGGCCGGCTCCAGCGCCGTGCGCGGCTTCCAGGAGCGTGAATTTGCGCGCGACCGCGGCTACTACGCCAACTTCGAGCTCTACGGCCCGGACTGGGGCGACAAGGTGATGGCCGGTTCCAACCTGCGCATGGTGGTGTTTTACGACCTGGCCCGTGGCTACAACTACCGCCTGGCGGGCGATACGGACCAGCGCCTGGCCATTTCCAGCCTGGGGCTGGGCGTGCGCTTCAACCTCGGCAAGATGCTCACGCTCCGTGCCGATTACGCCCGGGTGACAGACGCCCGGGTGATGAACGCCACTTCCAGCCAGGTCAAGGGCGACGCCCGCGGCCATTTCTCGCTCGCGCTCTCGTTTTAGTCAAACACCGTCCTGCGGCGCCGCATCGCCCCGCCTGGCAACTATTTTGCAGAAGTGTGACTTAGTTCACACAAATCCACACTTTTGGGTATGGCAAAAAACGGTGTGTCAATCAATAATGTGCGGTGACCTAACCGGTTGATTAATATGCATTTGTCATAGGCCTCATGACTTCTATGTTTTTCACCGCGTTCCTCTTCGCGCCGCCTCCGGCCCCGCTCCTGCGATGACCAGGCGACCTCCTCCGAAAAGCCACAAGGCGGGCTTGCCTGCCGGACTCGACAGGTCCCGTTTCGCGGCACGCCTAAAGCTGCAGGCACTGGCCGTTGCCAGTGCCTTTGGCAGCTTTGCAGCGGCAGTCCACGGCAACCCGGTCAACCCGGTGGTGGTCAACGGCCAGGCTACCTTCAATGCCGCCGGCAACACCCTGACGATCACCAACAGCCCCGGCGCTGTCATCAACTGGCAAAGCTTTTCGATCGGCGCCAGTGAGATCACCAAGTTCCAGCAGCAGTCCGCCTCCAGTGCGGTGCTTAACCGCGTGGTGGGAGCGGACCCTTCAGCGATCCTCGGGCAGCTGCAATCGAACGGCAAGGTCTTCCTGATCAACCCGAACGGCATCGTGTTCGGCCAAGGCGCGCGGATTGACGTTGCGGGGCTGGTTGCCTCCACCGCGCACATCAGCACGGCGGACTTCCTCGCCGGCAAGCTCAAGTTCGAAGCCGGCGCCATCCAGGGCAACGTGACCAACCAGGGCACGATTACTTCGGCCACCGGCGGCACCATCCTCCTGATCGGCAAGGATGTTTCCAACCAGGGCATCATCCAGGCGCCGAACGGGCAAATCGTGCTGGCGGCCGGCCAGTCGATCGAAGTGATCGACACCGCCACGCCCGGCGTGAAAGTGGTGTTCACCGCCACCGCCGGCAAGGCCGAGAACCTCGGTACCCTGGCAGCGCAGAACATCAACATTGCCGGTGCCCTGCTGCGCAACAAAGGCATCATCAACGCCAACCAGGTGAGCCGCGATGCGCAGGGGCGCATCGTGCTCTCGGCTTCCAAGAGCGTCACGCTTGAATCGGGCAGCACCATCACCGCCAACAGCCAGGGCAGCGGCACTGCCGGCGGTGCCATCACCGTCTCCGCTGGCAACGACATCAAGGTCGAAGGCAACACCCTTACCCAAGCCAATGGTGCTGCCGGGCCAGGTGGCACCATCTCGTTCAAATCCGCCGAAGGCAACATCAACATCAACGC
>CAYUEG010000011.1:0-57337 GCA_964443245.1 uncultured Burkholderiales bacterium | reverse complement strand
AGTAGATTGATGCGAATCATTCGTCGAACCTCCTCATGGCCAGTCCGCAGGCAACCAGCAAAGCGGGCGCGTCATTGGCCAGTTGCTTGGCCTTGATGCGATTGGAGAGGGACATGTTGGCGAAGGGGTTCGCCACAATCGTGTTGACCTGCGTACGGGCGGCAACGATCTCGTCGAGCCCTGGAATCACGGCGCAGCCGCCTGCCAGAACAATATGGTCGATCTGGTTGTAGGACGTCGAGGTGAAGAAAAATTGCATGGCGCGCGTGACTTCCTGCGCAAGGCTCTCCATGAACGGCTGCAGTACCTCGGCGTCGTAGTTCTCCGGAAGGCCGCCAGCGCGCTTCGCGTTTTCCGCTTCTTCAGCCGACATTCCGAAAACGCGCTGAATATCCTGGGTGAGGTTGTTACCGCCAAACGCTTGCTCGCGGTTGTAAACAGACTGGCCATTGCGCAGCACCGTCACATTCATGACGTTGGCGCCAACGTCGACCAGGGCAATGGATTGATCCACCCCGTTGCCGGGCAACTGCTTTTCGATCATTTCAAAGGCCGTCTGGATCGAATACGACTCCACGTCCATCACCATCGCCTTCAGGCCCGCAGACTGGGCCACGGCGACGCGGTCCTCCACTTTTTCCTTGCGCGAGGCGGCGATCAGGACTTCAACCTCTTCCGAACTGGAAGGAGCCGGCCCGACGACCTGAAAGTCCAGATTCACCTCTTCCAGTGCAAAGGGAATGTACTGGTTCGCCTCGGACTCGACCTGAACCTCCAGTTCCTCATCACGCAAGCCGGCAGGCACCACTATCTTTTTGGTGATCACGGCTGCGGCCGGCAGCGCCAGAGCCACGTTCTTGGTCCGCGTTGCCATTTTTTTCCAGGCGCGCTTAACCGACTCCGACACGGCCTCAAGGTTCGTGATGTTGCCATCCAGGACCGCATCTTTGGGGAGCGGCTCTATGGCGTAACGGTCAATCCGGTAGGCTTTCTTGCCGGCATCCACGATTTCCACCAACTTGACCGACGAGGAACTGATGTCGAGCCCGAGCAGCGGCTGTGCCTTTGGGTTAAATATGTCGAGAGCCAAGGTTACTTCCCCCATCCTTTGACGCAACCGCGTTCACTTGAAGATTGCGCAGTACCCCTGATATTGGGTGTCCAAATTACCGACACACAACATCTTGTGTCCAGAGCATTTATCCAGAATCACTTTCCCGTCAAAAATCCTTATGGGACAAGTGATTAGAGGCAATGTCTACAATTTACATTAAATACTAATGGCTTAATTAGTGCAAGGGAAGTTTTCCGTGCCGCACCCCCACGTTGCATAGTTGCAACATGATTGAAAGCCTGGTTTGCAGAATCTCGCCCCGATGACCAGGACCGCCCTCGCTATAATCACGTTCACAGTAAGCGCTTAGGGCTTGCTTGAGGTCATTCCTCGTCCCGCACTGCTCCGCGCCCCCCCCACAAAACCCATCCAACCAGTCAATTTCCCATGGCCCTGTCAGGTTCTGTCCGCTGGTTGATGGTGTTGGGCGGCATTGTGTTTGCACCGCTGGTAATCGGTTTGTTAGTGCTTGCTTTCGCTGTGGGTTGGGCCTATCCCAGTCTGCCCTCCATTGAGGCACTCACGGACTATCAGCCCAAGATCCCGCTTCGGGTGTTCAGTGCCGACAACCTCCTGATCGGAGAGTTTGGCGAAGAGCGACGCAACCTGGTGCGCTTTGAGGAAGTACCCACCGTCATGAAGCAGGCGATCCTGGCCGCCGAGGATGATCGCTTCTACCAGCATGGTGGTGTCGATACCATCGGCGTGCTACGCGCAGCACTTTCCAACATCACCAGCCCGGGGCGACAGCAGGGAGCCTCCACCATCACCATGCAGGTCGCGCGGAACTTCTTCATCTCGCGCGAAAAGACCTACACCCGCAAGTTTTATGAGGCGCTGCTCGCGTTCAGAATTGAAGCCACCCTCTCCAAGGACAAGATTTTCGAAATTTACATCAACCAGATATTTCTCGGTCAGCGCGCTTACGGATTTGCGTCGGCTGCCCAGATTTATTTCGGCAAGGATCTAAAGAGTATTTCCGCCGCAGAAGCGGCCATGCTCGCCGGTCTGCCCAAGGCACCCTCGGCCTTCAACCCGGTTGTCAACCCAAAGCGCGCGAGGGCTCGCCAACAGTACATTCTTGAGCGCATGCGCTCTCTCGGCTACCTGACCTCGGATCAACACGCGCTTGCAGTCAAGGAAGTGTTGAATGTCAAACGGGAAGCCAACGATTTCCCGGTGAAGGGGGACTTCGTCGCCGAAATGGCCCGCCAGTTGGTCTTCGACCGCTATGGCGAGGAAACCTACACGCGCGGACTGCGCGTCTACACCACCATCGTGAAAGCAGATCAGGACGCTGCCAACGCTGCCCTGCGCCGGGGAGTACTCGACTATGAACGCCGTCACGGCTACCGTGGCCCGGAAGCATTCGTCGCGCTCAAGACCGGCAGCGAAGACGAGCTGGACGATGCACTGCAAGACTTCAACGACAGTGACGATCTTTACGCGGCCATCGTGCTGGAGGCTTCTCCCAAGGGCGTAAAGGCCGCCAAGCGTGGCGGAGAGGTCGTCCAAATCGGGCCTGACGGCCTCAAATTTGCCGCCGGAGCCCTGTCCGACAAGGTTCAGCCGAATCGCCGGATCGTGCGAGGCGCGGTGATCCGCATCATCAAGGACGACAAGGGTCAGTGGTCGATCCTGCAAATGCCGCAAGTAGAAGCCGCTTTTGTATCCGCCGATCCACAGGATGGCGCGGTCAAGGCCCTGGCAGGCGGGTTCGACTTTGCCATCAACAAGTTCAACCACGTGACCCAGGCCTGGCGGCAACCCGGATCCAGCTTCAAACCCTTCATCTACTCGGCGTCACTCGAAAAGGGTCTGACCCCATCAACGATCATCAACGATGCCCCTTTCATCATCGACCCGGCCTTGACCGGTGGCCAGTTGTGGGAGCCGAAAAACTTCGACGGCAAGTACGAAGGACCGATGCGCATGCGGGAAGCACTGGCAAAATCAAAGAACCTCGTTTCGATCCGCATCCTGCAGCAGATCACACCGCAGTATGCGCAGGATTTCATCACGCGTTTCGGCTTCGACGCCGAAAAGCATCCGCCCTATCTCACCATGGCCCTGGGCGCCGGATCGGTTACGCCCTGGCAGATGCTGGGCGGATACGCGGTGTTCGCCAACGGAGGTTATCGCGTCAACCCCTATATCGTGACACGCATCACCGACGATAACGGTCGCGTGCTGGCCGAGGCGAAGCCGGTCAAGGCGGGGGACGAATCGAATCGCGTAATTGACGCGCGCAACGCCTTCCTGATGAGCAGCCTGATGAATGGGGTGACACGCTTCGGCACCGCCGCGCGTGCCAGCGTCGCGCTCAAACGCACCGATCTGGCGGGCAAGACCGGTACCACCAATGATCATGTCGATGCATGGTTTGCCGGCTTTCATCCCAACCTGGTCGGCATCGCATGGATCGGTTTTGACCAGCCCAAAAAACTGGGCGGCCAGGAAACTGGTGGCGTCGCCGCCCTGCCGATCTGGATCAACTACATGCAAAAGGGGTTGCGCAACGCCCAGGAGACGGTGCCACAGGTTCCCGAAGGCATCATCAACGTCGGCGGGGAGTTCTACTATCGCGAGTACGCTCCCGGCGAAAATGCAGTCCAATCGATCGGGCTGGGAGACGGCACGCCAGAAGGCGAGAAAAAGGCAGACGAAGTACGCAATCAGCTGTTCTGACGTGGCCTGAAGGCTAGAGATCGAAAGAAATGGCGACGACACCCGCTTGTGCCGTCACCTGCGCTGCGAGCGACGTTCCAAACGCTTCACCCGAACGGGTATCCCGCCAAATGCCGTCCTTCCATTCAAAGTGGAATCCGCCTGCTTTGGCGGCCAGCCAGACCTGACGCATCGGCGCCTGCAGGTTCACCACAATGTGGGTACCGTTCTCGAACTCCAGATCCACCACGCCATCACTCTTACGTTCAATATCCAGGTCGATGCCGCAGTCATCCAGCGCTGCTTCCATGCGATCCAGCAGCTGTTTGCCCATGGTAAGAAATTCCGATTCATTCATAATCTGTCGTTCCGTTCGAAAAGTAGGAGCACCCGTGCGAAAGCTTGTACTACTGGTTCTGCTTGGAGCCTTCGGGATGGCGGCATGCGGCCAGCGCGGACCGCTTTACATTCCGGGCAAGCCGGGGGATCCCAATTTTGACCGCCGCAATCGCGGTGCAACACCGCAATCCGTACCACCTGGACAGAATACTACCAAGCCCAAGCGTGAGGATGATGAAGGTTCATGATGCTTCCCTTTTTTGAACGACGCCACGGCATGCTGCACGCCGAAGACGTTTCACTCGCGGCTCTGGCAGAGCGGTTCGGTACGCCCAGCTACATCTATTCTCGAGGCGCGCTGACCCGCGCCTGGAACGAGTTCACCGCTGAACTGGTGGGGCGTGACGCGCTCGTGTGTTACGCCATGAAGGCCAACTCCAACCTGGCCATACTGAATACCTTTGCCAGACTGGGTGCCGGATTCGATATTGTGTCGGGTGGCGAGCTGGCGCGGGTACTCGCCGCTGGCGGCGATCCGCACAAGGTCATTTTTTCGGGAGTTGGCAAGCGTGAAGACGAAATCGCGTTTGCGCTTGACCAGCGCATACTGTGCTTCAACGTCGAGTCGGCCTCTGAACTGGAACGCATCGATGCGGTTGCCCGCCGCAAGGGATTGCAGGCGCCGATCTCCCTGCGCGTCAACCCGGACGTCGACGCGGGAACACACCCCTATATCTCCACAGGCTTGAAGGAAAACAAGTTTGGGGTCGAGCTCGAAACCGCGATCGCCCTGTACCGCCGAGCAGCCACCCTGCCTGGCCTGAGCATCGCCGGTATTGATTGCCACATCGGCTCCCAGCTGACCGATACGGCGCCACTGCTGGAGGCGCTTGATCGCATGCTCGGATTGATCGATGCCTTGGCGCGCGACGGCATTGTCATCCATCATCTCGATCTGGGAGGGGGCCTTGGCATCCGCTATCGCGATGAAACGCCACCCGATCCGCGCGCCTACATGCGCGCAGTGTTGGCGCGCATCGGCAAGCGCAAGCTCAAACTCCTGTTTGAGCCTGGTCGCAACCTGGTGGGCAACGCCGGCATCCTGCTTACCCGGGTCGAGCACTGCAAGACGGCAGCCGTGAAGAACTTTGTGGTGGTGGATGCCGCGATGAATGATCTGCTGCGACCCTCCCTTTATGCCGCCCACCATGAGATTTTCAGCGTGCGCGAACGGAGCGATCCGCCCAGACTGTCGGATGTGGTCGGGCCAGTATGCGAGAGCGGTGATTTTCTCGGCAAAGAACGCATGCTGGCGGTACAGGAAGGGGACCTGTTGGCGGTCATGTCTGCCGGCGCTTACGGCATGGCCATGGCGTCAAACTACAACTCGCGGCCGCGCGCCGCAGAAGTTCTTGTCGATGGTGCAAGCGCCTATCTGGTGCGCAAACGTGAAACCGTCGATCAGCTCTTTGCCATGGAGAGCATCGCTCCATAGTGCGTCACTGCCGCGCGTTCAACTCCTGGCGATTGGATCGTTCAGCTTTTTCACGCGATAGATCGCCAGTTCGCTGTTGATGTTGGGGTTGTCCGTGACCGGCTTGCCGTTGGCCAGTGCGATGCGCTCGACAATCGATATGCCTTGGGCAGCACACAGGTCTTCGAAGTCGAGCAAGGTGCACAGGTGGACGTTGGGCGTGTTGTGCCATTGATAAGGCAAGACATCCGAGACAGGCATGCGCCCCGCCTGCAACTGACGGAAAGTCGGTTCGTAACGCAGGTTCGGGAAACTGACAATCGCTTCCCTCCCCACCCTGGTCATTTCGCGCATCAACCGTTCGATGTTGTGCATCGCCTGGAGCGTCTGCGACACCACCACCACGTCGAAGCATGCGTCGCCAAAGCTGGACAAGCCTCGCTCCAAGTCTCGCTGCAGAACGTTGACGCCAGCAGCTACCGCAGCTCGCACATTGGCATCATCTATCTCCACGCCATAGCCGTCAACCTGGCGCGCACCCTTCAGGTATTTGAGCAGGGCGCCATCGCCACAGCCCAGGTCAAGCACCCAGGCGCCGGTCGCCACCATCCCGGCGATGATCGTGAAATCCGGCCTCATCATTGTCTGATTCATGCGCCCCTCCCAATCTGGCGCCAGACGCGCTCGTAGTAGGTCTCGACCAGGGCGTGATAGCGCGGATCGGTCAGAAGGAATTCGTCATGGCCGTGCGGCGCATCGATCTCCGCATAGCTCACTGCCGCGCGATTGGCGGTCAAGGCATCCACAATCGCACGGCTCATGGCGGGCGAAAAGCGCCAGTCCGTGGTGAATGACACCACCAGAAAGTTGACCATTCTGGCGGGCGCAAGCGCACGCGCCAAATCTCCCCCATGCGCCGCAGCGGGATCAAAATAATCGAGCGCCTTGGTAATCAACAGATAGGTATTGGCATCAAAGTAGCCGGAAAACTTCTCGCCTTGATGACGCAGATAGCTTTCGATCTGAAACTCCGGTCCATACCCATACTGCAAGCCGTCGCGCAGTTCACGACCGAATCGTTCTCCCATGACGTCATCGGAAAGATACGTGATATGGCCCACCATGCGCGCCACCCGCAAACCGCGTGCCGGAACCACACCATGGCCGTAGTAGTGACCCCCATGAAAGTCCGGGTCCGTCACGATGGCCTGGCGTGCAACTTCGTTGAAGGCAATGTTCTGCGCTGACAACTTGGGCGTGGACGCAATCACCAGCGCGTGGCGCAACCGCTCTGGGTAGGCAATCGCCCACTGCAAGGCCTGCATTGCCCCCAGCGAGCCCCCCATGACTGCGGCAAAGCAGGCAATACCCAGGCGATCGGCCAGCATGGCCTGGGCGTTGACCCAGTCCTCGACCGTGACCACGGGAAAATCCGCGCCGAACGGCCTGCCGGTGGCCGGGTTGCGGCTCTTGGGACCGGTGGAACCGAAGCAGCCCCCCAGGTTATTCACACCGATCACATAAAAGCGGTTCGTATCGAGCGGCTTGCCGGGACCGACCATGTTGTCCCACCAGCCCTCGGCGCCAGCTTCGTCGATGCCTGCCACATGATGCGACGCATTCAAAGCGTGGCAGACCAGGACTGCGTTGGAACGCTCGTCATTGAGCACACCATAGGTTTCATACACCAGTTCGAATCCCGGGATCGATTTCCCGCTGCGGAATACAAACGGCGTATCGAAGCGCGCGGTTTGCGGCGCCACCTTTCCCACCGAGGAAGCAGGGATCTCGTCGGACACGATGCGTTCACCTACCAATAAAAAACCCGATCAGTGTTTGGCTAATCGGGTCTGGAATTTGGCGCTTGGCCCAACCGTTTTAGCCGCATTTATTCCGCACACCTTATGGTTTTGGTGGCCGGGCGCCCGCAATCTGATCGACAAATCGGCGCTGAGAAGGATTGTACGTTACCTGCGGTTCATCCGGAAGTCGGCTCACGCTGCCAGCCGTCGCGCCGGACCGCCGCGCGCGGCGGCCGATTGCGCTTGATCGGCCCCGAGAGCGCAAACTCATGCAATTTGTGCAGGACGAACTTGCGCACTTCCAGGGGCAGCGAGGCAGATTCCTGCAGGAACCGCGCGTTGACCTTCTCGGCATCAAACTCGCCGCGAGTTGCCAGCAACGGGGTGCGCGCCCGGTGTAGCGCATCCACGCCGTCATGAAACATCCCGACCCCTTCCTTCCAGCTGATCGCGCTCTCGTTCGGACGGTGGCGGTTGTAGCAAAGCTGCATGTGCACCCAGCGGCCACCTCGCCACCACAGATAGAGATCGAAAAAATCGCTCTCGAACCAGCGTTTCAGCACCTCGGCTTCGTTCTGCCGGACGGCTGTCACCTCCCTAAGCATTGAGGGCTGCAAGCTGCTCACGCAGCTTTTCCGGCTCCTCCGTGCGCAACATGCGCCTGACTGCTTCGCTGCACTCGCTCAGGTTGGTTTGCAGGATCTTCTGCTTGACAAGCAGCAGTTGCGCCGGATGCATCGAAAACTGACGCAAGCCCATCCCCAACAGCAAACGCGTCATGGAGGGCTCCCCCGCCATCTCGCCACACACCGCAACCGGGATCCCCGCCTTGTCGGCAGCCCGAATCGTGCTGGCGATGAGATAAAGCACAGCCGGATGCAGAGGGTCATACAGGCTTGCAACTTCATCATCGGTACGGTCAATGGCCAGCGTGTACTGGATCAGGTCATTGGTGCCGATCGAAAGGTAATCCAGCGTCTTGACAAACATGCCGACGGAAAGTGCAGCCGCTGGAATTTCGATCATCCCCCCGACTTCGACCGCTGGATCAAAGGCCGCGCCAGATTCGGTCAACTGCCGCTTGGCTTCTTTGATGAGCGCAAGCGCCTGTGCCACCTCGTGGGCATGCGCAATCATCGGCAGCAACACCTTGACCTTGCCAAAGTGGGAGGCACGGAAAATCGCGCGCAACTGCGCCAGGAACATTTGTGGCTCAGACAGGGAGTAGCGGATCGCACGCAACCCGAGGGCCGGATTCAGGGCGTGGGCCCCCGCCACATCTCCTTCCACCTGTTTGTCTGCGCCAATATCGAGCGTGCGAATTGTCACCACATGGCCACGCATGGCCTTGACCACGGCGCGATAGGCTTCGAACTGTTCCTCCTCGCTCGGGGAATCCTTGCGGTTCATGAAGAGGAATTCAGTGCGAAACAGCCCCACCCCGGTCGCACCATTTGCCAGGGCAGCCTTGGCATCTGCCGGGAGCTCAATGTTGGCATGCAGTTCAATCATCGTGCCGTCGAGCGTGGCCGCGGGCGCCGTGGCGATACGCTTGAGCTTTTTACGCTCCAGCTCGAGACTGCGGCGCTTCAACAGATACTCGTTGAGGACCGGTGCATCAGGCGCCACGATCAGCACGCCGGCCGTACCGTCCAGAATGAGCCAGTCATCCTCTTCGATCATCTGACGCGCATGGTGCAGCGCGACGATGGCAGGCAGCGCCAGGCTGCGCGCCATGATGGCGGTGTGGGAGGTCTGGCCGCCGATATCGGTAACAAATCCGGCAAACTGGTGTTCCTTGAACAACAGCATGTCAGCAGGCGAAAGGTCGTGGGCCACGACGATCATTTCGCCTTCCTGCGAGCGCTTCTTGTTCAGCGCGGACTGCATCGCGGTCTGTGCGCCCATCATGCGTTTGAGCACACGCTCGACGACCTGTGTCACATCGTGTTTGCGCTCGCGCAGGTACTCGTCTTCAATTTCATCGAACTGGGCGATGAGCGCATCCATTTGCTGGATCAGGGCCCATTCGGCGTTGCACAGCCGTTCACCGATGATCCGCAGCGGCTCCTTGGAGAGCATCGGATCGGCCAGAATCATCCAGTGCAAGTCGAGGAAAGCACCCAACTCTCCCGGTACAGAGGCCGACAGCCCGGCTTGCAACGCCTTCATCTCTACCTGTACCGCTTTCACCGCAGATTCCAGGCGTGCCTGCTCGGCTTCCACCTGAGCCGGATCGATGCGGTAATGCGCGACATCCAGCGCAACGGCCGTAATCAGATGGGCACGCCCAATCGCAATGCCGCCGGAGACCGGGATGCCATGCAGGGTAAAGCTCATATGGGCGATACCCTTCTACTTACCCTCGCCGAACTTGTCTGCGATCAGCTGCTTGAGCGCCGCCAGCGCGCCTTCTTCGTCGGCACCGATCACTTCAATCTCGACCCGGCTGCCAATACCGGCTGCCAGCATCATGACCCCCATGATGCTCTTGCCGTTGACGCGCCGGCCGTTGCGCGAAAGCCATACCTCGCTCTTGAACTGTGCGGCAAGCTGGGTCAACTTGGCAGATGCGCGCGCATGCAGGCCAAGCTGGTTGACGATCTCAACCTCCTCCTTGAGCGGCATGGCAGCAGTCCTCCTTGATCCTGATTTGTCCGTGGCAACCGCCCTCGATGGCTTTGGAAGTCACGTCATCCAGCGGCAAATGACGATAGGCCAGCGCCTTGACGAGCATCGGCAGGCTCACACCGGCCACGCCCTCGCGAAGCGGTCCTTCCAGCAGACAGCCTGCGATGTTTGCCGGTGTCGCCCCGAATATGTCCGTCATTACCAGCACGCCGGAGCCATCGTCAATGGCCTTGGCGATGCCGCGCGCCTCGCCCAACCGGTCCTCGGCGCGATCGCCGGCGGCAATTCCCATCGCTACGACGTTTGGCTGCATCCCACCCAGCACATGGACGGCATTGGCCAGCAAGGCGTCGCCAAGCGCGCCGTGTGTGATGAGCAGAATGCCGACCATAAATCGTTGAGTTGAAAGCCGCAGCAGACCACAATATACGACAGGTGCGCAGTGTTGGCGACCCGATGTAAAAATCCGGCCCCGCTGAGGGGCTCAGGTAGTAGCCGCCTCAAGGGCATCGATGAACATTCCCGCCACGTTGAAGCCGGTCTGGTCGCTGATTTCGCGAAAGCAGGTCGGGCTGGTCACATTGATCTCGGTCAGATGCTCGCCGATGACATCCAGACCCACCAGTGTCAGCCCGCGTTTGACAAGGATCGGACCAAGCATCTCGGCGATCTCGCGGTCGCGCTTCGTCAACTCGCGCGCGACTCCGGTGCCGCCAGCCGCCAGATTGCCCCGCGTCTCCCCTGCCTTCGGGATGCGCGCAAGACAAAAGGGTACAGGCTTGCCACCAATCAGGAGGACGCGCTTGTCGCCATCCTTGATGGCAGGCAGGTATCTTTGCGCCATGATGGTGCGGGCGCCATTCTCGGTGAGCATTTCGATGATCGAACCGATGTTCGGATCGTCTGCACGCACACGAAAAATCCCCATTCCTCCCATCCCGTCCAGTGGTTTGAGAATCGCGTCTCCTTGCTCTGCGATGAACGCACGCAGGATCGGCTCTTCGCGCGTCACCAGCGTCGGCGCAGTCAGTTCCGGAAATTCCAGGATCGAGAGTTTCTCGCTGTGGTCGCGGATCGCCCGTCCCGAATTGAACACCCTGGCCCCCTGCGCCGCCGCACGTTCCAGAAGGTGCGTCGAGTAGACGTACTCCATGTCAAACGGCGGATCCTTGCGCATCACCACGGCGCTAAAGGCGGACAGCGGCTCCGGCTTCGACTCGGTCACGGCACACCAGTCAGAAGCGTTGTCTCCCAACGGTTTTCGCAGAGTCAGGACACTCGCGTTGGCCAGCACCTTGCCATCCCTGACAAACAGGTCGTGTTGATGACAAAAGGCGAGCGCATGTCCACGCGCATCGGATTCCACCATCATCGTGTAGGTGGAATCCTTGTAGATCTTGAAGCTGGCCAGCGGATCGGCAATGAAGAGGATACGCATCAGTCAGCCGCGCCTGCGGTTTGCTCCAGCTCGTAGGAAGCCGCCAGCGCTGCCATGCGCGCGATCACGCCGTAGGTGTAGAAGCGGTTCTGCGCAGCGGCGGGGTCAGCCTCCGGCTCCGGCGTGGCGCCGGCAGATTCAAATCCGAGCGACTCAAAGTGCGCGCCGGGAGCGTTCAGGTTTTCGGTGATGCCACGCAGGGTGTTGACCCGGTAGAAGCTGCCGACCACAAAGCGATCCACCATGTACACGACCGGCTCTGCCGAGGCGCCGCCGACCTGCTCAATCGTGGGGATGCCCTCCTGCACGATCACTTCCTGCACTTCGAGGCCCTCCTTGACCACGCTCATCTTGTTACGCTGCTTGCGATTCAGGCCCACCACCTCATCTGGTGACTTGACACTCATGATGCCCATGCCGTACGTGCCCGCATCCGCCTTGACGATGACAAACGGCTCATCGGTGATGCCGTACTGCGCATATCTGGCACGCATCTCATCCAGGACCGCCGCCACATTGGCACGGAGGCACTCTTCGCCCTCGCGCTCATGGAAGTTGACCTTGCCGCAGACGCTGAAGAACGGGTTGACCAGCCAGGGGTCGATGCCGACGGCGTTGGCAAACTTTTCCACCACCTGGTCGTACGCGTGAAAGTGATGCGACTTGCGTCGCACGGCCCAGCCTGCGTGCAGGGGGGGCAGCAGCACCTGCTCGTGGAGGTTGCGCAGCACATCGGGAATGCCGGCCGACAGGTCATTGTTGAGGAGGATGGCGCAGGGATCGAAGTCCTGCAATCCCAGGCGCGCGCCGTTACGCACCAGCGGCTCGACCGTGATGGCACTGCCGTCCGGCAGTTCGAAGCGTGTCGGCGTGGTAATTTCCGGATTCAGGCTGCCCAGCCGCACGTTCAAGCCGGTCTGCTTCAGGATGATCTGGAGTCGGGCAACATTCTGCAGGTAGAACAGGTTGCGGGTGTGGTTCTCCGGGATCAGCAGCAGGTTCCTGGCATCCGCGCAATACTTCTCAATCGCCGACTGTGCTGCCTGAACCGCCAGCGGCAACATTTCCTTGGATAGATTGTTGAAGCCGCCCGGATACAGGTTCGTGTCCACCGGCGCGATCTTGAAGCCTGAATTGCGCAAATCAACAGAAGAGTAGAACGGAGGGGTATGCTCCTGCCACTCCATGCGCAACCAGCGTTCTATCGCAGTGGAACTATCGAGGATCTTGCGCTCGACCTCCATCATCGGCCCAACCAGCGCCGTCTTCAGATTTGGTACACCCATATCGCCTCCGCATGTTGCCGATAAAACCGCTTCCCCTGCCTGCCAGATCGGCCGCCGGCCCTGCCACAGGCGGGAAGAAGGGATTTACGCAGGGACGCAAGCATAGCAGCGTTCGATTGCCAGGGTGTTACGGGAATTCACCTAGGCTCAGGCTGCCTCACCGCCTGACTGCCGCCTGACTGCCGCGACAAAGATGCGGCCTGTGGCCAGCAAATCAAGACCAATAGGTGAGCACCAACAAACAAAAAAAGCCCCTGCAATCGCTTGCAGGGGCTTTCAAAGACAGGGCCAGTAACGCGCCCGTCAGGAGAGAGTCGTTACCGACCAGGCATCACATGTGATACGCAGTCTCGCCATGGGAGGTGACGTCCAGACCTTCACGCTCCTCATCTTCCGCAACCCGCAGGCCGATCACCATGTCGATGAGCTTCAGGGCAACCAGCGAGACCACCGCCGAGACGACCACAGCCGTGAGCACCGCCTGAGTCTGAATCCAAACCTGAGCCATGATGCCGGGGAAATCAGAAGCTTCACCGCACTTGTTGGTCACATAGTTGCAGATTCCGGCGCCGCCCAGCGAAGGTGCAGCGAAGATGCCGGTGGCCAGCGCGCCCCAGATGCCGCCGATGCCGTGCACACCAAACACGTCCAGCGCATCATCCGCACCAAGCATCCGCTTCAGACCGGTTACACCCCACAGACACAGGGCACCAGCCACAAAGCCGATTGCCAGCGCCCCCTTGATGCCAACGAAACCGCAGGCCGGCGTGATCGCGACGAGACCCGCGACGGCACCCGAAGCAGCGCCCAGCATCGAAGGCTTGCCCTTGAGCAGGTTCTCGAAGAACAGCCACGACAACGTTGCCATGGCGGTTGCCACCAGGGTATTGACGAAGGCCAGGGAGGCGGTGCCATTGACTTCCAGGTTGGACCCGACGTTGAAGCCGAACCAGCCAATCCACAGCATGCAGGCACCCACCATGGTAAGGGTCAGGCTGTGCGGGGTCATGGCTTCGCGTCCGTAGCCGACACGCTTGCCGACCACGAAAGCGGCGATCAGACCTGCCACACCGGCGTTGATATGCACCACGGTACCGCCGGCGAAATCCAGCGCGCCCTTGGCCCACAGCCAGCCTGCTGCTTCCGTCACGCTCTTCAAGGTGGCTTCATCCTTGATTGCATCCGGGCCATCCCAATACCACACCATGTGTGCCATCGGCAGGTAAGCGAAGGTGAACCACAACACCATGAACCACAGTACCGAGGAGAACTTCATGCGCTCGGCAAAGGCGCCGATGATGAGCGCAGGGGTAATCGCAGCGAAGGTGAGCTGGAACATGGCGAACATCATTTCCGGGATGTAGACACCCTTGGAGAAGGTCGCGCCACCACCATCCAGCACCACGCCGGAGAGAAACATTTTCGAGAAGCCGCCGAAGAATGGGCTACCGCCGGTGAAGGCCACGCTGTAGCCGTAGATCACCCAAAGGATGGAGATCACGCAGAAGGTAACGAACACCTGCATCAGCACCGACAACATGTTCTTGGTCCGCACCAGGCCGCCGTAGAACAATGCCAGACCGGGAATCGTCATCAGAATCACCAGAATCGTGGCGATGTACATGAACGTGAAGTCACCCTTGTTCGGGGCCGGCGGGCCGGCAGGCGCGGCTGCGGGCGCTGCATCCTTCTTTTCTTCTGCCTTGGCCGGCGCTGCTGGTGCGGCCGCGGCGGGAGCCGCGTCCTTCTTCTCTTCAGCCTTGGGCGCATCCGCTTTCGGCGCGTCTGCCGGCTTCGCGGCATCCTTCTTGGCTTCGGCTGCAGCCTTGTCCTGGGCGAACGCAGTGGGGGCGACCGACCCGGTCAGCGCCACGGCCATTGCCAGGCCAAACATGGATATCAGTTTTTTCATCATGGCCCCCTTAGAGTGCTTCGGCACCGGTCTCACCGGTACGGATGCGGATCACTTGTTCGAGATCGAACACGAATACCTTGCCGTCACCGATCTTGCCGGTGTTGGCGGATTTCTCGATGGCTTCGATTACCTGCTCAACGAGTTCGGTCTTCACCGCGGCTTCGATCTTGACCTTCGGCAGGAAATCGACCACATATTCCGCGCCGCGGTAGAGCTCGGTGTGCCCCTTTTGACGTCCGAACCCTTTGACTTCGGTCACGGTAATGCCCTGCACGCCAATGGCGGAGAGAGCTTCACGCACCTCGTCAAGCTTGAACGGCTTGATGATGGCTGTTACGAGTTTCATGGAAAAGGCTCCTCACAAAAATTACGAAGCAACAGTGGTTGGTTCCCTCGTTCTTAGAGCATCTTCCGTGCCAGCAAAAATTCCTTATAAATCAGGGCCGTAAAAACATTGGCGGCAAAGGGGCATCACAGCGATGCACGAAATGGGTGCATGGCATCGACTTGGTGCAAATCACAAAAACAAAAAAAGGCCACCCGAAGGTGGCCTTTTGCGAAAAAACGTACCGATCAGAAAGTTTTAGACAGGCCGAGAACAATCGTCGGCTTGGTAGGGTCGTAAGTCGAACCGTTACCGGCGAGCACCGCTGCCGAGGTTGGTACACGGTAAAACTGCGCCTGAGCGTTCGAGCCGATCACAGCGGCCGAGAGGGAGGCCCAGCCTGCATCGTAGGTCACACCCAGCTTGTAATCAACATAGTTCAACCCCGAGAAGCTCTTGACACGCAGTACCCCTGCATGGGCGTTCAACGTCCACTTCGGAGCAAACTCATAATTGGCTGCGAGATCAAGATAGGTCGTGCCTTTCGAACCTGCCGTTGCAGAACCAGTGGTGGACCCCGTTGCTGTGTTGTTGCTGTTCACACCGCCAAGAGCTGCATTGCCATAGGCCTGGCCGCTGGCGCCAAAGTAGTTCGAGGTGGCAACAAACAGCTTGGCCGAGAGCCATTTGTAAGACACACCTGCATAGAGCTCGGTGTTATCGAACTTGTTGTTGGATTTCGCGTTGTTCGCGGTACCGCCCACACCAAAAGTGTAGAAGCGGGCACCAGGGTAGTAGTAGTGCAACACGCCAAGATCAACGGTCCAGTCTTTGGCGAACTCCTTCTTCCAACCACCGTAGAAATCCCATTCGAGCGCGCTACCGTGCGGGTACAAATCCTTGGTCACCGTCGACATCCATGTGCCGACATAGAGACCATTAGAGAACGCATAGTCAAGACCACCCTGCAAAGCCGGATTACCATTTGTCTGCGAGATCGCGCGGAAACGATAGTCACTTACCACACCAATGTTGGCGGAAAACTGCGCCGAGGCGGGAACCGCAGTCACGGCCCCGAGAAACGCTGCTGCTGCAAGAAGCTTACGCATGATGATCCTTTCAGTTAACGAAATCTGCTGTTCCATCGACACAACGCATGAACCGTGCCAGCGAAAATCCGACTAATCAAACACTTTTCCCGGCTTTGCGCACCAACACCGTGCAATTCCACTGCGCGACGCATTTATTTGGTGCAAATTTCGGGTCTTCAAAAGCCGGAAAGCCGCTCTGGGAGCGGCTTTCCGGGGTATGAGTAAATATTACATCTGCATTTCAGAGGGACGCAATCCATTTCGCAACTTGTGTGAACAAATAGCAACAGTCCCGAGATGCGGTGAAATCTCCACTCATGCCAGACTCGTCGCCAATCTTGCTGCTAGACTCTGGCGAGTGTTGCTCCCGGGTCTTCTTTTTGCCCCCTCCCGCCTGAAACCAACCCCCTTCTCCTTCCCCCCATGAACGCTCGCCTGATTGACGATATCAACGAAAAGGTTTCGGCCTTGCTGCGCGCCTCGCCTGCCGCAGATATGCAGAAGAACCTCAAGGCCGCGCTCGCCCAGGCGCTGGGCAAGATGGATCTGGTGACGCGCGAAGAGTTTGACGTGCAGACCCAGGTGCTCGCCCGTACCCGCGAAAAGCTCACCGCACTCGAAGCCCGCCTGACCGAAATCGAAAAGCGCGCCAACGGCGCATGACAGTCGCTGTTCTCGCATCGCGTGCGCTGGCCGGCATGGCAGCGCATGAAGTCACGGTCGAAGTGCACCTGGCCGGCGGTTTGCCGATGTTCACCATCGTCGGCCTGCCGGAAACCGAGGTCAAGGAGTCGAAGGACCGCGTGCGCGCCGCAATCCAGAATGCCGGCTTCGAATTTCCATCCCGGCGCATCACCGTCAATCTCGCACCGGCGGACCTGCCGAAGGAGTCCGGGCGGTTCGACTTGCCGATCGCTTTGGGTGTGCTCGCCGCCTCCGGGCAGATTCCGGGCAACGCGCTGAACCAGTATGAGTTTGCGGGAGAACTCTCGCTGACCGGCGAACTGCGCCCGGTACGTGGCGCGCTGGCCATGACGCTGGGCGCCGATCGCGCCGGCCGTGCGTTCATTCTGCCGCGTGCGAGTGCAGCAGAAGCCGCCCTGGCGCGCGATGCAAGGGTCTACCCGGCCGATTCATTGCTGGCGGTATGCGCCCATCTCACCGGCCAGGGGCCACTGGAGCAGCAGCGCACACTGAGGGCTTCAACCCGCGCTACCTATCCCGATTTGAGTGAAGTGCGCGGTCAGGCCATGCCCAAGCGCGCACTGGAAATCGCGGCAGCTGGAACCCATTCGCTCCTGATGACGGGGCCTCCAGGCACGGGCAAATCCATGCTCGCCACCAGGCTGCCCGGCCTCCTGCCGACGATGCGTGATGACGAAGCACTGGAATCGGCAGCCATCCTCAGCCTGACGGGCGGGTTCCGCCCGCAGAACTGGGGCCAGCGTGTGGTGCGCACGCCGCACCACACCGCCTCGGCTGTGGCGCTGGTCGGTGGCGGTTCGACCCCGCGCCCGGGAGAGATATCGCTGGCGCATCACGGCGTATTGTTTCTCGATGAGTTGCCGGAGTTTGACCGCAAGGTGCTTGAGGTGCTGCGAGAGCCTCTCGAATCGGGTCGCATCACGATTTCGCGTGCGGCGCGGCAGGTCGATTTTCCGGCACGCTTTCAACTGGTCGCTGCAATGAACCCGTGCCCCTGCGGCTACCTGGGGCATTTTTCCGGCAAATGCCGCTGCACACCGGATCAGGTGGCGCGCTATCGCGCCAGGATCTCCGGGCCTTTGCTGGACCGGATTGACCTGAACGTGGAAGTGCCCGCCATCAGCGAAGCGGACCTGATGGATGCGCCGGCAGGTGAATCCAGTACCGCCGTACAAGCGCGCGTGCAGGCGGCGGCGGAACGCCAGCAGCTGCGGCAGGGCAAACCGAACAGCGCGCTGGGCCCCGACGAAATCGACCGGCATTGCACACCGGACGCCGCGGGCGAGAAGCTGTTGCGACAGGCATTGCGTCAATTGGGACTATCGGCACGCGCCTATCACCGTGTACTCAAGGTGGCGCGCACGATTGCAGACCTTGCCGGCGGCGCGGGGATCACCTCAGGCCATATCGCTGAAGCGATTCAGTATCGACGCGCTCTGGAGGCAGCCTGACCCGCCAGACAACCGCACTGGCTGGTGTTCAGGCACACTTTCATACGAGCAGCCGTCAGCACAACCATCCACCGCTTAACCGCCCATCTGCATCACCACGAGGAGCCTGCCATGGCCAACATCCACATCCAGCGCCAGCACAACATGCCACTCAAGAAAGCGCGCGATGCCGCCAATGACTTCGCCAAACGACTGGACGAGAAGTTCGAGCTGACCCATGAATGGGACGGCGACACCCTTCATTTCGAACGCGCCGGTGTCTCCGGCTCCCTGGCTCTGACCAAATCCGACATCACCATCGATGTGAAGCTCGGGTTCCTGCTGTCCGCCTTCGCCGGCAAGATGGAAGGCCACATCCATGACAACCTGGATCAGTTGTTCGGCACCACGAAAACGCCCCCCGCCAAAGCCGCTCCGGCGAAGAAGAAAAAGTGACCCTGAAGTTCCAGCCGCACTGACAAGGCGTTGCTTTCACGCGCGGACGCGAGCCCGCGCGTCATCCCGAGGGGATGCCGGTGCCGGGGGCTGGCGCCAGCGCCTCCTTCCTGGCGCCGGTCTTCGACGTTGCTGCTCTACCTGCCCTCGTCCAGTCTCATCCGTGCTACCTCATCAGAACGTGCGGTGCCTGGCAACCATACCCGCCAGCGCCTGCAAGCCCTCGCACAATGCGGCGTGCTGGTTGACCTTCTGCAGATACGCCAGCTCCCTCACGCCCCCTTTGGCACGAACAGCCGCCACCGCAGCCAGACGCTGTTGCGGGCTCCATCTTTCGACGCCAGGCAATGCCATCAAGAGCGGCGCCATGCGCTGCCAGGCCAGACGCTCCGGTGTGGACCAGCGGTTCAGACTTTCTGCTCCAAAACGGCGAGAAGCCTGTTCGGCAGCCTCTTGCTCCGGCATCAGCGACAAAGCCAGCCCCATGGCCGGCATCCAGGGCAACCATGCGCGCTGGGCGCCATTGCCGGCAGCCGCGCCGGCGCGGGGTTCATGCACCATGTGCCCGGTTGCCAGTTGCCGCAAGGTCTCAGGCGGGGAGCGATAGCCGGGGCGCGCCTGCATCCGCGCCAGCTCCTGCCGCAGCACGCGTCTGGGGGTCGCGGCAATCGGCCGAAAACCCATCTTGTAGTAGAACCACCAGGCACCTGATTCAATTCCCTCTTCGTTGCCTTCTCCAAGCTGGTAGGGCTCGATGGAGAAGGCCTGGGCACCCAGCACCCAGCGCGACACCGCGAGGACGCGCGCAAACAGATACGCCGCCTCCCCGCCGCGAAAACTCGGAAACAGGTTGAATGCCACCTCGGCGCCGCGCAACAGCGAATCAGTCTGCACATAGCCTACCGGCACGCGATTGCGCAGCATCAGCCAGCCGTGCACCGCAGGCAAGGGCAGGCGCCGCTCCGGCACCGAGCCGATCAGGGCAAACGAGAGGCCATCACCATCATCGACCAGCATCACGTCGCGCTCGCTGCCCCAGGAGAACGCCGCCAGATCGCGAGCGCGCGTGAGCATGGCTTCCCGGGCCAGTGCCACGAGGGCGCGTGCCTCCTTCCCTTGAACCAGACGCTGTCCGAGCGGCGCCCTGGCCAACTCCCGAGCCAAATCGGGTCGGCCGGTGGGAGGCGGGCTGGTTCTGAACGCCAGCGGCGCGCACGGATATTCGGCCGTGGTTCGGGATGGATAGGCCGGCCCCGGCGCCAGCGCATAGGCCGGATCGATGCTGTCATGCAGCTGTTCGCGGGTGAAGGCGTTGCCGGGAAGTCTTTCAATCGCATTCACCAGCCAGACCGCATCGGGAACATCCCCACGCAAGCGGTCGAGCACTTTGCGCAGGGGTAAAGCAGAGCGCTTGGCCGCTTCGGCCTGGCTCCAGCCCGGCAACAGGGGCAAGGCGGCGCGCAAGCGGGTTTCGAACTCCGTACCAATCCAGTCCAGCGTCAACCGTTCCGGAAGTTCCCGAGCGAGCCATCGGGACATCATCCAGAAAAAGTTGCAGTAGGTAACGGTGCCGGCAATGCCGCTATTGAAGAGTTCGCCACGCAGCCGTACCAGGTCGGTCCGTTGCGAAAAGCGGGTCAGCTCGGCGCGCGCTGCGGCAAGAAGCTGGGCATCATCCGGATACGCCACCAGCCAGCACAGAATTTCATGGTAACGAACCAGGCTCGCTGCTGTCGTGAAGCGCCGCTCGCGCAATCGGGCCAACAGTGCAAGCTTGCGGGCCGTCGCCGGCCTGCCGTAGGCGAGTCTGAGCGCTTCAAGTCGTTTGACGAGGAGGGTAGCAGGCGGCACGGCGCGGAATGCGGCGGGTTGGCGGCAGGTTGGCGGGATTGAGCCCGATTGTATTCCGCACCCTGTGGCGTTCCGATTGCGCCGGGATTGTGCCTGCTGGGCCGCAACAGGAGTGGAACAGCAGCCAGCCGCGCATGACGCTGGCACACGCTCCAGCAGGCATCAGAGGCCAGAAAAACAAATGGCCGGAACCCATATAAAACAGGCCCGGCCACGCGACGTGCCCTACCCTATAGTGGTGTAGTGGCTATCGACTTTTCAAACTGCCGATCCGACCTTTTGCGCTGTTTTGTTGCTGCTTCCGACGCCGGTTCAGACCTTGATGACTCTCTGACCACACATGTTACCCGAAAGTTCCCGGCCCCATCGCCAGAACTGGCAAATGAAGCCCCGGCAGTTTCGTGGAGCAGGCGCTATGGCTTCAACAGATCGAGCCGGTCGGTGCAAACCGCATCCACGCCCCAATCGAACAGTTCCTGCGCGCACTGCGGCTCATTGACGGTCCAGCACATCAATCCATAGCCGGCGGATTTGATCGCAGCGGCCAAGGCGGGGGTCAGTTTGCGCCAGTTGCAGTGCAGCGCAACGCAATCCGCTGCAGCAAGCCTGCCTGGCCAATCCTGCGGCACCGCGTCAAACAGGGCTGCGCGTGGCAAGCCCGGTGCCGCCAGCCGTGCTGCCGCCAGTGCCTCGGCCGAGAACGAAGAGAGCAGCACTTCGTGTGGCTGTTCGCCCCAGAACCGTTGGGAGACAAGGGCTGCCAGCATGCCGGTCGTGCGCGCCACCGCCGCACCACCCGGGGCGAAAGGCTTGATCTCGACGTTGGCAAACAGGCCCATATCAACGCACAGCTGTGCCGCCGCTTCGAACAGAGGCACCGGCTCCCCCTTGAACCGCGCATCCTTCCATGACCCTGCGTCCAGCAAGCTCAGCTGCGCGGCGCTTGCCTCAGCCAGCGGCCCCTTGCCGTTGGTAGTGCGCTCCAGGGTGTCGTCATGCATCAAGACAGGCACATCTTCGCGCGCCAGCATGACATCAAACTCCACCGCACGGTAGCCTCGTGCATGCCCTTCGCGAATGCCCGCCAAGGTGTTCTCCGGCGCCAGCGTGCCGCCGCCCCGATGGGCGATCAAGCGATGAGGGTAGGTGTAACGGGCCGTCATCTTGCTTCGGACCCACTGCCCGAAAAGTGACAGAACGCCACATCAGAGCGACGATCGAAGGGTTCACGGTTCATTTTTCGGTCTCCACCAGGCCTTTGACAAACCATTTTTGCATCAGGATGACAACCAGCGCCGGGGGCAGCATCGCCAGGAGGGAGGTGGTCATCACCAGGTTCCATTCGGTGGCCGCATCGCCCCCGGACATCATGCGCTTGATGCCGATGACCGCAGTGTAGAAATCCTCGCGGGTCGTCACCATCAGCGGCCACAGGTACTGGTTCCAGCCGTAGATGAACAGGATCACGAACAACGCGGCAATCTGCGTCCGTGCCAGCGGCAAGAGGATGCTCCAGAAGAACCGCATGGGTCCGGCGCCGTCGATGCGGGCCGCCTCTGCCAGTTCCTCCGGCACGGAGAGAAAGAACTGCCGGAACAGGAAGGTCGCGGTAGCCGAAGCCAGGAGCGGAATGGTCAGGCCGGCATAACTGTCAAGCATGCCCAGACTCGCCACCACCTGGAACGTGGGGAGGATGCGTACCTCCACCGGCAACATCAGCGTGAGAAAGATCAGCCAGAAAGCGAACGTGCGCCCGGGAAAGCGGAAATACACGATGGCAAATGCCGAAAGAATGGAGATGGCGATCTTGCCGGCGGCAATAATCAGAGCCGAGACGGCACTATTGAACAGGAGGGCCTTGAGCGGCGTGCTGCCATGCGTCATCACATAGGTGTAATTGGCGGCAAGCTCACTGCCTGGCAATAGCGTCATCGGGGCATCCAGCACCTGCTCCGGCGTGAGCGAGGACGCCACGAACGCCAGATACACCGGCAACACCACGAGCGCCGTGCCAAGCAGCAGCACCAGATGGGTGAGCGCATCGGCAATCGGGGTGCGCTCGACCATCAGTAGCTCACCTTCTTTTCGATGTAGCGGAACTGCACCACCGTCAACGTGATGACAATCGCCATCAGGATCACCGACTGGGCGGCGGCACCACCAAAATCCTGACCCTTGAAGCCATCGTGGAATACCTTGAACACGAGGATCTCGGTGGCCTTCGACGGCCCACCCTGGGTGGCTGCATCAATCACCCCGAACGTGTCGAAGAACGCGTAGATGACGTTCACCACCAGCAGAAAGAAGGCGGTAGGTGACAGCAGGGGAAACACGATATGCCAGAAGCGCGCTACCGGCCCGGCACCATCGATGGCTGCCGCTTCGATCACCGCCTTCGGAATGGCCTGCAGCCCGGCGAGAAAAAATACAAAGTTGTAGCTGACCTGCTTCCAGGCAGCAGCGATTACCACCAGCGCCATCGCCTGATTGCCATTGAGCAAGGGGTTCCAGTCCAGCCCGGCCCGCCTGAGGAAGTACGCCAGCGTGCCCACTGAAGGGTCAAACAGGAACAGCCACAGGACACCGGCCACTGCCGGCGCGACAGCGTAAGGCCAGATGATGAGCGTCTTGTAGACGGCGGCACCGCGGACAATGCGATCGGCAAGCACGGCGAGCAGCAAAGCAGCAATCAGGGAGAGCGCCGCTACGCTGATCGAGAACACCGCCGTAGTGCCGAAGGCGCGCGCGTAATGCGGATCCGCCCACAATGCGGCGAAGTTGGCAAGGCCAACGAACTCCACGTTGGTACCAAAGGCGTCTTCGACAAACACCGATTGGTAAAGCGCCTGGCCTGCCGGCCAGATGAAAAACAGCAGGGTCACCACGATCTGCGGCGCTATCAGGGCATACGGCAGCCAGGCCGAACGAAACACCGCTCGCTTTTCCATGGGATGACATTAGCACGCCACGATGTCACCGTCGTTTTACTCCACACGCGGCGCAGCATCACTGCCCGCAGGCGGCCACCCCGCTAACCACCGCCGCTGCAATGCGTTGCTGGGTGGCAGTCTGCGCGAGCGCCATCTCCTCATCCCGATTGACAATCACGCCGGCCTCCATCAGCAACGCCGGCATGGTGGCGTGACGCAGCACGGCGAGGTTGTCGTAAAAGTGCACGCCGTTCGCTTCGTCGGCAAACTCGCGCGCACTGCCCAGAATCGGGTCAGCGTGGTAGCGCGATGGCCGAAAACCCCTTGCAATCAGTTGGGCGCCGATCGCCGAGGCACACTTCAGGGCCAGCGGCCACGCGGTGTTATTGCGCGAGACAAACAGCGAGAAGCCGCGAAAACGATCGTCGAGGTAAGTACGGGGCTGACCCTCGAACGTCCACGGGCGGTGAAAACGCTGCTTGGCCGAATCGTGATGAACTGAAATGAACAGCTGGGCACCCGCATCCCTCGCCTGCCGTGGACGGGAGACGAGGTCCTCGGTACGCCCTTCCACCGCGATCAGCGTGGTGGCATGGCCAGCTTGACGCAACGCCTCATCGAGCACCAGCACCAGTTGGCGATTGAAGACAAACTCCGCCACACCACGCGAAGAGAGCGCTCCGCGCGAGGCCAGGCTGTGGCCGGCGTCCAGCGCCACATGGCTAAAACCATTGGTGGGAGCGGCTCGCAGGCCATCCACCAGAAGCAAGCAGCCCGTGACGCCAAACAAAAACGCCACCGCAAGGTGGCGTTTCGGACCATGTCGAAGGCGATTAATGGGCACCCTTGTTGGCCTGCTGGAAACGGCGCAACTGCTCATCACCCCGCTTGACCGCATCGTCCAGGGCCTGCTTGGGCGCCTTCTTGCCAGCCCACACCAGCTCCAGCTCCTCGTCGATGATCCCGCGAATCTGCACGAAGTTGCCCAGACGAATTCCCTTGGTGACCTTGGTCGGCTTGCGACCGGTCATCTGCTCAACCGAAATGTCGGTACCCGGGTTCTGGTCATAGAAACCGCTTTTTTTGGTTGCCATGTAGGCGGCGTTGGTGATCGGCAGGTAGCCGGTCTGCTGATGCCATTCGGCAGCGATCCCCGGGGAGGAAAGAAATTCGAAGAACGCAGCCACCCCTTTGTACTCGGCCGGCTTTTTGCCGGCCATGACCCAGAGCGAGGCACCGCCGATGATCGTGTTGTAAGGCGCCCCCGGCTCCTCCTCGTAATAAGGCAACTTGGAGACGCCGAAATCGAACTTGGCGTTCTTCTTGATATTGGCGTACGCCGCTGAGGAGGAGGTCAGCATGGCGCACTCGCCATTGAAGAACTTTGCCTCCGGCTCGTTGCGCCGGCCGGCATAGGTGAAGAGCTCGCCCTTCACCCAGGAAGACAACAGTGAAATGTGACGCACCAGCATGATGGTGTTGAAGTTGAGGTGCGCATCGAAGCCTTCAAAACCGTTGGCGCGCGTCGCGAACTCCGAGTTGTGCCAGGCGCTCATGGTCTCAAGGTGCACCCAGGATTGCCAGCCAGTGGTAAAGCCGCAGGCGCTGCCGGCGGCCTTGGACTTGACTGCTGCCTCCTGCACATCACGCCAGGTCTTGGGCGGCTCGGTGATGCCGGCTTTCTTGAACACGTCCTTGTTGTAGAAGAACACAGGAGTCGAGCTGTTGAACGGAAACGACAGCATCTTGCCGTGGCGGTCGGTGTAGTAGCCGGTTACCGCCGGGATGTACTGGTTCGGATCCCAGCGCTTGTCGGCCTGGCTCATCACCTCATGCACCGGCTTGATCGCGTTTCTGGAGGCCATCATGGTGGCGGTGCCAACCTCGTATACCTGAAGGATATGGGGGGGGTTCTTGGCGCGAAACGCCGCGATGCCGGCCGCCAGGGTTTCGTCATACGAGCCCTTGAACACCGGTACTACCTTGTATTCCTTCTGCTGCGCATTGAAGCGCGTGGCCAGATCATTCACTCGATCTCCCAGGGCGCCGGACATGGCATGCCAGAACTGCACCTCCACCGTGGCGTGGGCCAGGGTGCCAGCGCCCGCGAGCGCCATGGCGCCCAGATAGATTGCCGTACGCACGGCAGTACGAACCGTCAATTGCATGGTGTGGCCCCTCATGTTGTCGTGCTGTGGACGCGCCAGCAAGTGGTGCGGGGTTGCCCGGAAGAGCACCGCGGGCAGCCTGCGCTGGCAGCCCATTTCGTCTCTGTCCGTCGTGGACGCGGGAGTGAAACGATTATAGCCGCGCTAAAATGGCCAATTCGTTGCACATACAGCGTTGCAAGTCCGGTCTGACCCAGGCGCCACACACCGGTTGCCGGCAGGATGACCCCGCCCGGCCCCGGACCCATGCAGCGGCTTTCCCTTCCCAACGCTCCTCCCGCCCCCTTCCCTTCCGACGACATCAACCCCATGGCCGGCCCGCTTTCCCATCTGAAGGTTCTGGATCTTTCGCGCGTGCTGGCTGGCCCCTGGTGCGGCCAGCAGCTGGCCGACCTTGGCGCCGACGTCACCAAGGTTGAACGGCCGCTTGACGGGCACGGCCTGGGTGGAGACGACACGCGCGCCTGGGGCCCGCCCTTCCTCAAGGATGGGCAAGGACGTGACACCACGGAGGCCGCTTATTACCTGTCCGCCAACCGCGGCAAGAAATCGATCACCATCGACATAGCCAAACCCGAAGGACAGGCCATCGTCAAGAAGCTGGCGGCGCAGTCGGACATCGTGATCGAGAACTACAAGGTCGGCCAGCTGGCCAAGTACGGCCTGGATTACGCCGGGCTGTCCGCCGTCAACCCGAAACTGATCTATTGTTCCATCACCGGGTTCGGTCAGACCGGGCCGTATGCGCACCGCCCCGGTTATGACTATGTGATCCAGGGCATGGGCGGGCTGATGAGCATTACCGGCGAGCGCGACGACCTCCCGGGCGGCGGCCCGCAGAAGGTCGGTGTCGCGGTGGTCGACCTGATGACCGGCATGTATTCCACCGTGGCGATCCTGGCCGCACTGGCACACCGCGACCAGACCGGGGAAGGCCAGTACATCGACATGGCGCTCCTGGATGTGCAGGTCGCGATGCTGGCCAACATGAACATGAACTACCTGACTTCCGGCGTCTCGCCGGTGCGGGCCGGCAATGCGCACCAGAACCTGGTGCCGTACCAGGTGTTCGAGTGCGCCGACGGCCATGTGATCATCGCCGCCGGCAACGATGCGCAATACCAGCGCTTCTGCGCCGTCGGAGGTGAGCCGCAGCTGGCAACCGACGAACGCTTTTCGGTGAATCCGCAGCGCATTCGCAACCGCGCGGAACTGATCCCGCTGCTGGCGGCGATGGTGAAGAAGAAGACCAAGCAGCAGTGGATCAGCGAACTTGAAGCTGCGGGTGTGCCTTGCGGGCCGATCAACACCCTGAAGGAGGCGCACGAGAACGAACAAGTTGTGGCGCGCGGCCTGCGATTCGATCTGCCGCACCCCACCGCTGGCACGGTGCCGATGGTCGGCAACCCGATCCGTTACTCCGCCACCGCACTGGAATACCATATGCCTCCACCGCTGCTCGGCCAGCACACCCGCGAAGTGCTGGCTTCACTGGGCTACTCGGAAGCCGAGATCGCCCAGCTTGGCAGCAGTAGAATCGTCTAGACGCAATCCGAAGGTGCCACCATGTCCCGCTACGAAGCGCAGTTCGAAATCCATGTACACGGCGACATCCCGATCCGCCCCGGCGTCACCTACCAGCAGGTCGAAGAGGCCTTGAAGCCCTTGTGGAAGTATGCCGATGCCGCCTCGCTCAAGGAGGCTTCCAGCCTGTTTGAGGAAGAGCCCGGCATCGAATACGACGCCCAGAAGCGCATGCTGACACTGTGCTGGACGGTCGAGGGCAACGAGGACTTCCAGCATGTGCTCGATGAGGCCTGCGGCGCCATTTGCGACCTCTCTGCGGAGGGCGCCGGCATCGAAGTCAGCTATTTCGACAACGATGACGACGACGGGCAGGACACCTTCGGCCTGATCTTTGTCGGCCCTTCGCCCGAAGCAATCCATGAAACCCAGCGCCAATACATGCAGGAAGACCTGACACGCCTCCTGGAGCGGCATTTCGACAAGGGCGAGATGAGCGAAGTGGTCGATGCCGTCAATCGTCTGTTCGCGCGCCGGCTGGTGTCCATCACCCAGGGCCAGAAGCTGGCCAAGGTCGATTTTCCGGTCGGCGGGCATGGCGGCAACAAGGGCGGCAAGCGCCATCTCCACTAAGACCTTCCACAGAAACGAACCTGACCGATGCGCGCGACTCTTCTGAAAGCCTTGGTGGGAGCCATTCTTGGCCTTTCTGCCACCCTTGTTGCGGCCCAGGCCTGGCCAACCAAGCCAGTCCGCTTTGTGGTGCCTTATCCGCCGGGAGGATCACTTGATCAGGTGGCCCGGGCACTGGCGGACAAGATGAAGGATGGCTTGGGCCAGCCGGTGCTGGTGGAAAACCGCCCGGGAGCGGGCGGCAACCTCGGCGCCGACCACGTGGCCAAATCGCCCGCCGACGGCTACAGCATCGTCATGGGCGCGGTTGCCACGCACGCGATCAATCCTTCCCTGTACAAAAAGATGCCCTACGATCCGGTGAAGGACTTTCAGCCGATCACCCTGGTGGCATCCACGCCCAACGTGCTGATCGTGCCGCCGGAGTCGCCGCTCAAAAGCGCCAAGGAGCTGATCGACTTTGCCAAGAAGAACCCCGGCAAGCTCAACTTCGGTTCCGGTTCGAATGGCAGCACCGGGCATCTGGCCGGTGAACTGATGAAACAACAGACTGGCACCTTCATCGTGCACATTCCTTACGCTGGCGGCAACCCGGCCCTGCTGGCCCTGATGGCCGGCCAGACTGACCTGATGTTCGACAACCTGGCCAACGCCAGTGCACAGATCAAGGCGGGCAAGGTGCGCCCGCTGGCCGTTACCACCGCCAAACGCTCGCAGTTCGCGCCCGAGTTGCCAACCATGGCCGAGGCTGACGCACGCCTGAAGGACTTCGATCTCGATACCTGGTTCGGCATCATGGCGCCTGCCGGCATCCCCAAGGTAGCGCTGGACCGGCTGCACGGCGAGATCGTCAAGGCGATGGGCACGCCCGAATTGAAGGCGTTGTTTCAGCGTCTGGGCGCGGAACCGGGCGGCAACTCGCCGCAGCAGTTCGCCGACTTCATTGCGCGCGAAGCCGCCAAGTACGCACGCATCGTTCAGCTGTCCGGCGCCAAGGTCGACTAAGGTGTCGCGGATCCCGCCACCGGCGCAGTACGGCGGGTGAGTGCCCAGAACCACAACAGCGACAGTATTTGCAGCGTCAGCAGGGCCGCGAAGCTGCCCTGGTAAGCGCGCGCCGTCGCCAGGCCGGCATCCAGCAAGCCCTGCACGGCGACGCCAATCGCCCACTGCAGCACGAAAGCGCCGGCAAACATGACGACGTTGTAGGCGGTCACCACACGGCCGGCGATCGAGGTCGGAAACACGCGGGTCAATGCCGGATAAGCGAGCATGCCCGCGCCCAGCGTCAGCCCATAGGCGAACCAGGGCAGGCTGGACAGGGGCCACTGGTTGCTGATGATGGCAGCCAGTGCCGCGTAGGCCAGCGCCAGTGACGCCATGTAGATTGCCCTTGGCGCCCACGCAATGCCGCGCACGCGCGCGCTGAGGTAGGCGATCACCAGGTAGCCCAGAAACAGCGCCAGGCCGTAGACAAACAGCACCTGCGCTGCGGAAGCGCGAGTGTGCCCGGCCGCATCGATCAGCCACGGCCCGGCCCAAAGCGACTGTACGGCAGAGAATCCACCACTGCCAAAAAAAGCCAGCGGTGCGTAGGCCAGAAAGATGCGCGAGCTGAAAATGGTGTGAAACCCGGCACCGGCTCCGTTGGCGTTGTGGCCCGCAGAATGGCTCTGGGAGCCATTCTTGTCGATACCACCGGGCGGTACCAGACGCCATAGTGCAAATGCCGTAACAAGGCTCGCCGCGCCCAACACCCAGAACAGGCCACGCCAGCCAAGCGCGCGCATCGCCAGTTCGGCCGGCACCGACACCAGCATGGCCGCCACGCCGCCCACCGCCATGATGGTGGCCGAAAGGGTTTCGCGATCCTGCGGTCGATACCAGACCACAAAGGCGTGCATGGCCGTCATCAACGCCCCGCTGACGCCCAGGCCGATCAAGGCCCTGCCAATCGCCAGTGCCATCAGACTCTCGGCTGAGGCAAACAGGGCACCGCCGCCCGCAGCCGTCGCCAGCAGCACCGCATTGACGAGGGCCGGGCCGTGGCGATCCATGGCGATGCCGATGAAGGGCTGTGCCACGGCAAAGGCAAGGAAATAGACACTGGCCAACAGGCCCAGTTCACCGGCATCAAGCGAGAGCTCGCGCATCAGGTCAGGCGCAATCAGGGGCCCGATCGAGCGAAAACTGTAGGACAGGAAGTAGCCGGCCGCGAACAGCGCAAAGATGCCGACGAGTGAACGGCGCATCAGGCGTCCGGCTTGAACGAGGCGAAAAACATGTCGAGATCGGCTTCCTGCATGGCGCCACGTCGGCCCGCAGCCACGAGCTGATAGTAGCGCTTACCGCGTCTGAAAAACTGCGCGCGCAAATCGGTTTCGACCACGGCATCACCGCTGCCGATGCGCCCGCGCTTGATGATTTCGCGCCCCGTCATGCCCCCTGCAATCACCGGCTTGTCCACCACGACGGCGCCGTCGAAGTTCTTCAGCAATGCGTTGCGCATGGCGTCCATCGCCGGTGCATCGGGCTCGCGCGAAAAATCCGCGCTCGCCGCAGCAAACACCGTTTCTTCGACACGTACCGTCACCATCTTCATCGTCACTTCGCCAAACGGCGTGGCGAGCTTCTTTTCGGTACGCCCCGGCTTCTGCGGAAACAGGATCGTGAAGCCGCCCTCCTCAAAGCGATGCTCACGCCAGTCCAGCGCGGGTGAGCATCCTGCGGCGAGCAGCAGCGCCATGAAGAGCAGCAAAGCCAGCAGGGCGGGACGCACCAGCGGGTGCGCGCCAATGCTCGTTTGCAGCACGCTCTTTGAGAAGTCCATACCCTGATTATCTCCGAGTGGCCCCTCTCCATCCCGACGCCCATGGCACCGCTGGCGCGCTCGGCGTCGCGCCCGACCCTTCTATAATCGAGCCGAAGCGGTAGGGAGCCGTCGCAGTTCGTTGTCATTTGCATGGGCGTGGAGCCGCATCAGGGGCACTCGACTTGCAATACCCAGAACAACCATCAGGAGACCGGTCTTGGCTACAGGCAGCAAAAAGACCCGCCGTTCCAAAGGAGCTTCCGTGCCCCTCGCTACCACTGCCGATTCTGCCCCAGCTTCCTCGCGCGCATCGCGTTCCCCGCGCACCTTGCGTCAGGCACGCCCTGCGCAATCATCCGCCCCCGCTGACATCCGCGCCCCGTCGGCCTGGATGATGCTGCTCGAGGGGCGTGCCTTGTGGGAGTACGGCGCGGCGCTTGCCGCAATGCCGATGCTGCGTGCGACAGACAAGGGCGACGGTCATCCGGTGCTGGTCCTGCCCGGGCTGGCGGCCAACGATGTGTCCACCTACCCCTTGCGCCAGTACCTGCGCGAACGAGGTTACGCCCCCCACCCGTGGAACTATGGTCTCAATTTCGGGCCGCGGCCTGGCGTGCTGGCCGGCTGCATTGAGCATGTGAAGGAGTTGCACAAGATGTACGGGCGCAAGGTCAGCCTGGTCGGGTGGAGCCTGGGTGGCATCTATGCCAGGGAAATCGCCAAGGCTGTGCCAAAGCTGACCCGTTGCGTCATCACGCTGGGAACGCCATTCACCGGCAACCCGAAAGCCACCAATGCATGGCGGCTATATCAGATCGTCAGTGGCCACAAGATCGACGATTTCGAACTGCACGAGCAGATTCGTACGGCACCGCCGGTGCCCACCACCTCGCTTTATTCGAAGTCGGACGGCATCGTCGCCTGGCAATGCAGTCTCAACGAGCCTGGCCCGCTGGCAGAGAACATCGAAATCCAGGCCAGCCATTTCGGCATGGGATTGAACCCGATGGCGCTGTATGCGATTGCCGACCGGCTGGCCCAGGCGGAAGGCAAATGGCAGCGCTTTGACACCAGCGGCGCGCGCAAGTGGTTCTTCAAGACGCCCGACCAGCACTGATGCGGGTTGCCCGGTGCAGGTAGCGGCGAACGGCCTCACGCTGGAGGTCGAACTGCATGGAAGCGAAGGCGGCCTGCCGCTGCTGCTGATCATGGGTCTTGGCATGCAGTTGACAGCCTGGCCGGAGGAATTGCTCAAAGCGTTGGGGGACAAGGGTTTCCGGCCGATCATCTTCGATAACCGCGACATCGGCCTGTCCTCCCGGATGGACGCCAGCGGCATGCCCAACCTGGTGGCAGCGGGAATCCGCCATGCCCTGGGCTGGAAGATTCGTGCGCCTTATCTGATCGCCGACATGGCCGACGATGCTGCGGGCCTCCTCGACGCGCTCGGCATCGCTACCTGCCATGTGGTCGGCGTGTCGATGGGCGGCATGATTGCGCAACATCTGGCAGCAGCGTACCCGGAGCGTGTGCGCTCTTTGGCACTTCTCATGACCTCCAGCGGGGCACGCCATTTGCCCGGCCCGACGATCCGCGCCCGGCGCGCCTTGCTGTCCCGCCCGCGCGATACCAAAACGGTCGAGGGGCGCATCGAGCATGGCGTCAAGATCTGGCGCGTGATCGGCAGTCCGGGCTTTCCTGTCAGCGATACGCTGCTGCGAGCCAAGGTGGAGCGCAGCGTCAGACGCAGCTATCACCCGCCAGGCGTAGCGCGCCAATTGCTGGCGATCGCGGCCTCGGGGGATCGCTCTCGTGCCCTGTCGGGGATTCGCGCCCCCACGCTGATCCTGCACGGCCGTGAGGATCCGCTGGTACCAGTGACCTGCGGCTTCGATCTGGCGCGCAAGATTTCCGGCGCTCGCCTGGAAGTCATCGACGGCATGGGACACGACCTGCCGCTGGCGTTGCTGCCACACTTCGCCGAATCGATTGCCGCAAATGCGGCACGCGCCACAGGGTAGGGTTCGAGAAGCAACGACCGAAAAAAACGCCGGCAGATGCCGGCGTTTTTCCTGTGGCTCCCGACGTCTGGTTACTCCAGCACGATCTTCTGCTTCTTCACAATCTCCTTGCGCAGCGCCAGTTCACGTTGCACCAGTTGGGTAAATTGCTCAGGCGTACCACCGTCCACTGTTGAACCGCCATCGGCCAGACGCTTCTTGATGTCCGGATCGTTCAGGGTCTTGACTGCCGCAGCGTGGATTTTCTGCTGGATGTCGCGTGGCAGGCCGGCCGGTGCCACCAAACCGTACCAGGCCATGTTGTTGACATCCTTCAAACCCACTTCAGCAAACGTCGGCACATCGGGCAGGCTCTCGACGCGTTTGTCGGACATCACGGCCATCGCCTTGAGCTTGCCGCTCTTGATATGCGGCAGGCTGGAAGGCAGATTGTCAAACTGGGCGTCAACCTGACCGGCGATCGTGTCATTGAGTGCCGGGCCGGAACCACGATACGGAATGTGGACCAGGAAGGTGCCGGTCATGACCTTGAACGCCTCGCCATCGAGGTGGGAAATGCCGCCGCTCCCCGAAGACGCGTAGGAATACTTGCCGGGGCTGCGCTTGAGCAGTGCGACCAATTCCTTCATGTCTTTCACCGGCAGCTTGGTCGGGTTGACCGTCATCACGTTGGGCACGTTGACCAGATTGGTGATGGGGGTGAAATCCTTGAGCGAATCGTAGGGCATGCGCGGATTGGTCGCCGGGTTGGTGGCCATGGTCGATACTGTGGCCATGCCTAGCGTGTAGCCGTCTGCCGGCGCCTTGGCCACCAGATCCGCTCCCACCGTACCGCCGCCGCCAGCGCGGTTCTCCAGGATGACCGGCTGGCCCAGCTCACGGCCAAGCCTGTCGCCCACGATGCGGGCAACAATGTCGGTGGTGCCGCCCGGGGCAAACGGGATGATCAAGCGAATCGGTTTGGCCGGCCAGGCCTGCGCAAATACGGTGGGCGCAACGGCGGAAAAGCCGAGCGCCACGGAAGTGGCAAGCACGGACAGAACGTGACGACGCATCATGAAATGGCTCCTGCAAGAGTATGGAAGGTGACGCTGGAGTGACCGGAATGGCGCCGGAATCCACACCGGCTGCGATTCGACAGTCAAAAGGCGCGCAAGTTTAACGCACGCCAACATATCTATGCGCCTGCTCGGAGCCCAACTGCAACACGTACTGCGAGCGGCGGAATGTGCCCTCGACCGATTGCCCGAGAAAACTGCGCCGGCGCCCGCTCAGACGCCCGGCTTGGCCGCCTTCCTGGCGGTCTTCTTGACGGCCTTGCTTGCCACTTTCGTGGCTGGCGCCTTTTTGGCAACGGCCTTCACCGGCGCCTTGCCCGCTGCTGCCTTGCGTGCCACCGTCCGCTTCGCAGGCGCTGCAGGCGCCGGCTCTTCCGCGGTCAACTTGCGTGACGCAACGCGTTTGGTCGGGGCTGTTTCGTCATCCGCCGCCGCGCCCGGTTTGACCGCACGCTGCATAAATTCGAAGCCAATCTTGCCATCTGGCTGCTTGACCAAGAAGGCCTTGAACTTGCGACGGCTGCGATTGGAAACAAAGTCTGTCAGCAGATCGGTACGGCCGGAACTGAGAAGCTTGGTCATCTGCTCACGCGTAATCTCCTGCTGCAGGATGATGCGCCCGGAACGGAAATCGCAGGTGCGCGCCGGTCCGGTCGCCTTTTCGCAGACATAGCCGGAACCATGTTCATAGACGCTGGCCGCACATTTCGGACAGGCACCGACACTCTCCTGGCCAGAAAAGTCAGGCGCCTCTTCGTCCGAATCGAGACTCTGGCCAAAATCGAATTCGGCACGAAACTCGGCATTGAGCTTCAGGGAAGCGGCAAACGGCCTTCCCATCTTGCTGCGAAAACCGGTCAACGGCCCGATGCTCTTGTCGCGAATCAGGGTGGCCACTTCCTCTGCTGACCATTCGCGTCCGGACACCACTTTCCAGAGTGAAAAATCACAGGACAGGCACTGGAACTTGCGGTAATTCTCCTGCACCAGACCGCCGCACTTGGGGCAAGGCGCATCAACCGTCGCAAAGGCGGTATCGGGAATGTTGCCGTCCCGGATCCGCTTGACCATATCCTGGGTGGCTTCATTGATGTGCTGCATGAAGTCTTCACGCCTCAACGCACCCTGCTCCATCTGCTTGAGCTTGTATTCCCACTCGCCGGTCAGTTCGGGAGACGCCAGTTCGGTCACGCCAAAGTGATGCAATGCGAACATCAGGGAAAACGCTTTCGCCGTCGGTTGCAGTTCCCGCCCGTTGCGATGCAGGTACTCCTCGCGAATCAGGCCTTCAATCGTGGCGGCGCGGGTGGCCGGCGTGCCCAGCCCTTTCTGGCCCATCGCTTCGCGCAATTCGTCATCCTCGACCAGACGACCAGCCGTCTCCATCGCGGACAACAACGTCGCTTCCGAATAGCGCGCTGGCGGCTTGGTCTGGTTGGCGCGTGATTCGATCGACTTGACCTTCACTTTCTCGTTGGCAGACACCGGCACCAGCGTGGCTTCGTCTTCCAGCACAGCCTTGCCATAGACCGAGAGCCATCCGGCGCTGGTCAGCACCTTGCCTTCGGTCTTGAAGGAGTGCCCCGCCACTTCGGTAATCCGGGTCGTCTGCAAAAACTCGGCCGGTGGAAAGAACACGGCGAGAAAGCGCTTGACGACCAGATCGTAGACCTTTTGTTCGATTTCCGAGAGCGATTTGGGCGCCTGCAGGGTCGGAATGATGGCGAAGTGGTCGGATACCTTGCTGTTGTCGAAAATGCGCTTGTTTGGCTTGATCCATCCCTGCTTCAGGATCTGCCCTGCCGGCACCACGTAGGTCCGGCTCTCCTTGAGCATCTCCATGGTCTTCTTCACGGTGGAGACATAGTCCTCCGGCAGGCGCTGCGAATCAGTGCGCGGGTAGGTCAGCACCTTGTGCCGCTCATACAGCGCCTGCGCCACAGCCAGGGTATTGCGCGCCGACAGGCCGAAGCGCCCGTTGCATTCACGCTGAAGCGTGGTCAGGTCGAACAGCGGCGGCGCGGACTGGGTCGTCGGCTTGGTCTCCTCGGTGACGACGCCAGTTTGCCCATTACATGCATTGACGATGGCTGCAGCATCTTCAACCTTCCAGATGCGCTCGGTGCGCGCGTGCTCGTCATCCTCCGATTTCTTGAACTTCGGGTCAAACCAGCGGCCAGGATACTCGCCCGCAGCGGCACCGAAACTGGCGTGTACCTCCCAGTAATCGCGCGCCTTGAACGCACGAATCTTCGCCTCGCGCTCCACCAGCAGTGCGAGGGTCGGCGTTTGGACCCGGCCCACAGTGGTGAGGTAGAACCCGCCTTCCTTGCTGTTGAACGCGGTCATGGCGCGCGTGCCATTGATGCCGATCAGCCAATCGGCCTCCGAGCGGCAGCGTGCGGCATCGGCCAGCGGCAACATCTCGCGGTCTTCGCGCAGGCTGGCGAATCCTTCCACAATCGCCCCTTGCGTCATCGACTGCAACCACAGTCGCTTGACCGGCTTCTTGCTGGCCGCGTGCTGCGCAATCAGGCGAAAGATCAATTCACCTTCGCGGCCGGCATCGCATGCATTGATCAGGCTGTCCACATCCTTGCGCTTGATCAGTTTGGTCAACAGCTTGAGCCGGTCCTCGCTCTTCGGTATCGGCCGGACGTCGAAATGCGGCGGCAGCACCGGCAGGTGCGCGAAACTCCACTTGCCACGCTTGACCTCGAATTCCTCCGGGGCGGCAATTTCAACCAGATGGCCAACCGCCGAGGAGAGAACAAACTCGTCCGATTCGTAGTAGTCGGCAACCTTCTTGAAGCCGCCCAGCGCGCGCGAGATATCGGTTGCCACCGAGGGTTTCTCGGCGATGATCAGAGCCTTGCCCATAGTTCCTATTGTTCTGCGAAGAGCGGCGATTGGACACCGCACAATCTCTCAAGGCGCGCAAGTCTAAAGCTGGAGCGCGACACAATGCAAGGGGTAATTTTGCGGCAACCCCGTCAACCGTGCGCAAACCCTTGTGCCACAACGGTTTTCGCGGCACGAGCCAGTTTGCGTGATGGCTTGCCGACTACTGGATCACGCGATCGCCCGCATCCGGCAGCAATTCCTCCACCACCAAAGGGTCCAGTTCAGTGCCTTGCGCCCACAGAACGATCAGCACCACCATGCGCAACTGGTCCATATCGGGCGCCCCGTGCGGTAACGCCAGAGCATGCGCAATGATCATTTCCCGCTCGATCGCATCGATGACGCCACGCATCTCCAGAAATTCGAGATAGCCGCGACATTCGGTGGAAAGATGCATGGCCTCGGAGGGATGATAGGCGCGAAAAGTCTGGTGTGCGGCAAACGATTCGGGCAGCACCGACAGATCGCTTTCGGCCATGCTTCCCAGCCAGTCCATGGCCTCTTCAATCTCCTCATCATCAAAGCCGGCCACCTTGAACTTGAGCATCAGGGTGTCAGGGTCCGGACAGGTCTCGCAGTCAAACCAGTTCTGATACAGATGGGCCAACACCTCAAACATGCCTCTCTCCTCTCAAGACCCGATGCGCTGCACGCGCCCGCCCGGCAGTTGCGCAACCCGGCCCGCCAGTTCCAGTTCCATCAATGCCGCCATCAGTCGATCTGCTGCCTGCCCGGTACGTCGGGCCAATACGTCCACGGTAACGGGATCGTGCCCGATCTCTTTGAGCAAGGCACCGAGCGCATCGTCAAGCGCAGCCGGCGCCACCTCACGCGGCGCTGGGGCCCCGGACGGGAGCAACGGCGTCCCCAGTTCTTCCAGAATGTCCTCAACCGCGTCCACCAGTTTGGCGCCCTGCTTGATCAGGAGGTGGCAGCCCTTGGACAAGGGGGAGTGAATCGATCCGGGAATCGCAAAGACCTCACGGCCTTGCTCCCCTGCCAGACGCGCCGTAATCAGCGAACCGCTGCGCAACGCGGCCTCGATCACCACCACCCCGCGGGAAAGGCCGCTGATGATCCGGTTGCGCCGCGGAAAGTTTTCCGCCAGGGCTGGGGTCTTGAGAGGGAACTCACTGACGATCAGACCCTTTTCCGCAATCTCGTGGGCAAGGCTGCGATTGCGCGCCGGATAGACCACATCCGCCCCGGTCCCGATCACCGCAATTGTCGAGCCGGCACCGGAAAGTCCGCCACGATGCGCCGCCGTATCAATGCCCAGGGCCTGGCCGCTGACCACCGCATAGCCAGCACGGCTCAAGGCGGCGGCGAACTGTTCGGCATTGGCGATGCCCTGTGCGGTTGCGTTGCGGCTGCCTACCAGGGCCAGCGCGGGGCGCCCCAGCATCTCTCGCCGCCCCTTCAGATAGAGAACCGCCGGCGGATCGGGGATGTCGAGCAAGCTGCGCGGATAGTCTGCATCGGCCAGCGTTACCACATGGCTGTCCGGGGCCTGCAGCCACTGCAGGGCTTCGTCGATGCCTGCCTGAATGGTGGCGTCGGTCCGGGCCGACAAGACCCGGCGGGCCTGAGCCTCGCCGACAACCGGTGCCAGATCCCCGTGGGAAGCAGAGAAAACTTGCGCCGGCAGCCCAAAGCGCGCGAGCAGCTTTCGGGCAGTCGCATCACCCAGGCCTGGCGTCAGCGCCAGACGCAGCCAGTCACTCAAATCTGCGACATCGGGAACTGAAAGGTTTGGCAAGACTGCGGGCAAAAATGCAAAAGGGCGCGAATATCCGCGCCCTTTGATCTTACCTGATGACCCGTGATCAGGGCTTGCGCGCGATGTCCCCCGGCTTGACCCCTTGGGTCGCGCTCATCACCAGCGCGTACGACACCTTCTCGAACACGCGGAAAACGAAAATCAGGCCATTGCGCTCATCCGGCAAGGTCACTGTCGAGGTCGACCGGTCCATGATGTCAGACCGATCCCGCACCGTGCTGCCAAAGCTGTAGAGCGCCAGTACATGGCCCAATTCGACACCATCCCGCCTGCCTTTGGAGATGGTAATGATCTGATTGCTGCCCGCCTCACGCACACCGCCACCGTAGGTGGACAGCACTTTTGCGCGAATATCGGTTTGGGGGGCACGCGGCGTGTAGTTCACCAAAGTCGGCGCGGCGGCTGCAACCAGACGATCTCCAGTGCCGATTTCCTGTTTGGAATCCGTGACGCGAAAGGTCAGCGGGTTGGTTTTGCGTTCCAGGCGCGCACTGCCCAGAAAAGTTGCTTCGTATCCCAGGTTCTCTTTCGTGTCCGGATCAATGAAGGCTTTGCCCGGACGATAGATTTGCCAACTCGCGACGTTGTCCGGCACAGTTCCCGTGACATAAGCCAAATCATTGCGGCCCAGATAGACACGCCCTTCCTGCGTTGCCACAATCTTGGGCGAATTGGCCAGTCCGCCCTCTTCTACCACCAGCGGTGCGGACAGGAAGGGTTCGATAACACTTGCCGGGATTGAAGGAATGGCGGCGGCGTCGGCTTCCCTACGCACCCTTGGCTCTACCTTGACCGTGGCCAGACGCAAACGTGGCGAATCGCCGGCGCGATCAAGCACGATCACGTTGCCGGGATAAATCCGATGCGGATTCTTGATATCTGCCTTGTTCGGTTCCCACACATCCGGCCAGCGATAGGGATCCTTCAGGAACTTGCCTGATATTCCCCACAGCGTATCACCTGGCACGACGACGTAGCGCTCGGGGGCATTGGGCACCAACTGGGGTGCGCCACCTCCCTGAGCAAACACCGAAGTGGCGGTCAAGCCGGCAAAAACCACTGAAAGCACCAATTTCCGCATACGCCCTCTCCTCAATGCACTTCCGCACGGACCCAAAAGGTATTGACCGCGCACGGTGCCAAACCTTGAATCAAGCCAGTTGGCGCCGCATTTTGCAAATACACTTTATCATGCGGCTGGATTGTTTTACAAAGTCAGTTTAAATTTAGCATCCAATCGCCTTGATTAGCAAGCCTTTTTCCCATTCCTGCAACGCCTCAAGCCAACCGGCTTTGCATCCGCGCAACAGTTGAACCATGGCACTTTTGAAGATTCTGACGTACCCCGATCCGCGGTTGCACAAGGTTGCAGCCCCGGTGAGCGTGTTTGACGAAAGCCTCGCCAGATTGGTCGCGGACATGGCAGAAACCATGTATGCCGCCCCGGGAGTGGGCCTGGCAGCCACACAGGTCAATGTTCACCAGCGCGTCATCGTGATCGATACGTCGGATACCCGGGACGCCCTGCTGGTACTGGTCAATCCGCGCATTCTCAAGGCCAACGGCCGACAGTTTTACGAAGAAGGTTGCCTTTCCGTACCCGGTGTCTATGAAGAGGTCGAGCGGGCTCAGCACATCGAATACGAGGCCGAGGATGCCAGCGGCAAGACCTTCCGGGGCGAGGCGGATGCATTGCTGGCAGTCTGCATTCAGCACGAGATGGACCACCTGAAGGGCAAGGTGTTTGTGGAGTATCTGTCGCGACTGAAGCAAAGCCGGATTCGCGCCAAAATGGAAAAGGAAGGGCGTCGCAAGGACGCGTAAGGCGCCTCGCGCCCTCGAATCCATGGTCCGGAAAATCGTGTTCGCCGGCACGCCGGCGTTCGCCGCCACTGCCCTTGAAGCCATTCTCGCGGCCGGATTTGACGTACCTCTGGTGTTGACCCAGCCGGACCGGCCCTCAGGACGCGGCATGCGCTTGCATCCGAGCGCTGTCAAGGAGGTGGCTCTGCGACATCACCTTCCTGTCGATCAACCAGAGCGGCTGAAGGACAACGCTGAGGCTGCTGGCCGGCTCAAGGCCGCAGGCTGCGACGTCATGGTGGTAGCCGCCTACGGCCTGATCCTTCCGCGCGCGATCCTGGCGATTCCCGGGGAGGGCTGCCTCAACATACACGCTTCCCTGCTGCCGCGGTGGCGCGGCGCGGCGCCGATCCAGCGCGCAATCGAAGCGGGCGATGCCGAATCGGGGGTGTGCATCATGCGCATGGAAGAGGGATTGGACACCGGACCGGTACTGTTGCGCGAAGCCCTCAGGCTGGATCCGGAAGAGACCGCCGCTTCACTGCACGACAAGCTCGCCGCCTGCGGGGCGCGACTGATCGTGTCCGCCCTGCAATCTATCGACCATCTGCAATCCGAACCACAACCCGAAGCCGGCATTACGTATGCGGCAAAGATCAGCAAGTCCGAAGGCGCAATGGATTTCTCCCTGCCAGCCATCCAGCTGGCACGCAAGCTGCGCGCCTTTGACCCCTTTCCAGGCTGCTCGGCCACCATGCACGGCGAGACAGTGAAGTTGTGGGCGGGAAGCGCTGTTGACGGCCCCGCTGGCAGCGAGGCGGCACCGGGTACTGTGCTTGAGGCGACTGGCGACGGCATTCTGGTCGCATGTGGTGAAGGCACACTGCGGCTCACCAGCCTGCAACGGGCGGGGGGGAAACGCCTGACGGTAGCGGCATTTCTTCAGCAAATCCGCGTGGTCGCCGGCGAACGGTTTGGCGCGTGAGTCAGCAATCTGTTCCGCCTGCAGTTGCCCCGGCGGTGCTGCAGCCATCTGCCAACCTGGGCATCGCCATCCGCGCGGCCGGCGAGGCACTGGCGGCCGTCGCCCGCGGGCGAGCCCTGGATGATGCCTTGCGTCTTGGCGCGAGCGGGCTCGCAGCGGCGGAGCGTGCCGCCGCCCAGTCCATCGCCTACGGGGCGGTGCGCCGGCTCAACCTCCTCGATGCCCTCGCCACCTCCCTCCTGAAACGTCCCAACCCGAAAATTGATTTCATCATCCGCGCCGCACTGAGCGAATTGCTTGACCATCCGGCACGTGCCCACACCGTCGTCGATCAGTCAGTTGCCGCACTGGAGGGTTCGAAGCACCATGCGTTGCGCGGGGTGGTCAATGGTGTTCTGCGCACTTTTCTGCGTGAGAAGTCCGCGCGCTTGGAAAGGGCGAACCGGAGCGAAGCCATTCGCCACGCGCTTCCGCAATGGTGGCTGGACCGACTACGTCAAGACTGGCCGGAGCGCTGGCAATCCATCGTCGAAGCCGGCAACCAACCGCCCGCGATGACGTTGCGGGTCAATCGCCGCCGCGCGTCCGTTGCGTCGTGCCAGCAGCAGCTTCGGGCAGCAGGCATCGCATGCGAGCAAACCGGACCCGATGCCCTCACGTTGGCTCGCCCGCAACCCCTGGCCAGCCTGCCGGGTTATGCGGCCGGTGAGTTGTCCGCGCAGGACGCTGGTGCCCAGTGGGCGGCACACCTGCTGGACGTCAATCCCGGCATGCGGGTTCTGGATGCGTGTGCAGCGCCCGGCGGCAAAGCTGCCCACATCCTGGAGCAATGCGAGTGCAACCTGCTCGCGCTAGACAAGGATGCCGAGCGACTGCGCCCCACGTTGGCCAACTTTGAGCGTCTTGGTCTGTCGGCGTCAATCCAGGCTGCCGACGCTGCCGTGTTGGACAGTTGGTGGAACGGCACACCATTTGACCGCATCCTGCTTGATGCGCCCTGCACCGCGTCAGGTGTCATCGCGCGCCACCCGGATGGCAAGTGGCTCAAGCGTCCCGCCGACATGGAAAACCTCGCGAGGTTGCAACGCACCCTGCTTGATGCACTGTGGCGGGTCTTGCGGCCCGGTGGTAAATTGCTATATGCGACGTGCTCGGTGTTTCAGACTGAGAACGTGCGGCAAATTGAAACCTTTGTGAAAAGCCATGCGGATGCCTCTTCAATGGCGCTTGTGTTTGACCAACGGTTCGCCCCTGCGCATGTGAATGGACAATTGTTTCCCGATGCGCAACAGGGAGGTTTCTATTACGCGCTTCTGGCAAAAGATTAGCTGCGTCATTGCCAGGCATGTCGGCGCGCTGATGGTTCTGGCGCTGGCGTCTTTCTGGCTGTCGTCGCCCGCATCGGCGGACGGCATCAGTTCCAAGGAGCTCAGGCTTGAAGCCTCCGACGATGGCTGGACACTGCACGGGGAGTATGCCGTGGAGTTGTCGGCACGCCTGGAAGAAGCCGTGAGCCGCGGGGTACCGCTGTATTTCACTTTCGAATTTGAACTCACGCGGCCACGCTGGTACTGGCTGGACGAAAAAACCGCCACGTCCTCGCAAACCTACAAGCTTTCGTACCATGCCCTGACACAATCCTACCGCTTGTCCGCAGGTTCGCTGTACCAGAGTTTCGTTTCCCTGCAGGAGGCACTGCGCCTTCTTGGCCGGCCCCGCATGTTGGCTGTCGAGCGCAGCAAGGTGCGGGCCGGTGAGATGTACGTGGCGCTCGCCCGCATGCGCCTGGATGTCTCCCAACTCCCGAAGCCGTTTCAGATCAACGCCCTGACGAGCCGTGAATGGACGCTCGATTCGGGCTGGAAAGCCGTCCCGTTTCGCCCCGACGCCTTGCCCGAGGTGTCCAGATGAACCGCGGGTTGCGCTACGCGCTGGTTACAGCCTTCGCTTTGGCTGGCGTGCTGCTGTTCCTCCTGGCAACAGCCAGCGCCAACACCGAGCGCTTCGCCCAGCACTATTCCTTGCTACTCGCACTCAACGCCATCATCGCGGTTGCCATGCTGGCCGTGGTGGGCTATCTGCTGGCCCGCCTGTGGATGCGACGGCGTGCCAAGGTGTTCGGTACGGCGCTGGCAACCCGGCTGACCCTGTTGTTTGCGCTGATGGCACTGGTACCAGGCACCCTGGTCTACACGGTGTCCGTGCAGTTTCTGTCGCGGTCAATCGAGTCGTGGTTCAACGTCAAGGTGGAGAAAAGCCTCGAATCGGGCATCGCTCTTGCAAGGGCCACCCTGGATGCCATGCTGCAGGATGTGACCGGGCGCACCCGTCTGATGGCCCTCGAGCTGACCGACGTTCCGGAAAGCTCGACCGGCGCTCTCCTCGCACGCATGGTGGAGCAAACCGGCTTGTCGGAGGCCGCCGTGCTGACGGCCAGCGGGCGGCTGATCGCATCCGCCGGCCCCGCCTCGACCCGCTTGCGCCCCGACTTGCCGGATGCACAGATCATGCGTCAGGTCGCGCAGGGGCGGGGCCATGCGGCGGTGGAAAGCGCAGTATCCAAGGCTGGCGAGGGACTCAAGGCGGAGGAGCGCACCTCCCTGCGCATGCGCGTGGTCGCGCCGATCACAACGCGTGCACTGGGAGCCGAACCGCGCATGCTGCAGGTACTGCAACCGGTTCCCGACCAACTGACCAACAGTGCGGAGAACGTCCAGGCCGGCTATCGCGATTATTCCGAGCTTTCTCTGTCCCGCACCGGCCTGCGCAACATCTACACCGTCACGCTGACCCTCACCCTGCTGCTCGCCCTGTTCGCCGCGCTGGCTGCAGCGTTCTACTATTCGGAACGTCTGGCGGCACCCTTGTCGTTGCTGGCTCAGGCCACCGAGGCTGTGGCACAGGGAGACTTCACCCCGATCGGTGCGATAACAAGCAGGGACGAGTTGGGCGTGCTCACCCAGTCGTTCTCCCGCATGACACGGCAACTGCACGAAGCACGCGCCAGCGTCGAGAGCAAGCAGACCCAGCTCGAATCAGCCAAGGCATACCTCGAAAACATCCTTGCCAGCCTTACTGCAGGCGTATTGGTGCTGGATCAGCGCTTTCATCTTGCCACCGCAAACCAGAGCGCGGAGACCATCCTTGGCCTGGACGCTGCCGCAACGCAGTGGCTACCCTTGGCAAACGCTACCGGGCTGTCCGCGTTCGCCCGACAGCTCGAAGAGACTTTTGAAAGCGAGGGAGACAAGAGTTGGCAGCGGCAAATCGAATTTGCCCGCCCGGTTGACGCACACAACCCGGCCGATGCCAAGGCCGGGGTATCCCCGCTTGCCTTGGAGCGAACCCTGCTGGTCAAGGGGGCGCGCATATCGGTGGCTGATGCGATGGGATACCTGGTGGTTTGTGACGACGTCTCGGCACTGGTTTCCGCCCAGCGTTCTGCTGCCTGGGGAGAAGTAGCGCGCAGGCTGGCGCACGAAATCAAGAATCCGCTGACGCCGATCCAGTTGTCCGCAGAAAGACTGCAAATGAAGCTTGGGCCAAAGCTTGGCGGTCCGGATGCCGACATGATGAAGCGCAGCACCGACACCATCGTCAACCAGGTAGCCGCGATGAAGCGGATGGTCGACGAGTTCCGTGACTACGCCCGCACGCCACCGGCCCGGCTGCGCGCCGTCGACCTGAATGCGCTGATTCGTGAGGTACAGGGCATGTATGAGAACGCTGCCGTAGTTCCGGAAGTAGCTCTCGATCCGCACCTGCCGGCGGCCTCCGGTGATCCGGAGCAACTGCGCCAGGTGATCCATAACCTGGTGCAAAACGCGATCGACGCGGTCGCCGCCACAACGGCACCCGCCATCCTGATCAAGACGGAGGCGGCACCGGGCACTGTTTCAGGAGGTGTGATGCTCTCGATCACGGACAACGGACCCGGGTTTGCGCAAAAGATCATCGCCAATGCCTTCGAACCTTACGTTACTACCAAGGCAAAGGGCACCGGATTGGGTCTTGCCATCGTCAAGAAAATCATCGATGACCACAAGGGCTCCATCACTTTGGCCAACGATGTAAACGGCGGGGCCCGCATCGAGATCCACCTTCGTACCATGCGCACCGAAGCGCAGGCACCCCGGCTTCCCCAAGCGGAATAGAATACGCACACAACACCATGGCAAACATCCTTGTAGTCGACGACGAAATCGGAATCCGCGAACTGCTGTCGGAAATTCTTGCCGATGAAGGACATAGCATCCTGTTGGCGGAAAACGCTGCAGACGCGCGGCGGATTCGCCTGCGCGAGCAGCCCGATCTGGTGCTGCTCGACATCTGGATGCCTGACACGGATGGCGTATCGCTCCTCAAGGAGTGGTCAACCGGGGGGTTGCTGACGATGCCTGTCCTGATGATGTCAGGACACGCAACGATCGATGTCGCAGTTGAAGCCACCCGCATCGGCGCACTCGATTTTCTCGAGAAGCCGATCGCGCTGGCAAAGTTGTTGTCGGAGGTAAAGCGTGCCCTGGCGGTCAAACCTCAGCCAGGCGCCCCGAATGCCGTTGCGACTGATCCGGCGGCCACAGCCCCGGTGACACCAACGATCTCCGGCCTGTCGCTCGACCAGCCGTTGCGCGAAGCGCGTGACGCGTTCGAACGTGCCTACTTTGAATACCACCTGGCGCAGGAAAAGGGCAGCATGACCAAAGTGGCAGACAAGACCGGCCTTGAGCGCACACACTTGTACCGCAAACTCAAGGCGCTCGGTCTGTCGGTCGGCGGGCGACGGACAGAAGAGCGGGGCAGCGACAAGCCGGACGAATGACGGCGGCCATCTCCGTGGTGCTGGTCTGCGGATTTCGCGGTGCCGGCAAATCTTCGGTTATCCGCCACTTGGCCCGCGCAAGACCGAAAGGCGACATTTGGGGCGTGATTGGTCCTGCAGATGCCATCGAGCCTGAAGCCGGTTTGTTCCATCAACCTGTTCCGCATGGCTGCCCGTGCTGTGTCGGCAGCGTCACCTTTCACGCCAGACTGGTGCAACTGATTCGACGCGTCGGAGCGGCGAGCCTGAAGCACATACTGGTTGAAGGCGGACCCGATGGTCACGCCGCCGCGACTCGGGCACAAATAGCGCGCGGCACTACCGGCGCTTTCCTACAGGTAAACGAAGTGATTGCAGTGATCGATCCGCGCTGGGTCGAACTCCCGCTGCCGGCCGCCCGCAGCGCACTCGAAGCCCTCGTACGCGATGCGGATACGGTCGTTGCCAGCAAATGGGATAGGGCCGGTGCGGATACACGTTCCTCCTTTGCCGACTGGATGCAATCCATGAATCGTGCATGGATACCGGCTACCGGCGGTGTGCCCATCGGTTGCGGACAAGGCGGCTAGATTCCATGCGGCAGGTATCGGCGCAAAGTTGGCTCCTGCTTTGCCTGTGGCACGCCCCGGTTTGGGGGCAAACCCACCTGGAGCGATTCTGGCAGGAATTCACGCATGTGATCAACCATGGTGACAAGCGCCTGCGCCTGGACTACGAGAACGATGTCATGTTCAACATTGACCGCAACTACACTTCCGGCGTCCGCGCCACGTACAAGGCCATCGCACCGGAGCCGGCGATCCTAGAAGAAGGCGCCTGGGCCCCCCTGTTTCCGGGCGCCAACGCCGCCGAGCGACTTGAAGCGCAGCGCCACTGTTCCGGAGTCCGCCCGTCAGGCGCAACGGCCACACCTCTGGCAACGGCGGCCACGAAACCGGTCTGCCTGATTACCACCTACGGTGCGGTAATTGGGCAAAACCTGTACACCCCCTCCGACATTCGTCTGCCTTCCAGCAGAATTGGTGCCGGGGAGCGCCCCTACGCAGCCTGGTTGTACGCAGGCTTCTATCGCGAGTTGTATGCCAGCGATGACCGGTACTGGCGCTATGGTCTCGACATCGGGTGCATGGGGCCTTGCGCCCAGGGCGAACAAGTGCAAAGCTGGATCCATCAGCACATTACCCGTTCCCCACGGCCCCAGGGTTGGGACTCGCAAATCCGCAACGAGATCGGCGTGGTGTTCCGCTACGAATACGGCGGTGCTCCGCTTCAGGGAACCTGGGGCAGGGTGCCATGGGCGCCGAGCAGCGGTAGCCTGGGGTGGGAGTTGCGGCCGCGTACCAGCTTCGGCCTGGGCAACGTGCAAACCTATGCCGGTGTCGGCCTGATGGGGCGCATTGGGCGGCTCAGCAGCGCCTATCAGACCCAGCGTCTGGACAATCGGCGTATTGATGCGGGTCGACACACAGAGCAGTATGCTCAGGCCGCAAGCGCCAGCACAGTCGACAGCCCTGCTGCGTTCGCGGCCTCGACGCAAGGAATCAGCGAGTTGTACGCATTCGGGCGCGTTTACGGCGGCGTCATGGCCTATAACGCACTTCTGCAAGGCGGACTCATCAACCGCAGCAGCCCGCGCACTGCGCCGGCCCGGCCCGTGAATGCCGAGGTGGAAGCGGGGATTGGCGTATCGGTTGGCTCTTGGGCAGTCACGGCGAGCCTCTTGCACAAGCGGGAATGGCAGGCCGATGGCGCAAGTTTCGTCGCACGTTACGGCCGGATCGCCTTCGAAATGCCGTTCTGAGTGCAGGCGCCGTCTGTGCGCCACAGTGCCCCTGGAGGCGCCAGCAGCAGCCCCACGTGCGACCTTGTCCACCGAACATCGGTGGACGGCGTTGGATCTGCGTGGAGGCTTGAAAAAGCCTCGTCCAGCCCAAATCTAGCGGCTGTATCGGGATTCTGTCCAAGGAGCATGACAATGAGCGATCTCACAGCAAAGCCCGCATCTGCCAGCCAGACCGTGGTGAACGTGCTGTTCAACGGAGAACACTACTATGTCGGCGAGTTGCTGGATGGCCAGGGGGGCCCGCGCGGCTTTGAGGTGGTCAACAAGACCACCGGGTTCGGCGCCTTCCTTGATGGGGCGATCGCATTGAAGATGCGCAGCTCCTTTCAGGATTTCGTGCTCCAGCATAATGGTGTCGTATCGATCGACGAGGTGGAAGAGTTCATCAGCGCATATGACCCCTTGCTGATGCAACGCGTCGTCTACCACTGAGCCGATAGCCGGGGCGCCCGCCCTGCCAGGCCAGTGGTGTGCCGCGTACAATCCGGCTCTCCGCACCATCAGGCTCATCCCCCGTGGGGATGCCTTGAACTTGTCAGAACCCCCGCACTCCGGTGATTCCGCGCCGTCGCGCCGACGCCCTTCTGTTCTATTGCTGGCTGCGCTTTCTACGGTAGGCCCGTTTTCGATCGACACCTTCTTGCCGGCGCTGCCAAGCCTTGCGCTTGCCCTGGACGCCACCCCGCTTCAGGGGCAGCAGATCATTTCCGCCTACCTGCTCGGTTTTGCCATGATGAGCCTGTGGCACGGCGCCATTGCCGATGCCGTTGGCCGGCGCCCGGTGGTGTTGACCGCCATCGGGGTGTACCTGGCAGGCTCGCTGGCCTGCACACTGGCACCCTCGATCGAGTGGCTGATCGGCGCCCGCTTCGTTCAGGGACTTGCCGGAGGGGTAGGCATGGTGCTGTCACGCGCCATCATCCGCGACTGCTTTGAAGGCGTGTCCGCCCAGAAGATGCTGTCAAACGTGATGGTGATTTTTTCCATCGCACCGGCAGTGGCGCCAATCCTGGGTGGCCTGCTGTTCGAATGGTTCGGTTGGCGCAGCATTTTCGGCTTCATGCTCGTTGGGGCAGCCGCCCTATGGTGCTGGCTCTGGCAGTCGTTGCCCGAGACCCTGCCCCGCAGTGCACGCCAAACCCTGCGCCCATTGCCTTTGGCACGCTCGTACCTGGAGGTATTCCGGCGCAGCGATTTCCTCTTGCTGGCGGTGGCGCTGGGACTCAATTTCTCGGCGCTGTTCCTGTATATCGTCGCTTCCCCTGCCTTTCTGCTGGAGCACCTCAAGTTTGCCCCCACCGATTTTGGCTGGTTCTTCATTCCCGCGATTGGCGGCATGATGCTGGGAAACCGCATCATCAACCGGCTGATCGGAAAGATCGCTTCCAGGCACATCATCTTTCTGGGCTTTGCGGTGATGGGCGTCGGCGTCGTGGGCAATGTGTTGCTCCAGTGGCAGGTAGCGCCACTCCTGATGCCAGGCTCCTGGCGCACCTTCATCTCGATTGCACCAATCGTCGTGACAGCCTGTGGCCAGACTTTCATTACGCCGATCGTGCAGGTCATGCTGTTGGACATGTTTCCGCAAAAGCGCGGGCTGATGTCTTCGTGCCAGGGTTTTACGCAGGTTCTGGTTTCCGCCTGCACCGCAGGCGTGGTGGCTGCTCTGGTCTCCGGCTCGCCGCTCCATCTTGCGCTGGCGGCAGCCGCGTTTTACCTGGGGGGTCTGGCGCTCTGGCTGTTGTATCGGCTGCAACACGCCCGCTGACCCGGCCCGCCGCTGTCGGCCCTACAGTTGTTCCCAGGGCAATCCATCCACACGCCAGCCATTCAAGGTATTGCGATGGAAATTGTCGTCCAGATCACCCTCGAACCCGTGCAGAACGTTGATGACCTCGGCAAAGCCATTCGCCTCCAGCATTGCACCGGCATCCAGAGTGCGTTTCCCCGAGCGGCAGATCAACAGCACCGGCCTGCTTTTGTCGCCGGTTTCGCGAAGCACTTCGTCGGCAAACGCCGGGTTGGCCACCCATTCGGGGGGCTCGTGCCAAGGCACATGCACCGCGCCTACCGGATGGCCAACGTAAAAATACTCCATCTCGGTGCGGCAATCGATGAGAACAGCCTCCGGATGGTGTTGGAGGAATTCGTAGGCTTGGCGCGGGGTCAGGTGCTTCATCTCAGGCGGGGCCGAGCACCTCGTGACTGGCGGTCGGCGCGGCACATCAGCATATTAGAAACAAATTATAGGGCCGAACGCCGGGCTTGAATCTGCCCCCCTGCCAGCCCCGGAGCGCCACGCGTCCGACGCAATGGACCTAGTCGTCGCCCGCCACCACAACCGGGCCACGCAGCCGCGCCGATTCCAGCAGCGCGGCGATCAGGCGATGCACCTTGAGTCCTGCGCGCCCACTGTTGACCGGCTCGCGCTCCTGCTCGATGGCGTCCAGAAATTCACCCAGAACAGCGCGATGCGCCTCGTGCGAAAAAGCCATCGGATCGGCGCCACCACCCGTTGCGGCGGCGGCGCCCGCAGACTCGCTGCGACCATCCTGAAACTGCACCTGCAGAGCAGCCCCCTGCATGCGCGCCGTTCCCAACGTCCCAATCAGCTCGATCGATTCTTCAAACCCGGGAAAGCTTGCACTGCTGGCAGCGAGCGCACCTACACCACCATCGCGCAAGCGCAATGCCGCCGAAACGACGTCTTCGGTCTCCATGCGGTGCAGCGGGCTGGTGGTAGCGTACGCCATTACTTCCTCGACACCTTTGATTACCGAAAGGTAGAGGTCCAGTGTATGGATCGCTTGCGTGATGAGAACACCACCGCCGTCGCGGGCAAGAGTACCGCGGCCCGGCACATCATAGTAGCTTTGTGGCCGCCACCACGGCACGTACACGTTGGCGACGGCAATTCGACCGAGCGCCCCGCGTTGAACCAGATTGCGCAAATGCAGCGAGGCCGGACGAAACCGGTGCTGGAAAACCACACCCAGGCGCACGTTGCATTGCGCACAGATTTCCACCACGGCCTCTGCGCGCGCCACCGAAACATCGAGCGGTTTCTCCAGCAGAATGTGCTTGCCCGCCTTCGCAAACTGGGTCACCAACTCCAGATGGGAGCTCGGTGGCGTGGCAATCAATACACAGTTGATCGAAGCATCGGCGGCAATGGCATCCGGATCGTGTGACAGCGGAAACGCAAAGCGCTCACCAAAGGCACGCGCTCGCTCAACGCTCCGTGTGCAGGCGGCAGCGACCTCGACGCGATCGGAGAGGTCATTCAGGCTTTGCGCATGCGGCGTTGCGCCCATGCCCAAGCCAATCAGCGCAATGCGGTGTCGTTCAGGCATGGCTACCCCGAAAAGTGTGGCTACGCCTTGCCCGCTGCTGCGCTTGCCACTGCGTGTGCGCGGCGCAGCCGTTCACGGCTGTTGGCAAGGTGGGTGCGCATCGCCTTGCGTGCCAAATCGGGCTGGCGGTTGGCGATCGCTTCATAAATGGCGTCGTGCTCGCGGCATACACGCGCCAGGTACGCGTGTCGATCCTCATGGGCCAGATTGGCCGTGTTGACGCGGGTGCGCGGAATGATCATGGTACCCAGGTATTCCATCAGGTCGGCAAAATAGCGGTTGCCCGTCGCCTCTGCCACGTGTAGATGGAAGGCAAAGTCGGGCTTGATCGTCTCGCCCCCGCTGGCGACGCTCCTCGCAAAGGTGTCGCAATCGCGCCGCAACACCTTGAGCTGCGCATCGGTGCGGCGTTCCGCCGCCAGCCCTGCAGCCTCCGATTCGAGGCTGATGCGCAATTCCAGCACCGCCAGCACCTCCAGAACGGTGCCCAGCTCGGCCGGGTCGATCAGGAATTTGCCAACCGTGCCGGTCTCCGACACGAAGGTTCCGATGCCGTGGCGGGTAACCACCACACCCTGCGCCGAGAGCCTGGAAATGGCTTCACGCACGACCGTGCGGCTGACCCCGTGTTCGGCAATGATTTCTGCCTCGGTCGGAAGCTTTCCGCCCAAGGCAATCTTTCCGGCGCGAATCTGCGCCGACAACCGGTCTACCAGCTGCTGGGCCAGGCTGGCCGGCCGGCGCAATGCACCCGGGCCCGATGCGGCGGCAGGGCGTTTGTTGGCAGCGGGCAGAGCCCTTGACATGGGCGCGATTCCAATCGGATAATCTGAAGACCAGTTGTATGATGACATATGACTTGCCCGGTTTCAAGCCGCTCTTCGCAACAGGTCCGGTATCAGGCCCCCATTTCCCGCATGGTGCTTCCTCGGGCCTTGCTCCCCAAAGCTCTCGAACGCGTCCCTTTTCGCACTTGCCCAAACTGCCCCCACCATGAACTCTCCCACCTTCAATCGTCTCCTTCTTACCGGGGCGGCCGGCGCCCTTGGCCGGGTCCTGCGCACAAGCCTCACACCGCTGACGCGAACATTGCGGGTATCCGACATTGCCGAGCTGGGCACCGCGGCAGCCCACGAAGAAGTCCTCCGCTGTGATCTGTCGGATGCCGCCGGTGTGGACCGCCTGCTGGAAGGTGTGGACGCCGTGGTTCACATGGGGGGCATCTCGGTAGAGGGCCCCTGGGAGCCCATACTGGCAGCCAACATTATTGGGCTGCATAACCTGTATGAAGCAGCGCGCCGGCATGGCACCAGGCGGGTGATCTTCGCCAGTTCCAACCATGCCATCGGGTTTCATCCGCGCAGCCGCCGGATTGACGCAACCGACCCGGTGCGTCCCGACGGCAACTATGGCGTCTCCAAGGCGTTTGGGGAAGCGTTGTCCCGCTTTTACTGGGATCGGTACGGCATTGAAACCGTCTGCCTGCGCATCGGTTCGTCTTTTCCGGAGCCGAAGGACCGGCGCATGCTGATCACCTGGCTTTCCTACTCCGATATGGCGGAGCTGGTGCGCTGCTCGCTGGTGGCGCCAAAGGTTGAGCACACCATCGTGTTCGGCGCCTCCAACAACCGCGACAGTTGGTGGGACAACAAGTATGCTGCCCATCTTGGCTTTGTGCCCAAAGATAGCGCCGAGCCGTTCCGCGCACGCATGGAAGCATTACCCCCAGTCGATCCCAACGATCCTGCAGAACTGTTCCAGGGGGGTGGCTACGTAAAAATGGGACCGTACGCCAAGTCGTCGTAGAGTTCGGAATCGCCCGGCCGGGGTGGTCCTGGCCAATCAACCAAGGAGACAAACATGAAAAGACGTGACGTGATTCGCGCTGGCGCTGCCGCAGGCCTCGCCGCAACTGTGCCGCTGCGCACTGTCCAGGCGCAGGCAAAAATGGTACTGAAGGCCAGCGACGTGCACCCGCTGGGCTACCCCACCGTGGAAGCCATTGTGCGCATGGGCAAGAAACTCGAGGCAGCAACCAACGGCCGTCTTTCGATCCAGATGTTCCCGTCCATGCAGCTGGGTGGCGAGAAGGAAATGATCGAACAGGCGCAAGTCGGCGCCTTGCAGATCGCCCGCATTTCCGTGGGTGCCATGGGCCCCGTGGTGGACGAGGTCAACGTCTTCAACTTGCCTTTCGTGTTCCGCGACGAAGCCCACATGCGCAAGGTCATCGATGGCCCGATCGGTAACGATCTGCTGGAGCGCATGACCAACGGCCCGGGCTCCCGGCTGGTCGCGCTGGGCTGGATGGACGCCGGCACCCGCAACGTGTACGCCAAGAAAGCCGTCACCGGCCCTTCAGACTTGAAGGGCATGAAGATTCGCATGATGGGCAACCCGCTTTTCGTCGAAACCATGAATGCCATGGGAGGGAACGGTGTTGCCATGGGCTTCAACGAGCTTTTCTCCGCGCTTCAGACCGGCGTGGTCGATGGCGCCGAGAACAATCCGCCGACCCTGCTGGCGCAAAACCACTACACCGTGAGCAAGGTCTACAGCCTCACCGGGCACCTGATCATTCCCGAAATCTTCGTTTTCTCCAAGCGAAGCTGGGAGACACTCTCCAAAGCGGACCAGGACCTGATCAAGAAGCTTTCGCGCGAAGCCCAGATGGAGCAGCGCCAGCTGTGGGATGCCTACACGACCGAAGCGGAAACCAAGCTGAAGGCCGCCGGGGTGCAGTTCGTCAATGCCGACAAGCCCGCCTTCTTCAAGGCAACCCAGCCGATCCGCGACAAGTACGGCGCGAAGTATGCCAACCTGATCAAGCAGATCCTCGATACCAAGTAGGTCCGCCGCTCCGACGCGCAACCCCCGTGCTGATCCTGCGGGGTGTTTGCGCGTTTTTTGTTTGCCCCTCCTTCCGATGAGTCCGACATGACTGCCAAGCAACGCTACGCGCAGGCGATGGAAGCCCTTTACCTTGCCTGCATCATCCTCGCCGGTACGGCCATGGTGGTGATCACGCTGATGATCCCCTTTGGCGTGTTCATGCGCTATGTGATGAACAATCCGCAATCCTGGCCCGAACCTGCCGCAGTAGTGCTGATGGTGATGTTCTCGTTCATCGGCGGCGCGGCCATCTATCGTGCCAACGTGCATGTCGCTGTCGAAGCGCTGCTCAACGCGGTCGGGCCGCAGCAGAAGCGTCTCATGTTGTGGGGTGTCGACGCCTGCATGGCCGGCATGTCGCTGTTCATGGCCATATATGGCATTCAGCTTTGCCGCGTGACCTGGAACCAGTCCATGGCCGAGTTTCCTGGCCTGCCGGTGGGACTAGTCTACGCCCCGATTCCGGTCGCCGGGGTGCTGACCCTGCTGTTTCTGATCGAACGGCTCTGGGTCGGCAAGCCCCCGGAGACCTCGGTGATGTACAGCGACGCTGCCGCTGAACTGGAATAGAGGCCCAAATCGTGGACATCCTGATTCTGCTCGGCTCCTTCGCCCTGCTTTGCGCGCTGGGGCTCCCCGTGGCCTATGCCCTGGGTCTCTCGGCCATCTGTGCGGCCCTGTGGATCGACATTCCGCTTGAAGCCATCATGCTGAAGATCTCGGACGGCACCGACGATTTTGCCCTGCTGGCGATCCCGTTTTTCGTTCTCGCCGGCGCCATCATGGCCGAGGGTGGCATGGCGGCACGGCTGATCAACCTGGCACGCATTTTTGTCGGTTTCATCCGCGGCGGGCTCGGGCTCGTGAACATTCTGGCTTCTTCACTATTCGGCTGCATTTCGGGCTCGTCCGTGGCCGATACCTCCGCCATCGGTTCGGTGATGATTCCGCAGATGGTCAAGGCCGGCTACCCGCGCGTGTTTGCGACCAATGTGACGATTTGCGGGTCGGTGCAAGCCCTGCTGATCCCGCCGTCTCATAACGCCGTCATTTACTCGCTCGCGGCGGGAGGCACCATTTCAGTGGCCCACCTGTTCCTGGCCGGCATTTTTCCGGGCCTGCTGTTCGGCCTGTGCCTGATCGGGCTGGTGTTGTGGGTTTCGCACAAGCGTGGCTACCCGAAGGGCGAAGCGATCGCCCTCAAGGATGTGCCCAAGATCGTGATTGAAGCCCTCTGGGGTCTGGTCACCGTCATCATCATCATGGGCGGCATTCTTTCAGGCGTATTCACCCCGACAGAATCGGCAGCGGTGGCATGCGTGTACGCCTTCCTCGTGACGTTTCTGGTGTACCGCGACTACAAGTGGCGCGATCTGCCGCACATGATCCACCGGGTGGTCAAGACGGTATCGATGGTGATGATGCTGATCGGCTTCTCCGTGGCGTTCGGCTACATGATGGCGATCATGCAGATCCCGGCAAAGGTCACCTACTTCTTCTTGTCCATTTCCGACAACAAGTACGTGTTTCTGCTGCTGGTGAACATCCTTCTGCTGGTGTTGGGCACGTTCATGGACCTGGCACCGATGCTGCTCATCTGCACGCCGATTTTCATGCCGGTGATTGCCAAACTGGGCATCGATCCGGTGCACTTCGGCATGATCATGATCCTCAACCTTGGCATCGGTCTGATCACGCCACCGGTTGGCCCCACCCTGTTCGTCGGCTGTGCCATCGGCAAGGTCAGCATGGAAGAAGTGTCGAAGGAGCTATGGCCGTTCTACGGCGCAATGTGTCTGGCACTCCTGCTGGTCACTTACGTGCCGGCGATCTCTCTCTGGCTGCCCGGATTGACCAAGTAGAATAAATGGGGTCTGACCCCATTTATTCGCATTTTTTCCCTCGCCGCCTGCCGTCGCTGCCCTTCCGACGGGGAGGCTGTGCGATTTCGAAAGTCGTCATGATCGAACTTCGCGACCGTCACAACTCCGGCCCCACTGTACGCCTGCATGACGGTGACAATATCGTCATCGCGCGTACGGATGTCAGCATCGGTACCGCCCTGCCGGCCGAGGGCATCACCTGCCGCAGCCAGGTAGGCGCCGGGCACAAGATCGCCAGCACCCGCATTGCCAAGGGCGACCCGATCCGCAAATACGGCGTCACCATCGGCTTTGCGGCGACAGACATCGAACCGGGCACGCTGATTCATTCGCATAATCTCGAGTTTCGCGAGACCGAGCGCGACTATGCCTATGCACGCGACTACCGGCCGGTGGTGATGGTCCCGGAGGCGGAGCGTGCCTCCTTCATGGGCATTGTCCGTGACAACGGCCAGGTGGGAACGCGCAATTACATCGGCATCATTTCCACCGTCAATTGTTCGGCCACGGTGGTACACAAGATCGCCGAGTGGTTCACGCCGGAACGTCTGGCTGACTACCCGAACATCGATGGCGTCGCCGCCTTCGCACATGGGCTTGGCTGCGGCATGGAAGCCACTGGCGAGCCGATGGACCTGCTGCGCCGGACGCTGGCAGGCTACGTGCGTCACGCCAACCTGGCCGCCGTGCTGGTGATTGGCCTGGGTTGCGAACGTAACCAGATCAGCGGCTTGCTCGATGCCGAGGGCCTGTCGATCGGGACCAGACTCAAGACCTTCGTCATGCAGGAGACGGGCGGCACCCGCAAGACCATTGAAGCCGGGGTCAATGCCGTCAAGGAACTCCTGGCCACCGCCAACCAGGTCACCCGCAGCCGGGTGCCGGCCAGCCATCTCTCGATCGGGCTGCAGTGCGGCGGTTCCGACGGCTTCTCGGGGCTGACCGCCAACCCTGCACTTGGGTCGGCAATGGACCTTTTGGTACGACACGGCGGGACCGCCATCCTGTCGGAAACGCCGGAGATTTATGGCGTCGAGCACACCTTGACCTGTCGCGCGCGCAGCAGGGAAGTCGGCGAGAAGCTGATCGAGCGCATCCGCTGGTGGAAAGATAACTACTCGGTGGGCCGCGATGTGCAGATCAACGGCAAGGTGAGCCCGGGCAACAATGCCGGCGGGCTTGCCAATATCTTCGAGAAGTCGCTCGGCTCGTCGATGAAGGGCGGCACCGGCCCGTTGATGGAGGTCTACAAATACGCCGAGCCCGTCACGCAGAAAGGCCTCGTCTTCATGGACACCCCCGGCTATGACCCCTGCTCGGCGACCGGGCAAATCGCCGGTGGTGCCAACATGATCATGTTCACCACCGGGCGCGGTTCGATGTTCGGCGCCAAGCCGGTGCC
>CAYUEG010000010.1:0-58898 GCA_964443245.1 uncultured Burkholderiales bacterium | reverse complement strand
CTGAGGGGGACGGCGCAGATGCAGCCGGGGCAGCCACGGCAGGCGCTGCAACCGGTGCCGGCGGCGCCACAGGGACGGCCACCGGTGTTGGCGGCGGAGCGGCTGGTGCGGGCTCGGTGATCGCCTGCGCCACCGCCGTTGGCGCCGGAGCTTCGGCAACCGTCGTCGCCGAGGGAACAGGCGCAACTGCGGGCGGCGTTGCCGGCGCGGGCGCTGGGGCTGAGGCTGGGGAGGCAGCGGCGACAGGGGCCGGCACCTCGGCTGGTGCGGCCGCCGTACCAGCGGCGGCGCCCGGGAGCATCCAGCCAAACATGCGGCCCAACAGACCCGGCTTGTTCTCTGTGGATGCCGGAGCATTCGGAGCCGCAGGCTTGGTTGCCGGCGCAGCCACCGGAGGCGCAGCGGGGGCTGCGGGCTCCGCCGACGCAATCTGCACGTTGGATGCCCCTACCACAGCAGCGGGCGCCGGTGTCACCGGCGTGGGAACAGGCGCAGACGAAGCCGCGGGTGCAGCGGACGGTGAAGGTGACGCCGCCGGAGTTGCAGCCGGTACCGGAGCCTCACCACGCCCGAGCAGGCGCGCCAGAAAACTGCGCTTGTCTTCGGCCGGCACGGAAACCCCGCCCGGTTGCGCCACCGCGTCCATCGCCGGTGGCACATCAATCGCCTCCCACTTCTGCAGACGCTCCCGCGCATCGAAAAAGATCGTAAGCCGGCGCGTCTCGGGATCATTCCACCCTTTGGCCGAGCGGAAGATGTAGTCCCAGCGCGCGGCGTGGAAGACGGAAGTCAGCATCGGTGTGCCGAGGATGAAGCGCACCTGGTCCTTCGTCTGCCCGACCTCCAGCTTATCCACCATGTCCTGGGTGATGAAGTTGCCCTGCTGAATGTCGATCCGGTAAGGGGTAACGATCTGCGGCACATATTCGCGCAGGCCGGCTGCGCTCTGGCAGCCTGCAAGCACGAGGCCGGCGAGGCACAACAACAGCGGGTGCGAGGTTCGCAAAGGAGCTCGTTTCAAGAGGGAAAAGGCGCGGTTTGCACCGCAGGTTTGCCAAACCCGTTATGATACTTCAATGCTCTTGCGCAGCCCTTGGCGGGAGCAGTCGGTCGGGTGCCGAATACCCCCCAGACGACCGCATTTTTGCCCTGAACCCCAGACCGACATGCCACGATCCGCTGCCACCACCACCCTGCCTACTGACGCGGAATCCACCGGCGGCACCCACAATCCAAGCGATTTGCGCAATATGGGCTTGAAGGCCACCGGCCCGCGGCTGCGCATCCTCGAACTGTTCCAGACCAGCGGTGTGCGCCACCTGAGCGCCGAGGATGTCTACCGGCAACTGCTGTCGGAGAAGCTTGAAGTTGGCCTTGCCACGGTCTATCGCGTGCTGACCCAGTTCGAACAGGCCGGTTTGCTCGAGCGACACCACTTCGAATCCGGCAAGGCCGTGTTCGAATTGAACGAAGGATCGCACCACGACCACCTGGTGTGTCTGCAATGCGGCCGGGTGGAAGAGTTCTATGACCCCGAGATCGAGCGGCGCCAGAAGAAGATCGCCAAGGACCGCGGCTTCTCCCTGCACGACCACTCGCTGGCCCTGTATGCCGATTGCACCAAGACGCGCTGCCCGCATCGGCCCGCAGTGGGTACGGATTAGTTCGGTAGCGATGAAACCGCAGCGCCTGATCCCTCACTGCCGCGGATAACGGCTGCACGGCATGGACGGCTGGTTCACCGCATTCGCCACCTCGACCACGCTGGTGGCGGTAGCGGAAATTGGCGACAAGACACAGCTGCTCTCGTTTGCCCTGGCGGCACGCTTTCGCCAGCGTGGCAGCATCATCCTGGCAATCTTTGTAGCCACGCTTGTCAATCATGCCCTGGCCGGCAGCGTCGGCGTGCTGCTCGCCCAGTGGCTCTCGCCGCGCACCACGGCCCTGCTGGTCGGCGCTGGCTTTCTGGCCTTCGGCGCCTGGGCTCTGGTGCCTGACACACTCGATGAAGAACCCAAAGGAAGGGGCGGCGTATTCATGACCACGCTGGTGGCATTTTTCATCGCCGAAATGGGCGACAAGACGCAGTTGGCCACCATTGGCCTGGGCGCGCGCTTTCCCTTTCCGGTGGCGGTGGTGCTGGGCACCACCATCGGCATGATGATCGCCAACATTCCCGCCGTGCTGATCGGCCATCGCCTTGCGGACAAGCTGCCACTGCGCGCCATGCGTGTGATTGCCGCGGCCCTGTTCGTGGCCACCGGCGCGATTACGTTGTGGCTGGCGCCTGCGCAGTAGGCCCCAGGCTCGCCCGCCAGGCGGCGGCGAAGTTGGGGTAGGTCTCGCCGATTTCTTCCAGCACCCGGCCGCGCATCAGGGCCAGCATGGCGGCATCCGGCAGAGGTGTTGCGGGCACCGCGCCCCAGCCGCCTGCCGGTGCATCAAAATCGAACCCGGTGGCATCCCGCACTTCCTCCACGGTGTGGCCGGGATGGACACTGCGCAGGACGAAACGCCGCCGCGCCTTGTCAAAATCGAACAGACACAGGCCAGTCAGCATGGCATGCGGACCGCCGGGACGGTAGACCCCGTCGGCCCGCGGCCCCGCCGCCGAGACGAACTCCACCTTGGGTACAAACACGCGCCGGGTATGCTCCTCACGAAACAGGATCACGCGCGGCACCAAGTGGTAAAGATAGGCGGAGCCGAAGGAACCCGACCAGCGCACACCACTCTGCGGATAACCCTCGGTGCCCACCAGGTTGATATTGGCCTCGCCGTCGATCTGCCCGCCGCCCAGGAAGAAGGCGTCAATCCGACCCTGCGCCGCCAGATCGAACAACTCCACCCCGCCGTTGGTAAACGCGTTGTGGCGGCGCGAACCCAGCACACTGACACGGGTGCCGCCTCCCGCTGCGCCCTCGGAGCGCGCGCGCGTGAGCAAGGCTGCCGCGCCGGGAATCGGTGAGGAGGCGCCTACCGCGACATGCCGCACGCCAGCCAGCAGGTGGCCAATGGTCGCGATCAACAGCTCGGTTGGCGTGATGCGCTGGCTCAAGCCGCCACCCCCACCACCGCGCCAGAACCCGCTCCCACCAACGGTTTCAGGCCTTTCTCCCCGGCCAGCCATTGCGCCAGCACGGCATCGAATCCGGCCGGCGTACGCGCCATCTGCGCATAGGAACGCATCCAGGCGGTGTCAATCGGATAGGCATCGCCATAGCCCAATGGCCACATGCCCTGTGGTGCATGGGCAATCGCTTCAATATAGAGCGCCGGAATCGTTGCGCCGGAGCGGGCATCGTCTTCCAGCAGATTGCCTTCAACCACCTGCTCCACCGTAACCAGGGATGTACGGGACGCGTGGGCCAGCAACATCAACTCCCGCTGGCGCCCGATGAACACGTTGCCAAAGCGATCCGCCATCGGCGCATGGAACAACGCCACATCCGGCTGGATTGCCATGATCGCCACGATCTTGTCGGCCGCGTTCTCATCAGGCGCGAACGGGTTATCGATGATGCGCCAATCCTCCCGATGGGTCAGCAAGTCACTGCCGATGATGCCGCGTAGCGGCATGAACGGAATCCCCTTTTGGGCCGCCTGCAGGCCGGCGTAGATGGCCGGGCAGGTGGCATCCTTCATCTGAATCGTGCCGGCCTTGATGGCACGCATGAAGCACGGACCGGTGCCAAACTCGCTCAGCGTCACGCCGGAGGATTCGACCGTGGCCACGCAGCCCGCACCGATCAGCACATCGGCCTGCAGCCCGCTCACCGGCACGGTAACAAGGTGCAGGTTGCGCACGCGGCGGCGCACCAACTCGCGGGTGGCCGCCATCGCCACACCACTCTCATCCTTGGCAACCACCAGTTTGGCGCCATCCGGAATGCGCGCCACCAGTTCGGGAACGGAAACCAGGCTCATCATGCCTCCTTGATTCGGACTACGTTTGCCGCCGCGCGGGCCTTCACAACGCCGTACCACCCCACTGCCCCGCAGCCGTGCGCGAAAGTATAAGGTGCAATCCCCCGCTCCTTATCCTGCAACAAACCGGGCACCTCAAAGACCTTGGAAGGGCACAAGCTGGTCGGGTTTGCTCAAAGTGTGAAAAAACTTTATAATTGCGGGCTGCATTCCTCGATAGCTCAGTCGGTAGAGCGACGGACTGTTAATCCGCAGGTCCCTGGTTCGAGCCCAGGTCGGGGAGCCACCGAATTGTTGTTGTGATTCTTGCACTTAAGCCCAGCCATCACGGTTGGGCTTTTTGCATTCCGGGCGGCCGCTCTGCGCCATTGCGCTCGCCGGTCACCTCACCCCGGCGCTCAACAGGTTCACATGGCCGGTTCGGCAACAGAGACAACAGGCGGGCCGTCAACCAGACGGCCTTCCGCGACAGACCCTGCAAACTTGTCTACACAACGCTCCATGGCCGTTTTCGCCTGGGCCAGGCGGCGATAGGAGTCGAAGAAGCTGATCATCCCCATTTGGTGATCGCACTGAAAGCTTGCCAGCAGCTCTGCATCTGCCGAGCGCAATAGAACCATGTCGATGCCGACGCCACCCCGGCTTCGCAACAGGCCGCGCACACCGGGAATCGGGATGGGCAAGGCCATCACCAACATGTTCCGGAATATGTTGGGCATCGCGGCATGTGTAATCCGCGCGTGCAGGCCAAGCACCGCCGGTGCAGCACCCACAGCAATCAATGAAGCATCGATCATCGCCTCTGGCGGCGACTGCCTCTGCAACTGCACCACAGGCAGCGCAACCTGCCGTTCAAGGACGTCGCGCAAGTGTTGCACCAGTTCCTGTTGCTCCTCGGGGGTGAAGGCGAGACGGCTATCGTCGGGGTTTACCTGGGCTGCCCACTGCGGCTCAGCCACAACCACGCCGGACAACGGGACCCTGGCATTGTTACGGGACCAAAAGGCGACCTTGCCTCCCCCTGCTACCGCAGCGCCCGCCCCAGGCCCCGCGTCAGCCGGCGCATTGAATTCGGACGCGAAGGCGCTGGCACCCATGCCTATCCCCAGCCCCAACGCACTGGCTGCCAGCATCCACCGACCGGTCACAAACGTCATGGGTTTCCTTGCAGATCAACGACAGACAATCGAGGTCACTTGGCAAAGGCACAAAGCTTTCACCGCCAACTCTATGACTCCACCGATTGATCCCGACGTGGAGCAAAAGCTTGACACTTTACAGCATGCTTGCATGCCTCACGCAATGCCGAAGGCACGGAAAGGGCTGCATCCAGGGTTGGATCGAATCATGGTTGGCGCAGATGCCGACGCGCCCCAGGGCGATGCAACGTTTCCTGATACGCCTGCCGGATCTCCTGTACGCCGGCTTCGATCAGCCCACCATGAATGGCAGAATAGCCCAAGCGAAAATGCGATTGATTCCGCATGGAGGGTTTGCTGAAAAAGATCTCGCCGGGCTCAATCAACACACCTCGGGCAGCACAGCGCTCTGCCAGCAACCGGCTGTTCAACCCGTCCGGCCCCTTGATCCACGCACCCGAGCCACCCTGCGAGGGCATGACATGAAACAGCGGTAGATGCTTTGCCAAAGCACTGTTGAGCATTTCGCGCCGCTCACGATACGTGACGTTCAGCTTGCGAATGAACGCATCATGGTGGCCCTGGGCAATAAACAGGCTGGCGGTATGCAGGTTGTTGGCCGGCACATGGCGCATGATCAGACGCCGCAATGCCCGCACTTCGCGGATGAGCGCAGCGGGTGCCACGATGTAGCCAATCCGCAGGCCATGCGCCAGGGTTTTGGACAAGCTGCCAACATACAGAACGCGGCCATCGGTGTCCAGGCTCTTGAGCGCGGGCAGCGGCCGTCCTGAAAAATTGAGCTCACTTTCGTGATCGTCCTCCAGCAACACCACATCCCGTTTCTTGGCCAGTTCCAGGATTTCCTGACGCCGTTGAAGCGACATCGTGACGGTGGTCGGGCACTGGTGGCTGGGCGTCACGTAAACATAGGCACACTGGCCCAGGGCGCGCGATGGGATCAGGCCGTCTGCATCTACCGGCAGTGCCTTGACGTGGTCGCTGCGCAACAGAAAGTTATTGCGCGCATCCGGATAACCCGGGTCCTCGATGCCGACAACGGTCTTGCGATCCATCAGCACGTTGGCGAGCAGGAACACGGCCATCTGGGCACCCGCCGTTACCAGAATCTCATCGCGCTCAGCCATGATCCCGCGCGCCGGCAGCAGGCGCTGCTGAATCTGGTCAATCAGGGCATCGAGATCACGGTCAATGTGGTCCTGGGCCCATTTTCTGACCGCCGGCACAGCGAGCGCCTGGTGCGAGCAAGCGCGCCAGTCCTTGAGGGGAACCAGACTGGCGTCAAACTGGCCGTAAATGAAAGGATAGGCGTAATCTTGCCAGTTGGCTGGCTTCACAATGTTGCGCTGGCGCCCCACAGGCGAAACCAATCGCGCCTCCCACTGCAAGCCGGATTTGACGACCGCCTGCGGGGTGGCCTGGTTGGCCCGACCCAGGAGAATGTCGCCGTTGACCATCAACCCGCTGCGTGGGGATGAGACCAGGAAGCCCTTGTCCACCAGCACTTGCAAGGCCAGCGACACGGTGTTGCGTGAAAGCCCGAGGGCGACTGCCAACGCACGACTGGGCGGTACCTTGGCGCCCGCGGGTACCTGACCCATGAGGATGGAATGCACCATCATCTCCCGCACGCGACCCTGCAGCGTCGCGCTGCTGGCGGCGAACCGGGGAAACAGCTTGACCCAGATATCCGTGATTTCCTGCTTTTGCCTCATGGCTTCCATCCTGTCGAGACGAACAATTGGCGGCATGCCGGCCAGCCCCCCTGGTACCCCTCCCCCTGCCGATGTCCCCTGCACCAAATGGGGTTGCTCGCCGGTTCCCAGGCATCAACCTGGTGCGTCAGGCGCAGGCGTGGTACCAGCCTGAGGCCACTCTATTTTGGCACCAAACAAATAACAATCTGGCACTATTTTCAGAAAAGAGATTTATCTATGATTGAGTCAGTTCACATGCGAGTACGCAAGTGGGCCCGATTGAACTCGCGAAAGCATTTGCAACCTTTTCCCCAATGGAGAACGAACGTCATGAAACATTTGCTTAAGGCACTTATCGCAGGCGCGGCCGTCGCACTAATCCCGGTTTCCCAGGTTGCGGCTCAACCCAAAGTGGTGATCGGGCATTTTGGTGATCCTGTTCCTTACAAGGCGCTCATTGCTGACGGATCCCTTGAGAAAGCCACCGGCTGGAAAATCGAGTTGCGGCAGTTCGCGTCCGGCGCGGAAGTGAACGCTGCCATGGCCTCTGGCGGGATTCAGATTTCTGAAATCGGCTCTTCTCCTCTGTCAGCCGGCTTGAGTACCGGATTGCCCTATCAGATGATCGCTGCCGGCAAGGTCATTGACAGCTCCGAGGCATTGGTCACACGAAATGGCTCTGGCATCGAAAAACCTGCCGACCTCAGAGGCAAGCGCATTGCGACGCCGATCGGCTCCACTGCCCACTACTCGTTGATGGGCGTGCTGAAGATGAACGGCATGACCGAAAAGGACATCACTTTGTTGGGCATGTCGCCAAATGAAATCGCCGCCGCCTGGGCGCAAAACGCCATCGATGCCGCTTTTGTCTGGGTACCCGTTCAAACCAAACTGCGTGAAAACGGCAAGGTGATGTACACCGCGGGCGAAGTGGCGAGGGCAGCGGGCTTTCATACCTTTAACGCATGGGTTGCGAATACCAAGTTCGCCTCTGAAAACCGCGACGGCCTGATCAAGTTCCTCAGGGCCATATTTGAGATCAATGCGGATTACCACAAGAACAAGGCCGCATGGAATGCGGATTCACCGAAAGTCAAAGCGGTGGCCGCAAGTGTCGGTGTGTCCCCGGCCGCAGTCGTGCCCATGCTGGATGGCACGATCTATCCGGACGGCGATCTGACCATGTCCGCCAACTGGATGGGCGGCGGCGCAGCAAGAACCATCAAGGGCACCGCTGAATTCCTCAAGAGTGCCGGTCGAATCAACAGGACTGCGGACGACTACAGTCAGTTTGTCAACTCTGAGTTTGCCAAAGCTGCTGCGGGCAAATAAGCCTGTCCAAACAACCTGGAGGCTGACCTGCGCGAGCCAGGTCAGCGCTTCAGTTGCTCAATCTGAGGCTATCGATGACTGCTCTTGCTATTAGAAATGTGTCGGTTTTCTATCCGGTCAAGGGTAAACCGCCTGTTCATGCGCTCCAGAACATCAACCTTGAGATTCATGAAAAGGACTTTGTCGTGGCCTTGGGTGCATCGGGGTGCGGCAAGTCCACGCTGCTCAACCTGATTGCCGGATTCATGGCGCCCAGCGAGGGCGAAATCTCTCTCAATCAAAAGGCCGTCATCGGGCCCGGAGCGGATCGCTCGGTGGTCTTTCAGAAGCATGCGCTGCTGCCCTGGATGAATGTATTGGACAACGTCGCGTTCGGACTCAAGATTCAGGGCCACGACAAAGCGAGGCGCGAAAAGATCGCCCGTGAATTCATCAAATTGCTGGGGCTTGAGCAATTTGAGCAGTCTGCCACTTATGAACTGTCGGGTGGCATGCAACAACGCGTTGGGATTGCCCGCGCCTTGACCAGTGATCCTGCCATTCTGCTGATGGATGAGCCACTGGGCGCACTGGACGCGCTGACGCGGGAGCGGGCGCAGGAGCTGATCCTGAAAGTGTGGCGCGACACCGGCAAGATGGTGTTCTTCATCACCCACAGCGTTGAAGAGGCGTTGTTCATGGGAACCAAATTGATCGTGATGTCGCCGCGCCCGGGGCGGATTTCGCATGTGTTCGACCTGCCTTTCAGCCGGCAGTACTTCGAGAGCGGCAATGCCCGCGAGATCAAGGCTTCGGCGGAGTTCATTGCCCTCAGGGAAAAGATTCTGAAGATCATCTTTACTGACGAAGCAGGAGCGCATGATGAGTGACACCCGTTCAACAGGGAACAGCGGCATGCTGGGTGGTTTCATGAAAGCCAAACCTGCCAAGCCGGGCGAAATCTATGGCGTACCTGGCCAGGGCGAAAGTTTCAGGATCAGCGCGGTCGTGATCGTGCTGTTGATCGCTTTCTGGGCGTTTGTCACGTCTGCGGGCTATATCAAACCGCTTTTCCTGCCTTCGCCCATGGGCGTGGTGAACGCCCTTTTAGACGTCATGAAAGAAGGCTTCACAGGCGTCGGCTTTTGGGAGCATATCTGGATCAGCACACTGAGAGTTTTTGGAGCCTTCGTGCTGGCCTGCGTTATTGGCATTCCACTCGGCATAGCCATGGGCATGAGTCCGGTCGCGCGCGGCATCTTCGATCCCCCGATCGAGTTTTACCGTCCTATCCCGCCGCTTGCGTATCTGCCGTTGATGATCATCTGGTTTGGTATCGACGAATTGTCCAAGGTTTTGCTGATCTTCTCATCGGTGCTCGCGCCGATGGTGTTGGGAGCGCGGGCGGGCGTGAAGTCGGCAGCCATCGAGCAGATTCACGCCGCGTATTCGTTCGGCGCCACTCGCTGGCAGGTGATTCGCCTGGTGGTGTTGCCGTCAGCCATGCCGGAGATCTTTACCGCCATGCGTGTCGGGATCGGTTTTGGCTGGACCACGCTGGTGGCTGCCGAAATGGTGGCTGCCACGTCGGGGCTGGGCTATATGGTCCTGTCGGCCTCCCGCTTTTTGCAGACACCCATTGTCATCATGGGAATCGTGGTGATCGCAGCGATTGCCTACGCCTTCGACCACCTGGTGCGTTTTGTTGAACGACGTGTTGTGCCCTGGAAGGGGCGCGGTTGAGCGGTATGCCCGCTGGACCTCAACCCTGATTCGCCATGACTGCACCTTTGACATCACCCGCCTCGCCTACGCCTGACGGCCTGTGGTTTGGCAAGGATTTGAGTACCCCTGAACCCATTCCGGAAGAGGCGATTGAGCGTGCCGTTGCCTTGATGCGTTCGGGCCGCCTGCATCGCTATGGCGAGCAAGGCGCGGGCTACCCCGAACCTTCGCTGCTGGAGCAGGAGTACGCCTCCTATGTGGGCAGCAAATACTGCGTGGCCACCAGCTCCTGCGGCGCTGCCATGTTCATCGCCCTCAAGGCGCTGGGCGTGAAGGCGGGAGACAAAGTCTTGACCAGCACCTTCACGCTATCGCCGGTACCCGGGGCAATCGCTCATGCGGGCGCTGATGCGATTCTGATTGAGACCAGCGCTGACTACATCACCGACCTGTCCGACCTGGAGCGGAAGGCGGCAAGCAGTGGCGCCAAGGTCTTGCTGCTTTCCCACATGCGCGGCCACATTGTCAACCTGGGGCAGGTAAAGTCGATCTGCGATCGATACGGCGTTGCAATCATTGAAGACTGCGCTCACACCATGGGCGCCAAGTGGGACGGCAGGCACACCGGAACCTGGGGAAAGGTGGGCTGCTACAGCGCGCAAACCTACAAGCACATCAATTCAGGCGAAGGCGGCCTGCTGGTGACGGACGACGAGGATGTGGCTGCCCAGGCGATCCTGATGTCGGGCTGCTACATGATGTACGACCAGCACATTTTGAAGCCCGCCGCTGAAGTGTTCGAGCGCTGGAAGTATGTCACGCCCAACTTCAGCATGCGCATGTCGAATCTTGCCGCCAGCCTGTTGCGGCCGCAAATTGGCCAACTCGCGGATCGCGCCCGACGCTGGAACCACGTTTACACCACGCTGGAGCGCGAGTTGAGCAAGGCTGAAGGGGTGTCGATTCCGGCGCGGGATCCGCGGGAAGAGTTTGTGGCGAGTTCGATTCAGTTCAGCTTGAACCTGAAGCCGCACCAGATCGAGCGCTTTCTGAAGGAGTGCAGTGTGCGCGGGCTGTACATCAAGTGGTTTGGCACACCAGCCCCCGTTGCATTTACCAGCAATTACGAGCATTGGCATTACCTGGCCGAAAGGCCGGACATTCCCCGTTCCAAGGCGGTGCTGGATCAGTTGCTGGATCTGCGCACCCCGATATCGCTGACCGACGAAGATTGTGTCCTGATCGGAAAAATCGTCTCTGCTGCCAGCAATATCGCGGTTGCCGCCAACTGATTTGAGGCTCCTCGCCCCTTCCAACCATTGAAGAAAGCACCATGAAGCTCACCCATTTTCCCCGCATTCGCATCACCCACGCCCCTACCCCTCTTGAATTCATGCCGCGCATGACCGAGGCGCTGGGTGGGCCGAACCTCTACATCAAGCGGGATGACTGCACCGGGTTGGGCAGCGGAGGCAACAAGACCCGCAAGCTGGAGTTTCTGATGGCTGATGCGCTCAAACAGGGGGCCGACACCATCATTACCCAAGGGGCCACGCAATCCAATCATGCACGGCAGACGGTCGCCATCGCCGCAAAAATGGGGATGAAGTGCGCGCTTTTGCTGGAAGACCGCACCGGCTCGAAGTTGGAAAACTACAAGAAGTCGGGCAACGTTTTTCTCGATCACCTGTATGGTGCCAGCGTAGAGGAGGTGCCCGGTGGCACCGACATGAATGCTGCCATGGCCAGGCTGGCCGACGATCTGCGCGCCAGGGGTCAAAAGCCTTACATCATCCCCGGCGGCGGCTCGAATCCGCTGGGCGCACTGGGTTATGTAGTCTGCGCCCTGGAGTTGGTCGACCAATTCAATCAACAGGGGTTGAATGTGAGTTGCGTCGTCCATGCCACCGGCAGTGCCGGAACCCAGGCTGGGTTGGTCGCCGGGTTTGAAGGCTCGCGCGCCCAGATCCCCGTGCTGGGGATTGGCGTACGGGCACCGAAGGAAGCTCAGGAAACCAGTGTTTTCAACCTGGCCGCCAAAACGGTTGAGCTACTGGGCGTTCCAGGCAGTGTCAGCCGCGAAAGTGTCAAAGCCAACTGCGACTATGTGGGCGGGGGATATGGCGTCCCCACACCCGGGATGGTTGAAGCGGTGACCATGATGGCGCGACTGGAAGGTATCCTGCTTGACCCGGTGTATTCCGGCAAGGGGATGGCCGGCCTGATTGACTTGTGCCGCAAGGGTCATTTCAAGAAGGGCGAGAACGTCGTCTTTCTGCATACCGGTGGCGCGGTGGCGCTGTACGGCTACATGGATGCCTTTGCCGACTTGCGGCCGCTTTAACCTGTTCTCTCCGGAGCACCACATGGAGTTTGATGAGGTTGTCCTCGGCCGCCGCAGCATTCGTGGTTACACGCCCGATCCGGTTCCCAGAGCACTGATCGAGGAAGTCCTGAGACTGGCAATGCGCTCGCCATCGTCGATGAACACCCAGCCATGGAATTTCTACGTCGTCACCGGCGAACCGCTCAATCGTATCCGTGCCGGCAATACCGAACGCATGGTGGCTGGGGTGCCACAATCGCGCGAGTTCCGCACCGGCCAGCCGTTTGTCGGCAAGCACCGGGAGCGGCAGATTGGCGTTGCCAAGCAATTGTTCTCCGCCATGGGCATCGCGCGCGACGACCAAGAAGGGCGACAGGATTGGGTTCTGCGTGGTTTCCGTCAATTTGATGCGCCGGTCTGCATCATCGTGACCTACGACAAGGTGCTGGACGGCAGTGACGATACGCCCTTCGATTGTGGCGCCGTAGCGACGGCTCTGGTCAATGCCGCCTGGTCGCGCGGGCTCGGTGCCGTGATCAACAGTCAGGGCATCATGCAATCGCCGGTGGTGCGGGAGCATGCCGGCATCGCTGACGATCAGGTCATTATGAAAAGCATTGCGCTAGGCTGGCCGGATCATGACTTTCCCGCCAACGCCGTGGTGTCGGAGCGCAAGTCCGTTGCAGAAGCCGCCGTGTTCGTCGGTTTCGATGCAGAGGCGTCGGGCTAAGCTTTACGCTTGGCAGACTCACCCGAGAGCGCCGCCAGTACTTCCGCCGTCCCCGCGGTATCGTGCTCGGCCAGTCCCATGGCCATGGCAGCCGTATACACCGCTGCGCTGGCGTTGAACAGCGGCGTCGGGCAGTCCACCTCGCGCGCCATGTCGCCGATGACCTGCATGTCCTTTTGCCAGACACCGATCTTCATGGTGGCCGGCTGATAGCGGCGCTCGAGCATCATCGGCATGCGAATGCGCATCAGCCCGGTGCCGATGTAGGGGCTGTGCCCCATGTGTTTCAAGGCGACCTGGGGATCAAGCCCCATCTTGCGACAAAGCGCCACCATTTCAGCGCAGGCGACGTTCAGGATGGCAACATGATGGTTGGCCGCAAGCTTGAGCTTGGTGCCGCTACCTGTCGCCCCGACACGTGGGGCATTCAGGGTGAAGTGGGTCAACCAGGGTTGCACCTGCCGGCAAGCGGCAGCTGGCCCGCTGAGATACATGATCCACGTCTGCGCCGGATTGGGCGTCGCCGTACCGCTGATGGGCGCATCGAGCATCACGCGTCCCTGCCTGCGCAAGACGCTCTCCGCCTGTTGTTTATCCGCCAAGGGCAAGGTACTGGTTTCCAGCACGATCTGGCCACGTTTGCGTGGATGGACGTCGGCCAGCTCTGCCACCACGTTGTGCAGCGCCTTTGCAGAAGGCAGCGAGGTAATCAATGCATCGGCCGCGTTCGCCACCTCGGCCGCACCTGGCATCGGTGTGCCGCCGGCGCGGCGCAGTGCACGCAAGCCAGCCGATTGGATGTCGTACCCGCACACCTGATGCCCTGCGGCCAGCAGGGATCGCGCCATGGTGCCCCCCATGATGCCCAGACCAATGATGCCGATGCGGACCGGATGGGTCTTGATCGGGGAAGGATTGCGCTTCATGACTGGTGTTCTCTTTCCCTGTTCTGCTCGTGGTTGCCGCCCCGGTGCCCCGTGATTCCTGCTACCCGCAGTGTACTCATCCTGCCTGCACGAGTCGCTCGCCACCCAGCGCGAGGCGATCAACCAGCGAATGCATCAGCGCCTGGGAGAGCTGGTAGCGGCATTCCAGGCTGACTTGATCCACCGTTTCCTTCTCGTATTCGACCAAAAGAACGTCTTCCAGCGTTTCCACCGTCGCCTGCCGCACGATGCTGCCCTCCTTGATGTAGGACATGTCGCCCACGCATTCGCCGGCGCTGACCACATTAAGCAGACGCCCCTGCTTGGTCACCTTGGCCTGACCACTGCCGAGGAAAAACAGGCTCTTGCCTTCGGCACCCTCATGCATGATGACGGTGCGCCCGGGGACGCGCGACCAGCTTCCGGCATGCACCAACTCCCACAATTGTGCGTCATCCAGATGACCCAAGAGGCGCACCGCCTTGAGTGCCACGAATTTTTCGGTATCCGGGATCGCGCTGTGCAGATGGCTCAGGCGCCCGACCTTGGCGATATCGAGGGCCAGATCCGCCCAGGAGGCATAGCGGTCTGCCGGCTTCTTGGCCAGCATCTTGAGTACGATGTCATCCATCTCCCCGCTGATCCCCGGCCGCAGCAAGCTGGGCATCAGCGGCGTGTCGCGCAGGGTTCGCGCAGCGATTTCAGCCAGGGAGGCGGCGTGAAACGGCCGCTGTCCGGTGAACAGGTGGTATAGCACGACGCCCAGCGAAAACATGTCGCTGCTGTATCCAAGCGGATCACCGCGCACCTGCTCGGGCGACATGTAAACCGGGGTGCCAATCTTGGCGATTTGGGTATGGTCGGCCTGGAACAGGTAAGCCGCACCAAAATCGCCAATCTTGATATTGGTGCCCTCCACCAGGAGAATGTTGGCTGGCTTGATATCGCGATGCACGATGCCCTGCCGGTAGGCGTAGTCGAGCGCGCCGCAGCACTTGAACGCAATCTCCGTCACATCCTCCGGGGAGAGTAGGTGCTCCGGCATGGTGAAGCGCCGCAGATCCCCGCCCGGCACATACTCGATCGCAATGTAGGCCTGCTCTTCACTAATTGACGCTTCGAGTATCGAGGCAATGTGCGGATGCGCAAGCTTGCCCGCGAGAGAGGCTTCACTCATGAATTGCGCATTGATCCGGCGCATCGAATCCGGATTCTTGAGTACCTCCGGATTGAGAACTTTCAGAGCGACATTCTCGCCCGAGAAGCTGTCGCGAGCGAGGTAAACCGTGCCGGATGCACCCTGACCCAGGACCTTTTCAAGCTCGAACTTTCCGATCTGCTGCATGGACGCGCACTCCTGCGACGATTCACCTTAAGCGAATCGTCTCATGATAATGGCATGCGCGTCCATGCGCCATGCACCGGCGCTGCCGGTCAGGCGGGAAAGAGCTTGTTCGCGGTGGCGGCGATGAGCTTGCCCTGGTGGCGGGCGCCTTCCAGCTCAATGGCGGTCGGCTGGCGCTGGCCCTGCCCGCCGGCAATAGTGGTCGCACCATAGGGGCTACCGCCGACAATCTCGTCGATCGTCATCTGCCCCTGATGGCTATAGGGAAGGCCGACGATGGTCATGCCGAAATGGAGCAGGTTGGTGATGATGGAGAACAAGGTGACTTCCTGGCCGCCGTGCTGGGTGGCGGTCGAGGTAAACGCTCCGCCCACCTTGCCGTTGAGCGCACCGCGGGCCCACAGGCCGCCAGCCTGATCCAGAAAGCTGGCCATCTGCGCGGGCATGCGGCCAAAACGCGTCGGCGCTCCCACGATGATGGCATCGTACTGCTCCAGTTCCGCAACGGTGGCCACCGGTGCCGCCTGATCCAGTTTGAAGTGGGCGGCCTTGGCGACTTCTGACGGGGCGGTTTCCGGCACGCGCTTCACATCGACGGTGGCCCCGGTCGAGCGGGCACCCTCTGCGACAGCATTGGCCATGGTTTCCAGGTGACCGTACGAGGAGTAGTAGAGAACGAGAACTTTGGACATGCGATTTCCTTTAGGTAGTGAGTGAAACTGCGTCACTGCATCAGCGGCGCGATTGGAAAACGGTTGGAGCAGGTGAATCAGGGGGCCAGGTCGAACACCAGCACTTCCGCGTCGACTCCGTTGACCAGCGTGACCAGTGTTTCCTGTTCCAGCATCAGTGCATCACCAGCATTGAGCTGATGGCCGTTGACCTCCAGCGCACCGCGCACCAGGTGCACGTAGCCCTTGCGGCCTGGCGCGAGCCTGCACTGCGCGGTTTCCGCTCCATCGAGCAGGCCGGCATAGAGCGATGCATCGGCATGAATCGTGACCGAACCTTGCGCGCCGTCCGGTGAAGCAACCAGACGCAGTGACCCGCGCTTCTCGGCGGCGGGTATGGTCTTTTGCTCATAGCCAGGCGGGATGCCGAACACATTCGGTTCGATCCATATCTGCAGGAAGTGGGTCGTCTGATCGTCGGCGTGGTTGAATTCACTGTGCATGACGCCGCTACCAGCACTCATGCGCTGCACATCTCCTGGCGGAATGCCTTTGACATTGCCCAGGCTGTCCCGGTGTGCCAACTCGCCGGATAGCACATAGCTGATGATTTCCATATCACGATGCCCATGCTTGCCAAAGCCGGTGCCTTTTTCGATCCGGTCTTCGTTGATCACGCGCAGGTTGCCCCAACCCATGTGTGCCGGGTCGTGGTAACCCGCGAACGAAAACGAGTGATAGCTCTTGAGCCAGCCATGGTCGGCGTAGCCGCGCTCCTGTGATTTGCGCAAGATTTGCATGAACGAACCTCCTGTTTGGATGGCCCCCATTGTGCTGTCAGAAGCAGACGCGCAGGACGCGCCCAATTGATGTCATCATTCAAATTATTTGAATGAATAACCCTTCCATGACTACTGCAAGAGATGTATTGACGCCCAGCGCCCTGGCCATGCTCAAGGCCATTGCCGATACCGGGAGCTTCGCTGCTGCTGCGCGCCAGAGCCACATGGTGCCAAGCGCCCTCACCTACCGGGTGCGGCAAATGGAAGAAGCCCTCGACGTGCTGCTGTTCGACCGGAGCGCGCGCCGGGCTCGGCTCACCGAGGCCGGCATCGAACTGCTGAGCGAAGGGGCGCTGCTGCTGGCCAACATCGACGCCGTAGCCAATCGGGTCAAGCGCGTGGCCACAGGGTGGGAGCCGCAACTGACGATTGCGGTCGATAGCGTGATCGACCCGGCAACGGTGATGGAGCTTTGCACTGCATTCTTTGCACTCGATCCCCCCACCAGGTTGCGGCTGCGTACCGAAACCCTCTCGGGCACGGTCGAGAGCCTCGCATCCGGCCGTGCCGACCTCGCGCTTGGCGTAGTGCTCGACGCCGCCGTCCGCGCTGATCTGCGACGAGAGCCTCTGGGCAAGGTGTTGTTCGTCTTCGTGGTGGCGCCGCACCACCCGCTCGCGCATGCCACCGAACCACTGACTGATGAGACGCTGCGCCGCTATCGCGCGGTGACGGTTGCCGATTCCACCCCGCAAGGAACGGGGCTCTCGCTGGGCCTATTGCCCGGTCAGGACGTATTCACCGTCGCCACCATGCCGGCCAAGCTGGATGCACAGATCCGCGGCCTCGGCGTCGGATTCCTTCCGACCTGTCTCGTTCAACCCTACGTTGATACCGGGAGGCTGGTGATCAAGCGAGTCGACCGGCCGGAGTATCAGGTCCCCGTCAGCTATGCATGGCGCAAGGGCACCAAAGCGGTACAAGGTCGTGCCTTGCGTTGGTGGCTGGACCGGCTGCAACAACCGGTCACGCGTGCGGCGCTCCTTGGCCAGCGGGGTCACGGCAAGACTTGAGTACCTCGGCCGCTATCCCGATCGAGCGCAACCGCAACGCCGGATCAAACACATCTGATACGACGATGAACTCGTCGGCCCGCGTGGCCTGCCGCAGCTGGGTAAAGCCGTCGCGCACGGTGTCAGGTGAACCAATCACCGCGGCTGCCAGAAAGTCGGCGATCGCCGCGCGCTCTTGCGGATGGCGCTGGGCCATGAAATCCTTTACGGGCGGCTGCAAGCGCCCGCGCCGCCCGGTGAGAATGCCAAGAATGCGCTGATACGTGCTGCTGGCGAGGTAGTCGGCTTCTTCGTCTGTAGGAGCGGCAATCAGTGGCACACCGATGGCGACATAGGGTTCCCTGAGGACGTCGGACGCCTGGAACTCGCGGCGATACAGGTCCAGTGCCTGCAGCAGCAAACCGGGCGCAAAGTGCGAAGCAAATGCGTATGGCAATCCCTTGCGCGCTGCCAGTCGAGCTGAGAACAGGCTGGAGCCCAGCAACCAGATCGGGACATTGGTGCCCGCCCCGGGCATCGCCACCAGGCGCTGCCCCGGCTGGGCCGGCCCCAGCAGGTGCTGCAGTTCTTCGACTTCCCGCGGAAAGTCGTCTTCGGTCTCGACGCGATCACGCCGCAGGGCGCGCATCGTCATCTGGTCGGTACCCGGTGCACGTCCCAAGCCAAGATCAATGCGGCCCGGATAGAGTTCGGCCAGCGTGCCAAAGGCTTCAGCCACCACCAGAGGCGCATGGTTGGGCAGCATGATGCCGCCCGAGCCGACGCGAATCGTGCGCGTCCCGGAAGCAATGTGCCCCACCATCACTGCCGTTGCTGAACTGGCGATGCCGGGCATGTTGTGGTGCTCGGCCACCCAGTAGCGCATGAAGCCAAGGCTTTCGGCGTGCTGCGCGGTGCGCAACGCAATCTGCAGTGCATCGCCAACGCTACCCCCCTCGCGCACGGCGACGAGGTCAAGCATGGAGAGCTTGAGATTCTGGAGCGGGTTCGTCAATCGAAGTCAGCCTTGGGTTACGTCACGCAGTTCCAGCACGGAGCCGTTCAGGCGCCCCAGATAGCGCTTGGCACCCGCGGTGATCTCGATGGTTTCTCCCCGAACGCGCCCGACCAGCTTGACCACTGCTCCGTCAACCGGCTTGAGCGTACCGGTCAGCTTCTGATACTCCTGCTTGAGCGTGACCTGGCCCAGCGGCACGGCATAGGTGCCGGCTACCTTGCGCGGCACCAGCCAGAAGAGCACGGTACAGTAGGCGTTGTCGCAACCGGGTTCGCCGTTCAGAACCACCCGCTCGTCCGGCTCCCAGTCGCCCATGGTAAAGGTATTGGAGACGATGCGGGTGCCCGGTTTCAGCGCCAGGATCTTTGGTCTCAACCGCAAGTTGATGTCCGGCAGGAGAAACATGGTGATGACAGTGGCTTGATCCAGACTGGTCTCGAACAGATCTGCCTTGACAAAAGTCGCCTTGTCCGACACCCCCGCTCGTTCGGCGTTGCGTTTCGCGTACTCCACCATGTCAGGGTTGTACTCGATGCCGACCGCACGCGTGCCGCGCCTGGCCGCAGTAATGACGGTACGACCATCGCCGGAGCCTAAGTCCATGACGAAATCGCGCGGCGTCACGCGGGCCACTTCCAGCATCTTGTCGACGACCGCCTGTGGCGTCGGTACCCACACCACGTCCTTCCCTGGTTGCCCGGTTTCCGGTTCATATGGTGCCGGCGCGTTCGCCGCAGCCTGTGCATGGGCCAACCCGGTGAACCCGGCGAACAGCATGGAGGTCAGGCAAGGCAGTAATGCCATCAGCATTGATGCACTCCCGGTTACGAAAAAGATCTTGGGCGGATTATGCAGGAGATCAAATCCCGGTCACCCTCAGCCGATCCAGATGCCTGATTGTGTAACGTGTTGACGTTTCGCCAGCGCGCTGCTGTCATCAAATATCCGGCCAGCGCGCCGCCCATGGTTGCGCAAGTTCGTACTGACGGGCAACCGAACACAACAATCCGTCCTCACCCCAGCGGCCGATCAGTTGAAATCCGGCCGGGATGCCCGACGACAGCGGAGAGCATGGCAACGCCACGGCAGGCAAGCCTGCTGCGTTGACAAAGCCCGTGAATACCGCATGTCCGCGCGGCCCCACCGCCCGATCTGCAATCACGACCGGGTGGGACTGTTCAATCGGCCAGGGTGGTGCCGCAGCTGCCGGGGTGAGCAGGAGGTCGTAATCAACGAAGAGTTCGCCCAGGCGGTTGCGCAATCGGTCGATCTCCAGCAACAGATCGAACAAGGCAGTTGCAGGCATGGCCGCACCCGCTTCGGCATTGGCCATGGCGGCTGCGCCGACCAGCTGGCGCCAACCGGCATGGGATTCCAGCATCCGCGCCAGCCCGGCCTGCGCCAGACTCATCCAGCGCGCGGTGACCTCATCGGCCAGGTCAAAGCGACCGGCACGGTCAACCCGGTGCCCAAGCTGGCGCAGTTGATCGACGGTGAGCTCGGTTGCAGCCGCAATCTGGTCGTCCACTGGGGCATCGCCGAAGGCGGCGATATAGAGCACGCGGCACTGCGGCGGATTGTCTGCAACCTGGAATGGCCGCTGCATGAATGGCGCCGAGGCCGGGTCTCGCGGATCAGGCGCACTGATCAGTTCCATCAGAAGTATGACATCGTCGACGGTGCGCGCAATTGGCCCGGCCACTTCGTAACCGAGGAAAATCGCCGGCAGCCCGTCGCAACGCGGCACACGCCCGGTCGATGGTTTGAATCCGACCAATCCGGTATGCGATGCGGGGCGGCGAATCGAGCCGCCGCCATCGGTGCCCAGTGCCAGCGGCCCCAGGCCGCCTGCAACTGCGGCCACTGCGCCGCCACTCGAACCACCCGGCGTCAACTGGCGATTCCAGGGGTTGCGGGTAGCACCGAACAACTGGTTATCCGTGTGACCCTGCATGGCGAACTCCGGCGTATTGGTTTTGCCGAGAATCACCGCGCCCGCATGTCGCAGACGCGCAACCGGCAATTCGTCCCTCGCCGGGACGTACTGAGCAAACAGGCGGCTGCCCCAGGTGGTGCGCATGCCGGCCACGGCAATGTTGTCCTTGATGGTCAGGGGGACGCCATCGAGCGCCCCTGCCGGTTTTCCGCTTGCGTAGCGCAGCGTGCTGGCACGCGCGGCGCGACGGGCGCCGGCTTCGTCGAGCGTCACCACCGCGTTGAGGTCAGGGTTGCAGGCGACGATACGCGCCAACACCTGATCAAGCACCGCGTCAGGCGTGAAATCCCGGTTGCGATAACCTGCAGCCAGCGTGGTCGCGGAAAGACGCCAGAGTTCTTGAACGGAGTGCATCAACGTTGTTCCGGTGGTCGGGTGCGATGAAGTCGCGATTCAATCCGGGGCAGCAGGTTCATTGGCACCCAAGCCGCAGCGAGGACAACCAGACCCCGATTGTAAGGTCGCAACAGGAGCGGGCCACCACGCCGGTCCGGACTGCATGCCCGCCTCGCTTGAGCACCATGCCTGCCGTCACCGCATCGGCACTCGAACTCCTCCCACCGGACATACAATGCGTTCACGCATTATTGCAGCGTAAAGCCGGTCGCTCGCCATGCGGTGTGCAGAGTTGACGCGCAATGCACGATCGCACCGGCCGTCATTCACCATCTGCGAAAGGCAACCTCCATGATCGTTAGCGGCCTCTTTCACGTCGCCATCAAGACCAATGACCTTGACGCAACGCGGGCGTTCTACTGCGATGTTCTGGGCCTGAAGGAAGTGTTTCGCCCCGATTTCGGTTACCCGGGCGCATGGATCAGCTGCCCCTTGCCCGGCGGCCAGGCCATCATTCACATCTATGCCGGCGGGCCGGCACTGGGTGCTGACGGCCGCGCTCCGGTGGGTTCAGCAGCAATCGACCATATTTCGTTAAGCTGCGTTTCGTATCACCAGTTCCGCGCGCGCTTCCAGGAGACCGGCCTGGAATTCCGCGAGTTTCTGGTGCCCGGAACAACGTTGTGGCAGCTATTCGTCTATGACCCGAGCGGCGTCCAGTTCGAACTCACATTCGAGGGCAGTGCCGAAGCAGGGCCACCACCGGATATGTCTCCCGGCCGCGCCTACGTCGCGGGGAGCAGCTTTTTCAAGCCGGAAAGCTATCCAAAACTGCGGCCTGCACAGCAACAATCATCCTAGGGCGCGGCTGCACCGATTACTTCAGAGCAGCCTCCACGGCGCGCATGGCCATGACAGTGATGAGATGGGCCCGGTAGTCGGCCTGTGCGTGAATATCCGAATTGAGGCCCTCTGCCGGAACCTTCATTCCGGCAATGGCGCTCGGCGTGAACTCGGCTGACAACGCCATCTCCATCTGTGGCACGCGAAAAACCACGGGGCCCGCACCAGTCACTGCAACCCGAACGCGCCCTGCGAAATCGGCCACAAAGACGCCCACAATGGCATAACGTGAAGCCGGATTCTTGAACTTCATGTAGGCCGCACGCGTCGGCACCGGAAAGCTCACCGAGGTCACGATTTCACCGGATTGCAGTGCGGTCTCGAACATGCCGGTAAAAAAGTCGTCCGCCAGAATGCGGCGGTGATTCGTGACAACGGTGGCTCCAAGCGCCAACAAACCGGCAGGATAATCGGCAGCCGGATCGTTGTTGGCCACCGAACCACCGATGGTGCCCATGTTGCGCACCATCCGGTCGGCGATACCTCCGGCCAGTGCGGCCAAAGCCGGAATCGACGAGCGCAACTCCGGGGAAGCGGCCACTTCAGCATGCCGCGTCATCGCCCCGATCACGACCGAGCCGGGCTCGACCTTGACTCCAGACAAGCCCGGGATCGCACGCAGATCAATGATCTGGCCGACGTCCGCCAGGCGCAGCTTCATCGCCGCAATCAACGATTGGCCACCGGCCATGAGCTTTGCCTGCGGAGCGGCAGCAAGGCTTGCCGCTGCGGCATCGATGGATAGTGCTTTTTGGTACTTGAAGGCGTACATGTTAGCCTCGGGCGATCTGGATTGAGATGTGAATGGTCACCGGCGCGCACACGCCTCGGCGCCGGCCATCACGGCCTTGACGATGTTGTGATATCCCGTGCAGCGACACAAATTCCCGTCCAGTTTCTCCCGCACCTGAGCTTCGGTTGGCTGCGGCGTTTCCCTGACCAAATCAATCGCGCTCATCACCATGCCGGGAGTGCAGAAGCCGCATTGCAGGCCATGCTGCTGACGAAAGGCGTCTTGCATCGGATGCAGTGTGCCGTTCGCAGCGGCCACCCCTTCGATCGTGGTCACCGCCCCACCATCAGCCTGCATCGCCAGGATATTGCAGCTCTTGACCGCACGGCCATCAAGATGCACTGTGCATGCGCCACACTGTGCAGTATCGCAGCCGATGTGAGTTCCGGTCAGACGCAGCACATCGCGAATAAAGCTTACCAGCAGCGTGCGCTCTTCCACTTCGTGAGTGACAGATCTGCCGTTTACCTGCATTGAAACCGTGACGGCCATGCTCAAACCTTTCGTATTGGGAAGCAACTGTTCGATGGCAAGAACCGGACAGTCAGACAAGAAGGAATATAACCCGAAACATGCTCACTCCGAAGCAATTTACATTCATGTGAATGGGACGCTGTCGTCACACCACAATCACCCTTTCCGGCCACCACAAACCCGGGTAAAGTGACATGCATGCGAATCTGCCGAAAGCAATCGCATCTTCACGACCCCAACCCCGCCGATACTGACAGGAAACTTCCATGCCCAATGCAATGACCAAAGACGGCGTCAGCCTCTACTACGAAGAAGCGGGATCAGGAACCCCCCTGATCTTTGTGCACGAATTTGCCGGTGATTGGCGCAGCTGGGAGGCGCAGATGCGCTTTTTCTCCCGGTATTACCGGGTGATTACCTACAGCGCGCGTGGATTCAAGCCTTCCGCGATCCCGGCCGACCCGGCCCAGTATTCGCAAGCGCATGCTCGTGATGACATCATTGCCGTGCTCGATCACCTGAAAATTGATCGAGCCCACATTGCCGGCCTTTCGATGGGTGGCTTTGCCACCTTGCATGCGGGCATCACTTACCCCGAGCGGGCGCGTTCGCTGGTCATCGCCGGCTGTGGCTATGGCGCAGCCCCTGCCGAGAAGGAGAAGTTCCAGAAGGAGTGCGAAGCGGCGGCACAATTGTTCGAAACCAAGGGGGCGGAGGCTGCCAGGCAGTACGCCATCGGACCGACCCGGGTTCAGTACCAGAACAAGGATCCGCGTGGCTGGGCCGAGTTTGCGCAGCAGCTGACCGAGCATGATTGGCAAGGTCAGGCAAACACCATGCGCGGCGTGCAGATGAAGCGTCCATCACTGTGGGAACTGGTCGAGGACATGAAAAAGATCACCCTCCCTGCGCTGATCGTCACTGGCGACGAAGATGATCCATGCCTGGAACCGGCCTTACTTATGAAGCGCGCCATTCCTGCTTCCGGATTGGTGGTATTGCCGCAGGCTGGGCACACCATCAACCTGGAGGATCCTGAGCCATTCAACCAAGCCTTGCTCGATTTCTTTACCCGTGTCGATGGCGGACGTTGGACCAGCCGGGACCAGCGATCCATGGCATCCGGCATCCTCGGATTTCGGAAGTAACCCGCACAGCGGCGCGAGCTGCGTTAGCGGGAATGCGAAAACACGGAGCCGATCAGGGAGAAGCCTCCCTGACGCGCACTTCCCTCTGAAATACATCGAGGCAGTGCGCCTTGGCGCGAACAAACGCATCGGAAGTCAGTGTTTCCGGATGCCTTGGGCGTGGCGCATCAAACCGCACCACTTCGGCAATCCGGGTTGGCCGACGCGTCAACATCAGCACCTCGTCGGCAAGATAGACCGCCTCTTCAAGATCGTGGGAGACCAGAATCATCGTGGTCTGGGTCGCCTCGAAAATGTCCTGCAGCTTGTCCCGCATGAAAAGGGTCATTTCGTAATCGAGTGCAGAGAATGGCTCATCCAGAAACAGCACCTCCGGATGCACTGCAAGCGAGCGCATGATCGACACCAGCTGCTGCTGCCCTCCCGAGAGCTCATACGGGTAGCGATTCAGGTCAAAACGAATGTCGAACGACCTGACCAATTCGTTCGCCCGGGCATCACACTCCTCTGATGTCTTGCCGGCGATCTGCAAGGGGTACTTGATATTGTCGATGGCGCGCTTCCAGGGAAACAGGGCGTCACGATAATTCTGAAACACGTAACCGATCACCGTATCGGACAAGGTCTTGCCATCAAACAGGGCCTCACCCGCGTCCATCGGCAACAATCCGGCGACCATATTGATCATGGTCGACTTGCCACACCCGTTCGGGCCGAAAATCGAGGTGATCTTGCCTTTGGGAATATCCAGATCGAAACCCGAGTAAAGCGGCTGCCCGGCGAAGCTCTTGGTCAAACCGCGAATGGTGATATGGGTACCGGGAGCCTGACGGCTCAGATTCTCTGCAGGCATGTCTTGCGGCGCGTTCAAAAGTCACCTCTCATTTGCCACCCCAATGGATGAAGCGCCGTTCAATCACGATAAACACCAGATTCAACCCGTAGCCAAGTACGCCGGCGCCGAATATCGTGGCGTACATCTCCGGCATGTTGAAGATCATCTGGGCATTGATCACGCGCTGTCCAAGGCCGTCTGTAGAGCCGATGAACATTTCTGCAACGATCACAATCACCAATGCAAACGAAACACCAGAACGCATGCCGACGAAGGTCTGCGGCAGCGATTCGAGCAAGGTGACGCCCATCATGACGCGCATCGGCGACGCCCCCATAACCCGCGCAGCAGCCTGACGCGTTTTGCGCGCGTTCATCACCCCGTAGGCCGTGTTAAAGAGGATAAGCAGCCCGGCACCAAACGCCGCCACCGCAATCTTGGTACTTTCACCCACACCCAGAATCACCAGAAACAGGGGGAACAGAGCCGAGGCGGGAGTCGAACGGAAAAAATCAATGACAAACTCGAGCGATCGATACAGCCGCACCGACGAACCCAGTATCAGCCCCAACGGCACGCAGACGGCCACCGCGATGCCGAACGCCATCAAGGTCCGGCGGATGGTGATCAAAAAATCCTTGAGCAGATTGCCGCCGACGAATCCATCCCAGATCGCCTTGGCGGAAGCCTGCGGCGAAGGCAACAGCACAGGATCGACCAGCTTGAGCCAGGAGACCAGCCACCACAGAAAAATGAAGGCCACTGCCCCGACCGCGGGGGTCAGGGCATTGGCAATACGGCCGTTGAACATCGCGTTCTGCTAGGGTCTGACGCGATCAATACGTCTTGAGCATCGTTCTGACATCGATCTTCGACTTCACCAGGCCATAGGCGGTGGCCTGATCGACCAGATTCTGGAAATCGGCGATTTCAGCCGGCTTCAGATCCCTGACCATGTTGTAGTAGGACAGCGGCACCGTCGGCGCCACGGCAGCAGCGGTATTCATGTGCTTGGTCAACAATTCACGCGCCTTCGGATCATTATTGCCATCATTGAGCGCCTTCGCCCAGGCCCGTGCCAGACGCTCTGCGACCTGCGGCCGCTCCTGCATGAACTTGACACTCATCACGCCGCCAGCCAGCACTGCGCACGCATCCGGACGGCCCAGCATGTACTTGGCAATCAGACCGCCTTCAAGCTTGCGGCCGATTCCCTGCGCCACCATCATGCTGACGATCGGTTCGAGCGTATAGGCAGCGTCGAATTGACCGCCCTGAAGTGCGCCGATGTGCACACTCATCTGCTGCTCCTGCATGCTGTAGTCCTTCTCTTCCAGACCCGCAGCCTTGAGGACCCCCTTGGCAACGAAAAGGTTGCCCGGCCCTGGGGCAGACATGATGCGCTTGCCTTTGAGATCCGCCAGCGTCTTGATGGTCGTGTTGGAAGCCGGCACTACATAGGCTTCAAGCTGGTACTTGGCATTCTGGCAATTGATCGAAAAATACTGCAAGGTGTTCGGCCGCAAGGCATTGATGTTGGCTCCCTCAAGAGAGAGCAGATTCGATGCCGCGTCAAGATCCCCTTTCACCAAACCCTGCACGATCAGCGGATGGGTGGCAAGAGGAATGCCTTCCACGTCCAGATTCTCGGCGGCGAAGTAACCGCGTTCCTTGGCGATAAAGTAAGGCATGGCAGAAGAGGCAATGAACAAGCCCATCTTCACTTTGTCTTGAGCGAACGCAGCACTGCACACAGTAGTGGTAGCCAGTACAGTCACTGATGCAATGACGCTTTTGAGACTCATGCGACGCATGGTATTCCTCCGTGAGGGGTTTGGCAGAGAATAAAATGAATAAACGGGACGATCATAATTCATTTGTCAGATCGTGATGACTCACCAAAAGTTCCAGCTATTCCAGACAGCAGGGCTGCACTGAGTCTGTCGGCGGCTGGCAAGAAATGCGACCTGGCATGCTTTCGTTTTTACCAGGCGCACTCCAAACTCTGTTTGAACAAGGCGAGCAAGTTCCGGGCCACCCTCCTGTGAACCTGAGCCGCCGACAGAAGCGGGGCGCCTGAGTTGCACCGCTGGCATACGCCCTATCCCAGTGCAGACCAGGTCCAAACCGGTGCGGCATGGCAATCGAGGCTGGCGCGACGTGCGCTTCCTTTCGTGTCCCCTTTTTCCTGGTTAACCTTTTTCCAGTTAATTTTGCAAACCCCATCGTGCTACCTTAAACTCGGATGCGCTTCGCATCGCGCCACCATGCTGGCGATGCACTTGCTCGGTCCAGTCAACTAACCGTGTTTGGAGAAGAAATGCACCCAGAGGGAATTGGCGCATCAGTCCTGCGCCGTGAAGATCGCAGGTTTCTCACCGGGCGCGGCCAGTTTGTGTCCGATCTGGTTTTGGAAGGCGAGCTGCACTGCGCCTTTGTCCGCTCGCCGCATGCCCATGCACGAATTCGTTCCATCAACACTACTGCGGCCGCGAGCGCGCCAGGCGTGATTGCCGTATACACAGGGGCCGACATGGCTGCCGATGGTGTGGGGCCGATGGTGCCCTTGTGGCAGATTCCCGGAGTCAATGGCAAGGTCATGAATGAGCCGCCCCGCTGGGCACTCTCGCGTGGCACCGTCCGCCATGTCGGTGAGGCCATGGCGATGGTGGTCGCCAATACGCGCCATCAGGCAATCGACGCTGCTGAACTTATCGAAGTTGACTGGGAGCCCCTGCCCGCAGTGGTGGATGTGCGCGACGCCCCCCTCCCTGAATCCGCACAGCTGCACCCCGAAGCCCCGGGCAACCTGTGCGTGCGCTTTCAGCGCGGGTCCGAGGCGCCGGTCGACGCCGCGTTCGCAAAGGCGACTCACAAAGTTTCAGTTGACATCATCAACCACCGCCTCGTCTGTGCAGCGCTTGAGCCACGGGCCGTCATCGCCATGGCTTCTGCGACCCAAGGCCTGGATGGGCACGCAGTGACAATCTGGTCGGCCACTCAGGTGCCGCACCATATCCGCAAGTTTGTCGCCGAGCAGCTGAACCTGCCGGAAAACGCGGTGCGCGTCATTGCACCTGATGTGGGCGGGGGTTTTGGTACCAAAGGCAAGCATTATCCGGAGGAGATCATCCTGGCATGGGCCGCCCGCAAACTCGAGCGACCACTCAAATGGGTCTCATCGCGAAGTGAAGCCTTTGTCAGTGACTACCACGCCCGTGATCATGCGACCCATGCGGAGCTGGCACTCGACGCAGAGGGCCATTTTCTGGGCCTGCGCGTCACCACCCTTGCCGCTGTCGGCGCTTACGTATCGACCGTCGGTGCCGCCGTCCCGACCACGGTGTATACGGCAGTGCTGTCCGGGCCTTATCGTATCCCGGCAATTTTCGCGGAGGTTCGCGCCGTCTTCACCAACACCGTGCCCACCGATGCCTACCGTGGTGCTGGCAGACCGGAGGCCTGCTTCGTTCTTGAGCGATTGGTCGAAGAGGCGGCGTCACAAACCGGCATTGACCGACTTGAGCTGCGGCGGCGCAATTTCATCCCGGTGACCGCCATGCCCTACACCACCCCGGTGGGGCCTACCTATGATACGGGCAACTTCGTCAAGCTGTTCGAGCGTGCGCTCGTCCTTGCGGACCACGCCGGTTTTCCGGCGCGTCGCGCGGCGGCTGCAAAAAAGGGATTGCTGCGCGGTTTTGGCATTGCCTACTTCGTCGAAAGTTCGGGTGTGGCGCCGTCAAAGTATGCCGGCACATTCGGCGCGCGCGCCGGCTTCTTCGATTCCGCCGACATTCGAGTGGCGGCTGATGGCAGCCTCCTGGTCATGTGTGGCACGCACAGCCATGGGCAGGCACATGCCACCACCTTCCCGCAGGTACTGGCCTCGCGCATCGGCGTGCCATTGTCGATGATCGAACTGATCGAGGGTGATACCGGCCGTGTCCCCTACGGAACAGGCACCTTCGGCTCACGGTCGATGGTCATTGCCGGATCAGCCATTTATATGGCGGCCGAGAAGATTCTCGCCAAGGCCAAAAAGGTCGCCGCCCACATGCTTGAAGCCGCCGATACCGATATCGAACATAACGTGGTGAACGGTCTGGGCGAGTTTCGCGTCAGCGGCACCGATCGCAAAGTCGGCTGGCCCGAAGTCGCACGCGCGGTCACCTATGCGCACAGTCTGCCACCGGGCATGGAACCGGTACTGCACGAGAATGCCTTCTTTGATCCGACCAACCTCACCTGGTCGAATGGCGCGCAGGCCTGCGAAGTAGAGATTGATCCCGCCACTGGCGTGACCCGCATCATTTCCTACATCGGCGTTGACGACATCGGCACGGTCATCAATCCGATGGTGGTCGATGGTCAGGTGCATGGCGCGATTGCGCAAGGCATCGGCCAGGCCCTGTTTGAAGAGGCCGTCTACGACCGCGAAAGCGGTCAGCTCTATACCGGTTCGTTCATGGACTACACCCTCCCGCGTGCGGACGTACTGCCCATGTTCATTTCGGAAACTGACGAAAGCCAGCCCTGTACGCACAATCCGCTCGGATCAAAGGGGTGCGGCGAATCCGGTACCATTGGCGCGCCGGCCTCCATCACCAGCGCCATGCGTGATGCTCTGGAAGGCGTCGGCGTCAAGGGCCTCGAAATGCCATTTACGGCTGGCAAGGTCTGGCGCGCCATCGAGCAAGCCAGAGTCGCGGCGGCTGCCTGACCACATCTGACCTAACAGCGGAGCACATGCATGAAACAGGCCGGCCCTGAAGCCGATGCGAGGGCGCAGGTCGAGGCGGGACTGCGCACACTTTGCAACTGGGCTGCGAGCCTGGACTATGACGCGATTCCCGCTCACGTACACGCGCAGGCTGTTCTCATCCTCGGTGACAATCTGGCAGCTACGCTGTCGGCAGCCGACGAACCGGAACTGAGCGCCTATCACGAGCAGCTGCTTGCCAGGCATGACGCCCCGCAAGCCACCCTGTTCCGTGGTGGTGCACCCAAGGTCTCTCTGATCGACGCCGCCGTGGGAAACGGTCTGGCCGGCACATGGAACGAACTCGACGACGGCTACACACGCACTGCCGTGCATCCGGGAGCGCTCAGTCAGCCTCTGATCCTGGCGGCAGCCGAGGCCGGCAGCCTATCGATGGCACAAACCCTCGTTGCCACCGTTGGCGCCTATGAGATTGGTACCCGTTTTGCACGTGCATGGCCGGGCACGCTGCCCCGCCTTCACCCGCATGGGGTCTACAACGTCGTCTGTTCCGCAGCAGGTCTGGCCCTGCTGCGCGGCTACGATGCGGAGCAATTGCTGCGCGCCCTGACCGCCGCTGCAACCATGGTGAGCCCCGGCCCTTATAGCCATCCCATCGAAGGTGCATTGGTGCGCAACGCGTGGCCAGCCGCTGGTGCCTGGCTCGGGCAGTTCGCGTGCGACATGGCGGCACTAGGTATAGCCGGCACACCCAGCGGCCCCTACGACATCTATACGCGCGGCCTCGGTGCGCCGGCCAAACCGGATGAATTGACGGCTGGCCTGGGGACCGAGTGGACCATCTGCGATGGCTACCACAAGCTTTACGGTGCCTGTCATCACTCCCACGCAGCGATGGAAGCGATCGAATCGCTGATAGACATGCACCCGGAGCTGCGTGGCGGGCAATCCGTCAAGGGCGTCCTGATGGAAGGATCCGCGATGGCGATGAATTTCAACAACCCGGCCCCGGAAACGACATTAGGCGCCAAGTTCTCCATCCCGCATGCCGTCGCAGCCACACTGGTACACGGTGCCGCCGCGCCTGGCAATTTCCTCGATCAAAGCCTCCGTGACGAAGCCATCATCGCCATGCGGCCGCGCATCAGGATGGCACAACTGCCTGACGTCAAGCCTTGGCCGCTGGACCGCCCTGCACGGGTCACGCTGGAACTGGCCGATGGACGTACCTTGACGGCCGCATGCGAAGCGGCCCTCGGCAGCCCGGCGCGGCCGCTGGACGCAGAGCGGGTGCTGACCAAGATCGGAGCGCTGTCCGCCCGCGATGCGCCGGGTCTGGCCCCCTCGGTAACCAACCTCAGGCGAGCCATCCAGAGCGGCTCCAAGCCGTCAATGACTTGCCGCGACTGGATCGCGCAATTCTTCGTGTAACCTGACCGGGCGCACTGGCCTCAAACAACCTTGCGCTGTCTGAAGTCAGCAATCTGGGCGTCGTTGTAACCTATCTCACGCAGAATTTCGGCAGTGTGCTCGCTGTGCTCCGGCGTTGGCCGCGCCATGGTCGCAGGCGTGCGCGAAAGCTTGACGGCCTGGTTCACGATCCGGATATCGCCCAGTACAGGATGGGCCACCGAGGCCGCCGCCCCGATATGCTGAACCTGAGGGTCCGCAAACACCTGGTCGACCGAGTAAATCGGCCCGCATGGAACACCCGCCTGATTGAGGACCTCGACCCACTCTGCCGTGGTGCGCTTGCGGGTCGCATCGGTGATCGCCTGATTCAGAGCCACCCGATGAGTCGAGCGCGACGGCTCATCCTTGAACTCCTCTCGATCAAACAGTTCCGGCCGCCCGATGACCTCCGAGAGGCGCTTCCACATCACCTGGCCGGAGGCCGCAATGTTGACGTACCCATCGGACGTCTGGTAAGCCGACGTCGGCATGGAAGTAGGATGATCGTTTCCAGCCTGCCCTGCCACCTCTCCTTTGAGCAGGAACCGCGCCGCCTGGAAATCCATCAGGGCAATCTGTGACATCAGCAGGCTGGACTGGACCCACTGTCCCTCCCCGGAGGTCTGACGTTCCCACAGCGCCGTAAAGATTCCCAGTGCGGCAAACATGCCGCCCGAAAGATCAGCGATCGCCGTACCTGCCCGGACAGGACCCTGCCCGGGAAAACCTGTCACCGACATGAAGCCGCCCATGCCCTGGGCAATCTGGTCGAAGCCCGGACGGACACCGTACGGCCCATCCTGCCCGAAACCGGAAATCGACGCCAGGATGATGCGCTTGTTGACGGCGCGCAGGGACTCGTAGTCGATGCCCAAGCGATACTTCACGTCAGGGCGGAAGTTCTCGACCACCACATCTGCCGTCTTGACCAGCCTGAACAGGATTTCCTTCCCCTCCGGCGCCTTCATGTCCAGCGTCAGGGAACGTTTGTTCCGGTGCAGATTCTGCATGTCATAGCCATGGCGTGGGCCGCTCATGGTGTCCGGCTCTGTCGATTCGACCTTGATCACATCGGCGCCGAAATCAGCGAACTGCTTGACGCAGGTTGGACCGGCACGAACGCGTGTCAGATCCAGGATCCGCAGGTCTTTCAGGGCGGAAGATGCGGGAATATGTGGCATGAAGCTTCCTCTTTCAGTGATGTTGCAGTTCATAACGATGAATCAATCGCGATCCTGGCACACAAAACCGGATTGCGGTTCCGCCTACGACATTTGCAGAATGGGTCCCGGGCTCAGACCTTTGGTGATTTCACATTTCGGCAGGACTGGTCCTCGCAATCAGCGCCAGCAGCCCGCCGCCGGGCGGGCCCTGATGTTCTGCACCACCGGAAACAAAAATGCGCGTGTCACCCAGCACGCCCGCCACCAGCCCGCCCACCGCACCGCGAATGTGGCGCTGCGCATTGATATCGCCATCCTGCCACATGGTGTGACGCTGGCCACGCACCTCGCCACGCGCGTCCGGTTCACATTTCACCAGCGCGCAAACGATACGAGCCAGCCCCGCCGCCCGATTGTCGCCACGAGCGGCGATCCCCAGCGCATCCAGACAGCCATAGACGCCGTTGATATCCAGCGCGTCATCCATGGTGTGATGCGCAATCACGAACGGGCTCGTCCAGCCCGCCGCATTGCCGAATACGACCACCTCGTTCTCCGCGACTTCGATGCCGGAAGAAACGCTGGCGCGGCCGCTCCAGATTTCCGGTTTGGAAAAGAAGGCAGCCTCGTCCAACGCTTCGGCGTCAATCTCGCCCAATCCCTGCATGACGCCAAAAGCACCCGCCACGCGGCTGTAGGCCATGGACTTGTTGGGATCGCCAGCCGCCAGCCTTGCACCGCGAGCCAGGGCCGCACGGGCTTGCTCGGAGCTGACGCACCCTCCCTTGACCTGGACGAAATGCACATCGCCAGGATCAACAATTCCCGCCTCCGCCATCGCGGCACGCACCGCTTCAGCCACCAGATTGACCTGCACACGGGTACCAATTTCTTCCGGCGCGGGCACTGGTGTGAAGGCACGGCCAATGGCCAGGCGCTTGCGGTCGCTGGTCAAGGCAGGTACGGTGCGATCGACACAGAATACGGTGTAATGAGGCGTCAATACACCTTCGGTACCACCGGAAAAAACGAAGATCACCGAACGCGCGATTGCTTCCTGCGATCTGCCCAGTGTCTCAGCGAGCAACAGCTTGAGCGACAGCACAAGATAGCCCCGGGTGTAATCGTTGACCAGCCCGTTGCCTTCGGTCTTGCCGATAAAGGCGACGATATGCTCGGGGTTGATCTCCCTGTTTGCAATGGCCAGCGCCAGCTGTGACACATCGCCGGGGTCACGCATGGTGAAACGATGAACCGAAGCACGCATGGCTGTTACACCTGAGGCACGTCGCGATACAGACGTTCCAGTTTGCGCTGGAATGGTGCCTCCAGCTTCTTCAGGGTACCCGCAACCGGGTCCGCGCCCGCTTCCAGGGTGTCGCTGGCCTCTCGCGAAAAATCCATCACAAAGCCTACCCGATCGGAACGAAGTCGCTCGTACTCACGCAATACTTCAGGCACGGACAATCCGGCAGCGCCAGCAGACCGGATGCGTTGTGTCAGCAAATCGGCGGCAACACAGGCGTCTTCCACTGCCTGAGTAGCACCTTGCCCCAATGTGGGCACCATACCGTGCGAAGCATCGCCCAGAAACAGCACATGACCATTCGCGTCCCGGTAGAGCGGTGGCGATTCCTGCAATCGGGCCCAGTGAATCGCAGATACGTTGGCACAAATGGTATCAATCAGCCAACGGCACTGCGGCGAAGGTTTCCCGCTGGCTGGTGTGTAGAGGGAGCGCAGAAACGACGCGTCCTTGGCGTGCGCGGGGATGTCATCACCGGGCACAATCGGAAAGGTGCCTGCCAGATAGATGGCGTTACCCGGCACGCGAAACGCCAGCAAGCGGTTGGGACCGTTGAACCACTGCTCATAATCATCAATCAGGCCAGCCGTCGTATCGGGCACCAGCAATCGATAGATCACCACGCCGTGCTGCCGCATGGCAGGCACACCCGACAACAGCGCTCGCGCCACCGAATAGCGCCCATCACCGGCCACCAGAACATCAATGTCTTCAATGCGGCTCGGCGCGCCCCTTTCCGTGTATTCAACAAAGAGCCGGTCGGTCCGACCTTCCATGTAACCCAGGCGCGAGACCTGCGCTCCGTACCGGATCCGGTCGCCGACTGCTCCGCGTAAAGCGGCATACAGTTCGGACCAGCGGATGCGAATGCCGTCGTTATCGGCTACCTTGGAAAGTGGCAGGTCAAACAGCACCGTACCGTCAGTGAGTGAGATTCGCCAGGATTTCCAGGGGTAGCTGCGGGCAAGAACCGCTTCATGCAGGGAATTACTATGGCGAAGCAGGGCCTTGAGTGCATTTGGTCCGACGTTCAACCCGGTGCCAGATTCCGAATGATCGCTTGCATCGACTTTCTCCAGGCAAGACACCTCCACCCCGGCCAACCCCGAAAGTGCGCGCGTAACAATACAGCCGGCCACACCGGCCCCGATCACAACGATCTTCATGCGTGCACGAGCATGGGAAGCATGCTTTCGCCATCCTGTTGATCCAGTTGCTTGTTCCTGATATAGCGCACTCCCCACTCCCTCTGCCGATGGCCAATACACCCTGAACTATAACGCGGCACTATCCGTCGGGTACAAGCGGCCGGTGCCCGGGTCGCCGCACACCTCGTCGCAGAACGCGTCTGACATCCATTTTCGCCAGCAAACAACATGCCATGATAGAGTCGGCACGGATCGCTGCGTGCACCTCCTCCAAAGCCTCTGACCCGCCCCAATTCATGCATCCCGAAGATCTGGAGCTCCTGGTGACGCGCGAAATGCCTTTTGGCAAGTACAAGGGGCGTCTGATCGCCGACCTGCCTGGCAACTACCTGAACTGGTTTGCACGGGAGGGCTTCCCGTCGGGAGAAATCGGCCGCCTGCTGGCATTGATGCAGGAGATTGATCACAATGGATTGAAGGATATCCTCACGCCTCTTCGGCAATCGCCGCGCACTTGACCTCGACATCCATGGACAACCAGATCGAGATCCCGCAGTCTTTCATGGCGCTCTACATCACACCTGGCAGAAACGTTCCCAATGCCTCTCAAGAAAAGGTCATCGCACGCTACGAGCAGTGCGAGGACATGGCAACCATGCTGACAGAACATGCGCAGACGCTGGTGTTCAAGGAAAACCTCACTGAAACCGAAGTGCTGGCGCGCTGCCGCGAAGGCCTGACCGCCTCTCCGTCCGATTTCAGTGACAGGGAAGCCGAATGGGTGATTCACCGACTGGCAGAGTTGCTGGATTGGACTGTGCCACCGGCCCCGACATGAGAGGCTCCTTCCCCGTGCACCTCAGTGGCCTTTTATGCATGGCGCTGTGGCTTGCACCGTCGCTTGCGCAAGGAACTTGGCAGCTACCCTGCGTCGAAACCGACACAGCGTGTCTGCAGAAGGCGATCAGACAGCACCCTGCCACCCGGCTGGAGACATGGAAAGCGGCGCTGGCCAAGCCGTCGGCCGAGCGCATTGGCGCCGCTCCGGCCGCCTTGCTCGAGTATCTCACCCTCGACAATATCCTCAACGGCTATCCGGATCGGCCGCAGCCAGCCCAGATCAACGCGGGATTGCGTTCGGATGTCGACGCGGCCATTGCCGAACTGCCACCGACAGTATGGGCCTTGTTCCAAGGAAAGCTGGCCGGGGTGTATTTTGTGGAAGGGTTGGGCGGAACCGGCTACACGGACTATGTCTTCGATGCAGCGGGCAAGGCGGTAGCTGCCTTTATCGTGCTTGACGCCGCCGTGCTGGCCACACAGACGGCCAACGAATGGGCCACCTGGAAAGAGCGCACCCCTTTCGCGCCAGATGGCAACCACCGTCTCGTTGCACGCATTGAGGCTGACGTCAATAACAATCGCAAGAATGCCATCCAGTACATCCTGCTGCATGAGCTCGGCCATGTGCTGACGGTTGGCACGGACCTTCACCCCGCCTGGAACGTCAGCCCGAAAGACGTGAGCACGAACCGGCGGTTTCCCTTTTTCGATCTTTCGTGGCGGATTGATCGTGCTCGGAATCTGTACCTGAGCCTTTTCGACAACAGGTTTCCGCAACGCGCGCGCACGGTCTACTACTTCGGCCCGAAGCTGGATGCAGCGGAGATGAGTGCTACCTACGAAAATTTGCGTGCCACCAACTTTCCCAGCCTTTACGCAGCCACTTCGCCCGGGGACGATTTTGCAGAAGCCTTCGCCAGCTATGTACATGTGATCCTGATGCAACGGCCGTGGCAGATCACCATCTCGCAAGATTCTCGCAGCCCACAAGTCTTCGCGCACTGCTGGGACGAAAGCCGCTGCAGCGCGAAGCGCAAGCTGCTGGAGCGGCTGCTGCGGCCCGTTGGTTTAACATCGAAACCATGAAACTGTTCCTGATCCGGCTGGTGCGCCTGGCCGCTGTGCCGCTCGCTCTCATGACATCCCCTGCCCCCGCCGTTACATCTTCCCTGCTTGACCACCGATTCAACCCGTTGATCCCGGCCAAGCCAATCGCCATGAAGGATTTTTCGGGCAAAGTGATTCTGGTGGTCAATACGGCCAGCCAGTGTGGTTACACACCGCAGTACGAGGGGCTGGAGAAGCTGTATCGCAAATACAAGGACCGTGGCCTCGTCGTACTGGGCATACCAGCCAATGACTTTGGCGCCCAGGAGCCGGGTTCAAACAAGGACATCGCCCAGTTTTGCCAAGCCAACTTCGGTGTCAGCTTTCCGATGACGGAGAAGCTGGCAACACCGATCCCGCAGGACCCGTTTTACATCAAGCTGATCAAGGCTTCCGGACAGGCTCCTGCATGGAATTTTCACAAGTACCTGATTGACCGCTCCGGCAGGGTCACCAGTTTCAAGAGCGGCGTAGAACCCCTGGGCAGCGAGCTGACCAGCGCATTGGAGCGAGCGCTGTCCGGCAAGTAAGGGCCGGAAGGTCGTGAAGTCCCAAACTGGGGCGGTATCGTTGCCGCATCGCTCGGGCGGCGCACCGATTCTTCACTCTTCGGGGCAAGACGAAAGAAACGACCGCTTTTCCGTTTCATTTCAAGGCATGCCTGACGCTTCGCTGAATGCAGAATGGGGGCACTTCCCTCAAACATTCCGTACACGATCCGGTGAGCCATGCCGGCACTCGGAGGAGCCCTCTCATGTTTCTTGTTCGATTGGTTTACGCCAGCCAGATCTCTTCCCAGTTCAAACCGGAAGCCATCGAGAAGATACTCGACACGGCGCGACGGGAGAACGCCAGAAATGAACTCAGCGGCGTGCTCTACTTCAACCGCGAGTATTTTCTGCAGTGCCTGGAAGGTTCCCGCACCGCCGTGAACGAAACCTATCACCGCATCGCGCAGGACGAGCGCCACAAGAACCTGACTTTGCTCGATTACACCGCAATCTCAGAGCGTGAATTCGCTTCCTGGACCATGGCGTTTCTTCCCGACTTGAAGGAAGTTTCTCCTCTGGTCAAGAAGTTCTCCAGCAGCGCCTCGTTTGATCCGTACAAGATGAGCGGCCCGAGCTGCATGCAACTGCTGGCGGCACTGCAAACATCTACCCTTCACTGAAGAGACCGCAACGCCGCCATTGACAGGGTACGTCGTACGATGCCAGGGTAAAGCCCCCGGGGCAAAGTGAGGCAGTCGTTAGCGCCGTTGTCTGCGCGCTTCGAACAGACACACACCTGCAGCCACTGAAACGTTCAGGCTCTCGACAGTTCCCAGCATGGGGATTGCCCGCAATTCGTCGCACGCTTCCCGGGTGAGCCGGCGCATGCCTTCCCCTTCTGCCCCCAGCACCAGCGCCAGCGGACGGTTGAGCCCGCCCGCGTGAATCGATTCCTTGGCATCATCCGCCGCGCCGACCACCCAGATGTCCCGCTCCTTCAACTCCTTGAGGGTACGCGCAAGATTGGTCACGGTAACGTAGGGCACGTTGTCGGCTGCACCGGAGGCCACCTTTGTCACCGTCGCGTTCAGGCCGGCGGCACGATCCTTGGGGGCCACAACCGCATGCACACCGGCGGCATCTGCCGTGCGCAGGCAAGCACCAAGGTTGTGCGGGTCGGTCACGCCGTCCAGGATCAACAACAAGGGCGGTTCGGCGAGCGCATCCAGGATGTCATCGAGCGAATGGGACAGCACGGGAGCCTCGACCAAGGCCACCACACCCTGGTGACGCGCGCCTCCGGCCATGCCGTCGAGCCGGCGCGCATCCGATTGCATGACGCGCAGGCCCAATTCCTTGGCACGCGCAGTCAGGTCACGGGCCCGCACGTCACGCCGCTCCGGATCAAGGTGCAGTTCGCGAATGCCTTCCGCACCGCGCTTCAGGCGCCCCAGTACCGCGTGAAAGCCGAAAATGTAGCGTGACTGCGATTCAGGACGAGCCATGGATGCCTTGGCGCAAGAAAGAATGTCTCAGAGGAGAAAACGCACAAAACCGTTGGTGGGAGCGGCTTTCCGGGCCTCAACCGCCCCTCACCCGCAGCATGATCTTGCCGATGTGGGTCGAAGCTTCCATCATTTCATGCGCCTTTTGCACTTCGTCCAGGCCGAACGTGGCGTGGATGATGGTACCCACTTTCTTTGCTTCAATCAGCGGCCATACCTTGGCCTTGAGTGCCGAGGCGATTGCTGCTTTCTGCTCCACGGTGCGCGGCCGCAGGGTCGAGCCGGTGAACGTGAGGCGCTTGACCATGATGGGCATCAGGTCGATCTCGACTTTCGAGGGTTGAAGGAAGGCGATCTGCACCAGGCGTCCCTCCAGAGCCAGCGACTTGAGGTTCTTTTCGACATACGGACCACCGACCATGTCGAGGATCAGGTTGACGCCCCTCTTGCCGGTGAGACCGGCCACTTCAGCAGCCCAATCCTGCTCACGGTAATTGATCGCAGCATCGGCACCCAGCTTGCGTACCGCGTCGATCTTGTCGGCATTGCCCACCGTGGTGTACACGGTTGCACCAAACGCCTTGGCCAACTGAATCGCGGTAATGCCGATGCCCGAAGAGCCACCATGGACAAGAAAGGTCTCGCCGGCAGCCAGGCCACCACGCTCGAACACGTTGGTCCAGACGGTAAAGTAGTTTTCCGGCAACCCGCCCGCTTCCACCAAGGGCAGGCCCCTGGGAATCGGCAGGCAATGGGAGGCCGGCGCAGCGCAATACTCCGCATAGCCACCGCCGGGCGTCAGGGCACACACCATGTCACCCACGTTCCATTGCGTCACATCATCGGCGCGCGCCACGACCTTGCCTGACACTTCCAGCCCCATATAGGGCGATGCGCCAGGTGGAGGCGGATACTTTCCCTGGCGCTGGATCACATCCGGACGGTTCACGCCAGCGTAAGCCACTTCAATCAGCACTTCACCCAATTTGAGATCGGGCAGCGGACCAGACTTGACCTGCATGCACGAGGCCGCTCCGCCCGTTCCGTGGTCGATGTAGTTCATGGATGTGGGAAGCATGGTGTTTCCTTAACGGGTTTGCAATATTCCATGGAATGATCTTATCGCCAATGCTGTAGCCATCAACCGTTCCTTGAACCACTCTTGACGGCCCGCCGTTTGGCAGGCTTCGCGCCAGCATCATCCTTGTCACCGGATTTTCCGCGCCGACGGCGCACCGTGCGATCTTCCTGCGTTACTGACCCGCCTTCTGACTCGTCATCTGTTGCAGGCTTCAGTTTGGAGAGGTCCGCGCTGACCAGTTGCAGATCAATCTTCAGGGCATCGGGATCTGCGCGCACGATCTTGACCCGAACGCGCTGGCCTAAGCGGAAGCTCATGCCGCTGCGCTCGGCAAACAGGACATGCCGGGATTCGTCAAACTTGAAGTAGTCCTTGCCCAGCTCGGAAATATGGATCATGCCGTCGATCAGCAGGTCATCCATGGTCACAAAGAGCCCAAATCCGGCCACGCCGCTGATGGCGCCGTCAAACTCGGCCCCCAGATGTTCGCGGGCGTACATGCACTTGAGCCAGGACGCGACCTCGCGCGAGGCTTCATCGGCCCGGCGTTCGTTCTTGGAGCAATGCGCTCCCAGGGCGTCCCAGTCATCCTCGACATAGGTGCGCCGCTTGAGGACCGCCTTGATGGCACGGTGCACCAGCAAATCCGGGTACCGCCGGATCGGCGAAGTGAAATGGGCATAGCGTTCGTAGGCCAGGCCGAAGTGACCGATGTTGTCGGGGCTGTACTGGGCCTGTTGCATCGAACGCAGCATGACACTCGAAATCAGGATCGCATCCGGCCTTTCACGGACTTCGCGCGCCAGCCTGGCGTAGTCTCCTGCTTGCGGATCGTCCCCCCCGCCCAGCGACAAACCAAGGCCGCCAAGAAATTCACGCAGGTTCTCCAGCTTGGCAGCAGTAGGCCCGGCGTGCACCCGATACAAGGCCGGGTGCTTGTGCTTCTCCAGGATACTGGCAGCGCACACATTGGCAGCCAGCATGCATTCCTCGATCAATTTGTGGGCATCATTGCGCACCACCCGCACAATGCGGTCGATGCGGCCCTGCTCATTGAACATCATGCGCGCTTCCACCGACTCGAAATCGACGGCCCCGCGTTCGCCGCGCCCCGCCAGCAGCGCGCGGTACACCTTCTCGAGAGCCAGCAGGTGCGGCACCAGCGGCTTGCGCCGCGCCGCCACTTCACCATCCGGTTCGGCCAGTATGGCCGCGACTTCGGTATAGGTAAAGCGGGCCTGCGAATGCATCACCCCTGGATAGAAGCTGTAGTCGGTAATCCTGCCTTTGGCAGTGATCACCATGTCGCACACCATCACCAGGCGATCCACATCGGGATTCAGCGAACACAAACCGTTGGAAAGCTTTTCCGGCAGCATCGGGATCACCCGGCGCGGGAAATAGATCGAGGTCGAACGCTCCCGCGCATCCACGTCCAGCGGCTTGCCGGGCACCACGTAATGGCTGACGTCTGCAATCGCCACCACCAGCCGGAAGTTGCGGCCCTTCGGCTCGCAGTAGACAGCATCGTCAAAATCGCGTGCATCTTCCCCGTCAATCGTGACCAGCGGCAGCGCAGTAATGTCGGTGCGGTCCTTGAGGTCGGACTTGCGCAGTTGCTCCGGCAGCGCATTGGCCTCGGCCGCTGCGGTGGCAGAAAACGCGTGCGGCAGATCGAACTTGCGTAATGCAATCTCGATCTCGATACCGGAATCATTCTCGTTGCCCAGTATTTCGGTCACGCTGCCTCTTGCCCCGATGCCGCCCTGCGGGTAATGGGTGATGGTGGCCGTGACAACATCATCCTCGCTGGCGCCTTCGGGGCGGCCGTCGAGCGCAACGGCATGGCTGAAATTGCGATCGCGCGGTACGACCTGCCACTGCTTGCCATCGCGCCTGAGCTTGCCGACCACCCGGGACACAGCGCGCTCGACCACCTCGACGATGCGCGCTTCCTGGCGGCCGCGCCAGTCGGCCGCCTTGCGCACGAAGGCCACGGTGTCCCCATGCATGATCCCCTCCAGGGCCGACGGCGGCACGAACAGGTCATCGCCGCCGCCCTGAGGGGCAACGAAGCCGAAGCCGTCACGATGGCGGCTCACCACGCCCGTTTCGCGCTCGCGCTGGCGCCCTGCATGTAATCGGCCTCCTGCCTTCATGAGCAGGTCGCCATCGCGCAACATCGCGTCCACGCGGCGGCCGAAGCCTTCGCTCTGGCTGCGATCGACGCCCAGGCGTTGTGCCAGCATGCCAAAGGTAATGCCGGGTTCCGCGCCCACTTCACGGGCAATATCCGTTCGATCCGGGATGGCCACTTCATAAGTACGGCCGAATCGCGCGGAGGTCGGCGACAAGCCGCGCGACGGTGCACCGCCATACGCTGGTGTACCGGAGAAGGCGGCGGAGGCTGGCGCCCCCTTGCGCGCAGTGCGCTTGGCCGGTTTGACCGGTTTACCACGCCTACCCGAGCCAGGCATGCCGGTGGGTGACTTGGCCTGACGGGCAGGAGATTTCTTGGATGTTTTACGTTTCAATTTGGTTTATAATTTCCAGTTGTAGCAAGGCTGTGTTTGTTGTTTGCCTCGCTCTTCGCCCAGATGGCGGAATTGGTAGACGCACTAGGTTCAGGTCCTAGCGGTTGCAAGACTGTGGAGGTTCGAGTCCTCTTCTGGGCACCATTCCCAAAAAACCCGCCCTTGGCGGGTTTTTTCATTGTGAATGGGTCGTGCTACAGAACTCAAGCGCCAACCCGTGCTGCCAGGTCTTCGGGTTTGAGCTTGTCGTAGACCTCGAACGGCTGGTGGATCCACGGGTTATGCGGCAGGTCATCTGCCCAGTAATCGGGAGAGAACACCGAGCAGCCCTTGCGCCAGATCACGGCGGTCCGCACTTCCTGAATTCCCGGGTAGCGATGCTTGAGATGGTCCACGACTTCGAGCATCGTCTTGCCCGAATCGACCAGGTCATCGACCACGAGGATTTTCTGCCCCAGGCGTTCGTTCACCTTGGCCATATGCTGGCCGATCGTCAGTTCACCCTGGTATTCGGCTGATTTGTCGGCATTGGCGAAATACGATTGCGTCGCCAGAATCGCCAGTGGCTGGTTGAAGATGCGCGACAGCATGTCACCGACCCGCAGACCACCGCGCGCCAGGCAAATGATCTGGTCAAACGGATAACCGGATGCGTGCACCTTGTGCGCCAGCCGCTCGATTGCATGGTGGTAATCATCCCAGGAAACGTAGAGGTCGGCCATGTTGTGCGCTTTCAGTACAGGCTGGCGATTTACTTGAATGGATGAGACAGCACGATGGTCTCATCCCGATCCGGCCCGGTGGAAACCAGGGCAATCGATGCGCCCGTGACTTCTTCCATGCGCCGCAGGTACTTCTGGGCGTTGGCGGGCAGCTTGGCAAAATCGCTGACCCCCGCCGTGCTCTCGCTCCAGCCTGGCATTTCCTCGTAAACGGGTACACAGGCAGCGGCGCCATCCGCACCGGGAGGCAGCAGATCGCACCGCTCGCCGTTCATGATGTAGCCGGTCGCCAGCTTGACCACCGGCAATCCATCGAGAACATCAAGCTTGGTGATGCACAGGCCGCTGATACCATTGATCTCGATCGATCTGCGCAGGGCAGCGGCATCAAACCAGCCGCAACGGCGCGGACGCCCGGTGACGGAGCCGAATTCATTGCCTTTCTTGCGCAGGTATTCGCCCGTATCGTCTTCCAGTTCTGTCGGGAACGGGCCCGAACCGACGCGGGTAGCGTATGCCTTGGTGATCCCGAGCACATAGTGAAGTTGTCCAGGCCCAACACCCGCACCCGCTGCGGCCGCACCTGCCACGCAATTGCTGGAGGTCACAAAGGGATAGGTACCGTGATCGACATCCAGCAGGGTACCTTGCGCACCTTCGAAGAGCAGGCTCTTGCCGGCACTGATCTCGCGGTACAGTTCATGCGAAACGTCTGCCACCATCGGCTTCAGGCGAGAGGCAAACGCCATCGATTGATCCAGCGTCGTCTGGTAGTCGACCGCCTCCGACTTCAGATAGTTGACCAGCACAAAGTTGTGATAGTCGAGGGCCTCTTTCAGTTTTGCGGCGAACCGTTCCGGATGGAACAGGTCAATCACCTTCAGGGCGCGCCGTGCGACCTTGTCTTCATAGGCCGGGCCGATGCCACGGCCGGTGGTGCCGATCTTGGCATCGCCCTTCGCCGCTTCGCGCGCCTTGTCCAGCGCCACGTGATAGGGCAGGATCAGCGTACATGACTGAGAGACTCGCAAGCGCTTCGATACTGCCACGCCTGCGGCTTCGAGTTCGTCAATTTCCTTGAGCAGCGCCTCGGGCGACAGAACTACGCCGTTGCCAATGTAACAAGCCACGTCCGGACGCAACATGCCCGACGGAATCAGCCGCAGGATGGTCTTCTTGCCACCCACCACGAGCGTGTGGCCGGCATTGTGCCCACCCTGAAAACGTACCACCCCCTGGGCATGGTCGGTCAACCAGTCCACCACCTTGCCCTTGCCTTCGTCCCCCCACTGGGTCCCCACCACGACGACGTTCTTTGCCATTATTTTGTTCAACTCAAGTAAAAAGTTTGTCGACTGTCCAGGCACCGTTCCGCGACACCAGTTCACGATCACAACAAGGCTGCCAACTGCTGCGGGCGTGCCCGGGTAACGCTACCACCACCACTTCACCCGCAGCGCGCAAGCTCGCCACAGCGGCGGCCAATGCCGGATCTTCGGAAAACGGCGCCAGGATGCCGGTGCACGAGGCCGCCGCCGGCACCAGGCTCGCGAGAACCTTCAGGTCCAGCGAAAACCCGGTCGCCGGCCGTGCCCGGCCAAATGACTTGCCCACCTCATCGTAGCGCCCGCCCCGCGCAACCGCATCCGACAGGCCTTCGCAATAGGCGGCAAACACCACGCCACTGTGATACTGGTAGCCACGCAATTCAGCCAGGTCCAGGCTGACCTCCGCCCCACGCATCGCGTCGGTCAGGCGCGCCAGATCGCCCAGCGCCGCCTGAATCCGGGTGTCGGGTGGCAACACGCGCGCTGCTTCGGCCAGCACCTCGCGCCCGCCGTACAGTCGCGGCAAGGCCAGCAAGGCACTTCGAACAGGTTCGGCAATCGGCGCGACTGCGCTTCGCAAGGCTGGCGCGTCCTTGGCTTCAAGCAGGGCGAACAAGGTCGCCCCGGTATCCGAGTCCAAACCGGCCATATCGGCGAGGGCGCGGAATACCCCCACGTGCCCAAGGTCAATGCGTACCTTGGCCAAACCGGCCAGCGAAAGGGCATGCAGCAACAGATTCTGGATCTCGATATCGGCCTCGATACCGGCATGCCCATAGACCTCGGCACCAATTTGCAACGGCTCACGTGACGCCTGCAGGCCGGCTGGCAGGGCATGCAACACCGGGCCGCAATAGGCCAGGCGCGTAACCCCCTCCCGATTGAGCAAGTGGGCATCAATACGGGCCGCCTGGGTCGTGATGTCGGCGCGCAGCCCCATGGTGCGCCCTGACAACTGATCAATCAGCTTGAAGGTGCGCAAATCCATGTCATGCCCGGTACCGGTCAGCAGGGAGTCCACATACTCAAGCAAGGGAGGCATCACCAGTTCGTAACCGTGTGAGCGGAATGCGTCCAGCAGCAGGCGCCGCAAGCCTTCCACCCGCTGTGATTCAGCAGGCAGGCCGTCGGCAATGTATTCAGGTAGCGCCCAGCGGGTCATGTGGATCTCAGATCAGCCACACGATGGCAGCACCAGCCAGCGTTGCCAGCATGCCGATGAAGCGGATCTGCCCGTCATTGAGTTCAAGTACCCGCCGGAACGTCTCGCGCCAAGCGGCGGGAGCAAGCAGAGGCAGCAAGCCCTCGATCAACAGCATCAAACCGAGAGCGGTCAACAGCGACGACATTCACCATCACCCGGCTTATTTGCGGCCGGCCGCTGCGGGATTCGGGTTCTTCAGATACTTGAAGAAGTCAGAACTCGGCTCGACCACCATCACGTCGCCCTTGTTGCGAAAGCTGTTGCGGTACGCTTCGAGGCTGCGATAAAAGCTGTAGAACTCCGGGTTCTGGCCAAAGGCCTGCGCATAGGTAGCGGAAGCCTTGGCATCACCCTCACCCTGAATGCGCTGGGCATCACGATAGGCTTCGGCCACGATGACCGACCGCTGCCTGTCCGCATCGGCGCGAATCTTCTCACCATCCGCCGAACCGGTAGAGCGCAACTCGTTGGCGACACGCTTGCGCTCCGACTCCATCCGCTTGAACACCGAATCCTTGATTTCGTCCGAAAACTCGACCCGCTTCAAGCGCACGTCCACCACCTCAACGCCGATTTTCTTGGCATCCTCGTTGACCTTGTTGCGAATCTCCTGCATCACTCTTTCGCGGACGCCAGACACCATTTCGTTGACGGTACGCTTGCTGATTTCGTTGTTCAGGGCATCCTTGAGCGACTGCTGAATCCTGTACACCGCGTCGGATTCACGCCCCTGCACGCTGACGTAATAGAGTTTGGGCTCCCGAATGCGCCACTTCACGAACGAATCGACCACCAGGTTCTTTTTCTCGGATGTGATGAAACGGTCCGAATCGGGCGTGTCGATGGTCATGATGCGCTTTTCGTAGTACGCCACGTTCTGGAAAGGCGGCGGCAGCTTGAACTTCAACCCCGGCTCCGAAATCACCTCCTTGACTTCGCCCAAGGCAAAGATGATGGCGTATTGACGCTGATCGACCACAAACAGCATGGACGAGGCCAGCATGCCGAGGAAAACCGCCAGGAACAGCGCTGAAATGATGCGGTTCATCACCGGCCCTCCCGCTCGCGGTTGCGCGAGGCATCACGGCCGCGCGTATCCACCGTTGTCGGTGCCGAAGGCTCGATCTGAACGCGCGCCGGCGCCGGAGCCTCCGCAGGTGCCGAAGCACCAGATTGCTGGATCAGCTTGTCAAGCGGGAGGTACAACATCTGGCTGCCCTGGCGAGCATCCACCATGACTTTCGAGGTATTGGCAAACACCTGCTGCATGGTTTCAAGATACATGCGATCACGAGTCACCTGAGGCGCCTTGCTGTACTCGGCCAGCACCTGCTTGAAGCGTGCGGCCTCACCCTCGGCAGACACCACCACCTTTTGCTTGTAGCCTTCTGCCTCCTGCAGGATGCGTGCCGCGGTGCCGCGCGCCTTCGGGATCACGTCATTGGCATAGGCCTGGCCATCATTCTTGGCACGCTCGCGATCCTGCCCCGCCTTCACGGCATCGTCAAAGGCGGCCTGCACCTGCTCGGGCGGCTGGACGTTTTGCAACGTCACGTTCACGATCGCAATGCCGGAATCATAGCGGTCGACGATTTGCTGCATCAGCTTCTCGACGTCCTTGGCAATCTGTTCCTTCCCTTCGTACAGTACGAAGTCCATTTTCGACTTGCCGACGATCTCCCGCATCGCCGTCTCGGCAGCCTGCAGAACGATCTCGCCAGAATCCCGGTTGTTGAACAGCCAGGCCTTGCCGTCCTTGAGGCGGAACTGGACGGCAAACTGGATATCGATGATGTTCTCGTCATCGGTCAGGATCAGCGATTCCTTGAGTACCTTGGTCTTGACGTTATTGCGATACCCCACCTCAACCTGCCGCAAGGCCTGCAGATTGACCATTTCGTGGCTCTCGATCGGATAAGGCAAACGCCACTTGAAGCCGGCGCGGTCGGTCAGCTCCTGAAACTTGCCAAAGCGCAGGATGGCAGCAGCCTGCCCCTCCGGCACGATGAAAAAGCCGCTTGAACCCCAAAGCAGTCCCACGACCACCAGCACCAGTGTCAACCCGCCGCCGACCATTTTTCCGCTCGGCATTTCCGGAGGCGCGCTACCACCTGTTCCACCGCCCGAGCTGCCACCGCTGCCCGGCGCCTTGCGTCCGCCGAAAAGGCCAGAGAGCTTGCGATTGAAATCGCGCCACAATTCTTCCAGGTCAGGGGGACCGCCGCCGGTCGCAAACATGCGCCAGTCGCGCAGGCGTGACTTCAGCGAAGCAAGCAAATTCATTGGCTCATGCCCAAGGTTGATCAAGCTTTTCAGTAAACAACGACGGCGGGCGCTTCAGGCGCATCGGCTGTAGGTTCTGCAGAATCCGGCGAGCAGTGGCGAAACGCATCCACTGCCTCGGCAAGAGCCTGCCGCAAAAACGGCAACCCTTCGCGGGTTGCTGCACTTACAAAAACACGTGAAATTTTACCATATTCATCACGCTCGATCCCCGCAGTGTAGCGGGCGCCGCCCTCTGAAACGGCGGCGTCAATCTTGTTCCAGACCAGCACCTGCGGAATCGCGTCTGCACCAATTTCGCGCAGCACGCCGTTGACTTCGTCGATCTGGTCCAGCCGGGTGGGCGCCACCCCATCCACCACGTGCAGCAACAGGTCGGCATGGATGGTTTCCTCCAGAGTGGCCCGGAAGGCAGCCACCAGCGTGGTAGGCAGTTCACGGATGAACCCCACCGTATCCGACACCACAATTTGACGCCCCTCGTCCAGATGCACGCGCCGTGACGTTGTATCGAGCGTGGCAAAGAGCTGGTTGGCGGCGTAGCTGTCCGCCTTCGTCAATGCATTGAACAGGGTTGATTTACCGGCATTGGTATAACCAACCAGCGAAACCGAGAATATGCGCCCACGGTTGCGGGCACGCCGCTGCACCTCACGCTGGCGCTGCAACTTCTCCAGCTTTTCTCGCAGGGCCTTGACCCGGATACCAAGCAGTCGGCGGTCTGTCTCCAACTGGGTTTCCCCTGGACCGCGCAGGCCGATACCCCCTTTTTGCCGTTCCAGGTGCGTCCAGCCGCGCACCAGACGGGTCGCCAGATGCTGCAATTGCGCCAGCTCGACCTGGATTTTCCCTTCATGGCTCTGCGCGCGCTGGGCAAAGATGTCCAGAATCAGGGTGGTCCGGTCAACCACCCTTGCCCGCAACTCTTTCTCCAGATTGCGCTGCTGCCCTGGTGACAACTGATGGTTCACCACCACCACCTGAGCGCCGCTTTGCGCCACGGCCGCCGCAATTTCCTGAACTTTTCCGGTTCCGGCAAAGTAGGCTGGGTCGGGCCTCTGGCGACGCCCGCCAACAATTGCAACCTCGCGCAACCCCGCACTGGAACACAGCAGCCGGAACTCGGCCACCGAGTCGGAAAACCCGCGTTCGCCGAAATCGAGCGCAACCAGAACCGCAGGCTCGAACACGCCTTTGGTGCCCGGCGGCGCTTTGGGAATATGGTATGAATCGAGCACGCCTTACCCCGGCGCCTTGTCAACCCTGCCAGGCCAACCTGACCCGGCAAGCGCACTTCGTTCGGGGCTCAGGCGTCGCCCTCTACACCCAGATTCATGGTGACCGGACGCGATGGCACGACGGTCGAGATGGCATGCTTATAGACCATCTGGGTAACAGTGTTTTTGAGCAGCACGACATACTGATCGAACGACTCGATCTGGCCCTGCAGCTTGATGCCATTGACCAGGTAGATGGCGACCGGCACGTGTTCCTTGCGCAACGTGTTCAGGAACGGGTCTTGTAGCATTTGCCCTTTGTTGTTGCTCATGGTTCTAATCCTTCTTGATTTTATGGAGTTGGAATCGCCGACATTGAATCACCGGTTGGCTTTGGATCACCGTGCGCCCCGCCCTACCTTGCCATTTCCCACGCACAGACCTCGGCACAGGTGAGATATTGCGCTTTTTGCAGCCAATTGCAAGTAGGCGCACTATTTATCCGCATACGGATTGGCACCATGCTTGAACTGCACCCGTAGTGGAGTGCCTTTGAGCTTAAAAGTTTCCCGGAAATAGCCCTCCAGATAGCGCTTGTAGCTGTCCGGTATCTGCTGGAGTGCATTTCCGTGCACCACAATGATCGGCGGATTGGTGCCACCCTGGTGCGCGTAGCGCATCTTCGGTCGCGTGACGCCCGCACGCGGGGGCTGCTGGCGCGCCACCGCGTCCATCAGGGCACGCGTAATGCGTGGCGTGGAAAGCTTTGCCGTGGCGGCCCCGTAGGCCTCGCCGACCGACTTCATCATGCCGCCAATGCCCTGCCCCTCGCGCGCCGAAATGAAGTGCAGATTGGCAAAGGACAGAAACTGCAGCTTGCGCGCCACATCCTGCTTGATGCGCTCGCGCACGTAGGAATCGAGCCCATCCCACTTGTTCACCGCCACCACCAGCGCCCTGCCGGATTCCAGGATGAAGCCGGCAATATGGGCATCCTGGTCCGCGATATCCTGGCGCGCGTCCAGTACCAGAATGACAATGTTGGCATCCTCGATCGCCTGGATGGTCTTGACGACGGAAAACTTCTCGATCGTCTCGAACACCTTGCCGCGCTTGCGCAACCCCGCCGTATCGATCAGGGTGTAGGGCTTGCCGTGCCAGTCAAAATCGATCGAAATCGCGTCGCGCGTCGTACCGGGCTGGTCAAACGCGATCACGCGCTCTTCGCCCAGGAGCGCGTTGACCAGGGTCGACTTGCCGACATTGGGCCGACCGGCGATCGCCACGCGTGGGCGGCGCGCGACCTGTTCCGCCTCCTCGGCCGGCTCGGGAAACGGCTCGAGTGCCAATTCCAGCAACTCGCGCACGCCATCGCCATGGGCTGACGAAATGGCATACGGAGCACCGAGACCGAGTTCATAGAACTCATTGGCCACACCACTGGTCGTCATGCCTTCGGTCTTGTTGACCGCCAGCAACACCCGGCGTCCCGACTTGCGCAGCATTTCGGCAATGGTGTGGTCATGGCCGGTCACGCCGGCGCGACCGTCCGTGAGGAAGACAACCACATCCGCCTCGGCAATCGCCTGCTCGGCCTGACGCGCCATCTCGCTCACGATGCCGCTCTTGGCGTCCGGCTCAAAACCGCCGGTGTCAATCACCAGATAGGCTTTGCTGCCAAGGCGGCCGTGCCCGTAATGGCGATCGCGCGTCAAGCCCGGAATATCGGCCACCAGGGCATCACGTGACTTGGTCAGGCGATTGAAGAGAGTCGATTTGCCGACGTTCGGCCGGCCGACCAGTGCCACGACTGGTTTCATTGTTCTGGATGGTTTGCGCGGCGCGTCCGACGATCGCGGCAACCGGCAATCAGCGATAGGATGAAGCATTGTAACATTGCCGCACTCGCCGGGCCCGGGAAAAGCCTGGAATGGCCCCGCAAGATCCGCTCCCACCAACGGTTTCAGGCCGATCACCATGATCCAGCGCGCGCGCGCTTTCTACCGCGAACATGCCCGCGATTTCATCGCCCATTACTGGCTGGTGATGCTCGCGTTCACCCTGGCGCTGATACTGGGCTTGCGCTACGTTAATCCTGCGCCGCCAGATGCGATCGACTTGAGTGCCGGGACCGAGGAAGGCGCCTTCCATCTTTATGCCGAGCGCTACGCCAGGATTCTGGAACGGGATGGCGTCACACTGCGCATTCATCCTTCGTCGGGAGCCGGGCAGAATTTCGACCGTCTGCTCGATGATGCGGCGGGCATTGACGTCGGCTTTGTGCAGGGCGGGCTGGCGAGTGACGGACGCCCCCCGGAAGAGTTGTCGGAGTACATCCAGTCTCTTGGCAGCATGTACTACGAGCCGCTTTGGATATTCGTCCGGGAGGATGCCAGACCGTTGCGACATGGCAGTGCCGCGCAACGCACGGGCAGACCCGATGCCCGCCCACAACGACTGAGCGAGTTCAAAGGCCTGCGCCTTGCGATCGGCGCACCGGGGGGCGGCACGCGTACCCTCACCAGCCGGCTGTTGGCCGCGTCCGGCGTCAACGAATCCAACACCGCCCTGCTGCCGCTCTCCGGGCGCGCCGCTGCCGACGCATTGCTGGAGAAGCGCGCCGATGCAGCCATGTTCCTGACCACCCTCGATACCCCGCACGTCCAGCAGTTGCTCGCCACTCCCGGAATTCGCCTCGTCAGCCTGGACCAGGCAGATGCGTTGACGCGCAACTTCCCATTCCTGCATAAACTTTCCCTGCCACGGGGAAGTTTCGATCTGGAGCGCAATATCCCTTCAGAAGACGTCAACTTGCTGGCGCCCACAGCAGTCCTGGCCGCACGCACCGACCTGCACCCGGCGCTGGTCACCCTGTTGCTGAAGGCCGCGACCGAAGTACATGGCAACGCCAGCCTGCTGCAGCGCGAGGGCGAGTTTCCCGCCGACCGGGATACCGAACTGACTCTGAGTCCGGACGCCCAGCGGTACTACAAGTCCGGCCCGCCGTTCCTGCAGAAGTACCTGCCCTTCTGGCTTGCCACCTGGATCGACCGCACCGTGTTCATTCTGCTACCGATCCTGGCCATCCTGATCCCGATCACACGGATCGCGCCGGCGGTTTATTCCTGGCGGGTGCGCTCCAGGGTCTACCACTGGTATGGCGAATTGAAATACCTGGAGGGGCAATTGCGGGAACGCCCGGCTTTGGATCGATTGCCCGCCTACCTTGACCGTCTCGACTGGATCGAAGACCAGGTCAACCGGATACGGCTGCCGCTGGCTTTCTCGAACCATGTGTATTTCCTGCGTGAGCACATCGAGTTAGTACGCAACGCCATTCTGCGCGCTTCCAACAGGAGCACTGCATCCTCATGATGGCCTGGCTGCATGCCCTGGATGTCTGGGCGTATCAATTCATTGCCAGCCTGTGGGGCACGTTTTGGCCGACATTTCTGATCGTGGCTGTTTTCACCGCTCTGGAACGTCTTTTCCCACTTGAACACAGACAACCCTGGGCGGCGGTACGGTTCAATGTCATCTGGCACCTGATGACCATGGCCATCACGCTGGCGCTTGCCTGGACGGCTTGGGGTCAGGTGATTGGCTGGCTAATCACTCATGCCGGGACGCCACTGGTCTTTGTGGCCAAAGCCAGCTCACCATGGGTGGAGGCAGGGCGCATCGTGCTTGCAGTTGCCGTCCTTGACCTGATGCAGTACTGGGTGCATCGTCTGTCGCATTCAATACCCGTATTGTGGGTCGTGCATCGCTTTCACCATGAGGAACGTCACCTTCACGCCGCAGCTTCGCTGCGTCAGCACTGGCTGACCTTTCCCATCACCCAGTTGCTGTTGCTGCCGACCGCTTGGCTTTGGGGAGGAGATCCGATACCCCCTGCCGCGGGCTACGCAGTGATTGCCATCGCCGCTTTTCACCACGCCAACATCCGCCTGGAGACCGGCTGGTGGGGCCACCTGATCGTCGGACCGCAGATGCACCGCCTGCACCACGCACCGGAACGCGCCATCCACGACAAGAACTTTGCAGCGGTGTTCCCGTTCTGGGACAGACTGTTCGGAACTTACGCGGCGCCGGGAAAGCACGCATTTGGTCCGACCGGCCTTGCCGACAAGGTGCCGTCAAATTCTTACTGGCTCGCCCTGATTCAGCCTTTGTTTGACTGGTCGACCATGTTCGCCCGTGCGATCAGCGCCAAGCGCTCCCGATAGGCACTAAAATGAGGGCCGACATTTCTGCGCCACTGCATTTTTTGGTTATCCCTATCGTTACTGGATGAGCCGCCACCATGACACACTGCACTTACTTAGTCACGTCCCGCTGCGCTTCCTTCGTTCTATCCTGCGTTTTGGTGGTCTGCAGTTACGCGGCTTACGCAGGTACTGCTCCTCCGGTCAACTGTCCCGGGGGCGGTACGGCCGCAACCTTGTCCCTATGCCCGAAGAAGAGCGATCCCGCCACCAGCCAGCCAGGTATCACCAGCAACACCGTCAGCGGTACGGTGGTTGATCTGGGCAGCAGCATCGGCAGTGCCATCAGCGGTGCTTTTGGAGGAAGCGGGTTTGGTGGCGGTGCGACGAGCACGACCAGCGCAGGCGGCATCCAGCGTGCAGCCCTCACGACCAGCGAAACGGGCGTGGCGGCAGCGGCCGGCAAACCCCGCTGGAATGTCTGGGGTGCCCTGGCAAGGGCTGCCGTCGGATACTCGTTCCAGCCACTGCAGTCTGGCGGCACCGTCAACGTCGCCTTGGGCGGCCTGGATTACACCTTTGGCGATAACCTCATCATCGGTGTCGCTGTCTCGGATGAACGTACCCGCGTGAGTACCCCGTTCAATGGTGGCAGCCTCAGCGGGAACGGCAATACCATCGCACCGTACCTGGGCTGGCGCATCACGCCCAGCTGGCAAATGGACGCCACCGTCGGCTTCGGCACCACCAATCTCAATTCGGTGGACAACAGCGCCGGCAGCGTCACCGGCAGCAACAAGGACAAGCGCACCATGGCCAGTGTCGGCCTGGCCTATAACCAGATCGTGGGCAAGTGGCTCTTGACCGGACGCGGCGGCCTGTCCAGCTCGGAAGACAAGTTTTCTGCCTACACGCTGTCGAACAACACCTTCGTGGCGGCGTCGACTTCGCGCACGCTGCAGCTGCGGGCTGGCGGCCAGGCCATGTATAACGCCGGCGCGGTCTTGCCATTTGTCGGGCTCACCTACATCAACGACCTGCAACGTCCCAACCAGGCACCGGTCGGTGGGCAGAGCGCCGCGAATGATCGCGACGGCTGGCAGGTGCGCCTGGGTCTCAACATCCCCACCCGGGGCGCCCTGTATGGCTCCGTGGCGTTCAGTACCGAAGTCGGCCGCACACAAGTAAAGAACAATCAGCTGATGGCCAATCTCGGCTTTCGTTTCTGAATCGCCGCGCCCTTAAAAAAGCGGCCTGTCGGCCGCTTTTTTTCGCCGGTCCTACCTGAAGCGCGCCAGTGCTTCCGCTGCCCGATCCACCGCAATCAGTTCCAGGCCGGGAATCGGCTGGCGCGGGGCGTTCGCCTTCGGGATCAGCGCCTGGGTGAAGCCCAGTTTGGCCGCCTCCTTCAGACGTTCCTGGCCGCGCGGTGCAGGCCGAATTTCGCCAGCCAGCCCGACCTCGCCGAACACCACCAACCCTTTCGGCAACGGCTTGCCCTTGAGCGAGGAAACGATCGCCAGCAGCACCGCCAGATCCGCCGCCGGCTCACCGATCTTCACGCCGCCCACCGCATTAATAAACACATCCTGGTCGTAACAGGCCACACCGACATGGCGGTGCAACACCGCCAGCAGCATGGCCAGGCGCGCCTGCTCCAGCCCGACCGACAGGCGGCGCGGATTGGGCGCATGCGCTTCATCCACCAGCGCCTGAATCTCCACCAAGAGCGGCCGCGAACCTTCCTGTGTCACCATCACACAGGAGCCAGGCACCGGCTCATCATGTTGCGAGAGGAAGAGCGCCGAGGGATTGGAAACCCCCTTCAAGCCCTTGTCCGTCATCGCGAACACGCCCAGTTCATTGACAGCACCAAAGCGGTTCTTGATGGCCCGGATCAGGCGAAACGAGGAGTGGGTATCGCCTTCAAAGTACAGCACCGTGTCGACGATGTGCTCCAGCACCCTGGGCCCGGCAATCGTTCCCTCCTTGGTGACATGGCCGACAAACACAATCGTCACACCGGTGGATTTGGCGACCCGCGTCAGCTGCGCTGCGCATTCACGCACCTGGCTGACCGACCCGGGCGCGGCCGTCAGCGCATCCGAATAGAGGGTCTGGATCGAGTCGATCACGGCCACTTCCGGCTTTTCGGCCACCAGTGCGGCCTGGATCTTCTCCAGACTGATCTCGGCCAGAAGCTTCATGTTCCCGGCCTGAAGCCCGAGCCGCTGCGCGCGCAAGGCAATCTGCTCGCCCGACTCCTCGCCACTCACATAGAGCACGTTACAGGTGGCCGACAAACCGGCCAGCGATTGCAGCAGCAGCGTTGATTTGCCGATGCCGGGATCACCGCCGATCAGCACCACCCCGCCGGGCACCAGACCGCCTCCCAGCACGCGGTCAAACTCTTCAATCGTGGTCGACACGCGCGGCGTATCGCGTGGTTCGATTTCGGCGAGGGATTTCACCTCTGCCGTGCCCGCCAACGCGGCATACGCAGTGCTGAAGCGATTGACCGGCCCGGCCTTGGGGCCGTCAAGCTTCATTTCGACCATCGAATTCCAGGCGCTGCAATGGGGGCACTGCCCCTGCCATTTGTGGGATTCACCACCGCATTCGTTGCAGACGTACACCAGCTTGGTTTTTGCCGCCGCTTTGTTGCTCATGATGCGCAAAAAGTACTTTCCAAAAGGAGTGACGTCGGGTTGTCGTGCATCAGCCCGGCACCGGCAACGGCTTCATTCGACCACTGGGACGCGCGCAGCCAGTGCGCACATCAGTTCATAGGACACCGTACCCGCGGCAGCAGCCACATCATCAGCCGGCATGCCGTCTCCCCAGAGGGTGACCGAGGTGCCAATGCCGGCAAATGGTACCGGCGTCAAGTCAACATACAGCATGTCCATCGCCACCCGGCCCACGGTACGCGTGGGGACGCCCCCGACCAGAATGGGGGTGCCTGCCGCATTGGTGCCGGGTGCGTGCCGCGGGTAGCCATCGGCATAGCCGCAGGCCACCACACCGATGCGCATGTCGCGCTCGGCCCGATAGATATAGCCGTAGCCAATACCCTCACCCGCCTTCACATGCTGGATGGCAATCAGTTCAGTGGTCAAGGTCATGGCCGGCAGCAAGCCCAGGGACGCGGCGGCCTGCTCGGGAAACGGCGAAGCGCCATACAACGCGATGCCGGGGCGCACCCAATCGGCATGGGTCTCGGGAAAGCGCAGCAGCGCCGCAGAATTGGCCAGGCTGCGCGGGCCGGGCACCTCCCCGGCCGACACCCGGAACCGCTCCAATTGGGAAGCCACCCCGGTAGGGCCGTCTGCATCGGCAAAATGCGTCATCAGGGTAATCGACTTGACCCCCCGCAGCGCCTTGAGCCGTGCGTGCGCCCGGTTCACCTCTGCTCCCGAGAACCCGAGGCGATTCATGCCGCTATTGACCTTGAGGTAGACATCAAGCGGACGACGCAACTGGCCGCTGGCGGAAGCCGCTTCGAGCATGTCGATCTGTTCGCGGCAATGAATCGCCGGTGTCAGGTGCAGGGTATCGACCTCACTTAAGTCGTGCGCTTCGAAAAACCCCTCCAGGAGCAGAATGGGATGGGCAAAACCGGCTTCGCGCAGGCGCACCGCCTCGGCGAGGTCCAGGAGGGCAAATCCGTCGGCAGAACGCATGGCCTCGGCGGCGCGCAGCAACCCATGGCCGTAGGCGTTGGCCTTGACCACGGCCCACACCCGGCTCTGTGGTGCCATGCGACGCACCACGGCCAGGTTATGGCGCAGCGCATCAGCGGAGATTCGGGCTCGTATCGGGCGCGGCATGGGAGGGGCTCAAAGCGGCAAAAGGCTGGAAAAAGCCGGTCTCGTGATATAAAGCCTGCGCGCCACCGGAGACAAGACACAACAACGGCGCCGTCCTGATAATTCTAATCGACAACACACCATGAAACGCGGCTTTTACACGATCATGGCGGCGCAGTTTTTCTCGTCGCTGGCGGACAACGCGCTTCTCATCGCCTCGATCGCATTGCTGATCGAATTGCAGGCGCCCAAGGAGATGACGCCGCTCCTGAAGTTTTTCTTTACGGTCTCGTACGTGGCGCTGGCGGCGTTTGTGGGTGCCTTTGCCGATTCCCGCCCCAAAGGAACGGTCATGTTCCTGACCAACCTGATCAAGATTTCCGGTTGCCTGCTGCTGCTTTTTTCCGAGTTCCTCGCCATTCCGGGCACCGAAGACTATGTCATCGTGCTGCTCGCCTACGGGCTGGTCGGCTTTGGCGCCGCCGCCTATTCGCCGGCCAAATACGGCATCCTCACCGAACTGTTGCCACCCGAGCAACTGGTGGTGGCCAATGGCTGGATCGAAGGCCTGACCGTGGGTTCGATCGTCCTTGGTACCGTGGTCGGCGGCCTGCTCATCAGTCCGAAACTGTCCGGCGCCCTGCTTGAAATGGACGTGGTGCTGTACAACTTCGGCATCGATTCGGCGCCCGAAATCGCCATGGTGGTGATCGCCGGCCTGTACGTGATCGCCGCCACCTTCAATCTCTTCATCCCGGATACCGGTGCAAGGTATGCGAAGCAACCCACCAATCCGGTCGTCCTGGTGAAGGATTTCGCCCACTGCTTCGTGACCCTGTGGAAAGACAAGATCGGGCAGATCTCCCTGGCAGTCACCACGTTGTTCTGGGGCGCCGGTGCCACGCTGCAGTTCATCGTGCTCAAGTGGGCCGAACAGCAATTGGGCCTGCCGCTGGACAAGGGTGCCATCCTGCAAGGCGTGGTTGCGGTCGGCATCGCCGTCGGTGCCGTCGCGGCGGCACGGTTCGTGCCCTTGAAAAAATCCCTCGGGGTATTGCCGTTCGGTGTGATCATGGGCTTCGTCATGCTGCCGATGGTGCTGGTAACGGACGTCTGGTTTGCCTATCCGCTGTGCGTGATCGTCGGGGCAATGGCGGGTTACTTCGTGGTGCCGATGAATGCACTCCTGCAGCACCGCGGGCACGTACTGCTTTCCGCCGGACACTCGATCGCGGTGCAGAACTTCAACGAGAACCTGAACATTCTGGTCATGCTTGGGATCTATGCCTTGCTGATCCGTGCCGATTTTTCGATCAACACCATCATCATCCTGTTTGGCATGTTCGTTTCCGGCACCATGACACTGGTGATCCTGTGGAACAAGAGCAACCATCGCAAACAAAGCCTGGATCACCTGATCGGCGAGGCCAAGCACGGCCACTGACGCTGTCAGCGGCTCCCGCCGGCTAAGGCGCGGGCTGGAGCGCAGCTTTGCCCCAGTGCGGCGGCACGACAAAGACGCGCGAGGCTTCGCTGAACGTCGTGCCCTCGCCTCCATCATCCGGTTCCAGACGGGCCAATAGCAGCACCTCGCCGGCGCCCGCCACACGCGCATCGAG
>CAYUEG010000009.1:51906-59475 GCA_964443245.1 uncultured Burkholderiales bacterium | reverse complement strand
CAGGAAGCGGTGTTCTACTTCCCCGGCTGCGGCTCGGAGCGGCTGTTCTCGCAAGTGGGCCTCGCCACCCAGGCGATGCTGTATCACGTGGGCGCGCAGACGGTGCTGCCGCCCGGGTATCTGTGCTGCGGCTATCCGCAAACCGCGAGCGGCAACCACGACAAGGGCCAGGAGATCACCACCAACAACCGCGTGCTGTTCCACCGCGTGGCCAATACGCTCAACTATCTGGACATCAAGACGGTGATCGTCTCGTGCGGCACCTGCATGGACCAGTTGCAGAAATACGAATTCGACAAGATCTTCCCCGGCTGCCGGCTGCTCGACATCCACGAGTATCTGCTCGAGAAGGGTGTGAGGCTCGATGGCCTGAACGGCACGCGCTACATGTATCACGACCCCTGCCACACGCCGATGAAGACCTACAAGCCGACCGAGGTGGTCGAGAAGCTGATGGGCCAGAAGGTCGCGTTGAACGAGCGCTGCTGCGGCGAATCGGGCACGCTGGCCGTCACGAGGCCGGACGTATCGACACAGGTGCGCTTTCGCAAGGAAGAAGAAATGCGCAAGGGCGAAGACAAGGTGCGCGCCGACGGCTTCAAGGGCGAGGTGAAGATCCTCACCTCGTGCCCGTCGTGTCTGCAGGGCCTCTCGCGCTACCGCACCGATGTGGATGTGGACGCCGATTACATCGTGGTCGAGATTGCCAAGGCCACGCTCGGCGAGAACTGGCTGCCCGAGTATGTGGCGCGCGCCAACAACGGCGGCATCGAGCGGGTGCTGCTGTAAGGTAAACGCACGGCGAGGGAATAGCGCAGGGGCTGGCGCTGTTTCTTTCGCACAAAGTGCGTGCTTTGTGCGAAATGTCACCGGCATGGGGCGGGGCTTGGGAGTACGATATGCCGCTTCGCGCCCGCACCTGTCTGCGTGTGAACGCTCCGCTTGAGGCTTTGCAATTTCTGCCATGACCATTCAATTTGAACTGCCGGCCCCGGATGCCGCCGCCAAACCCGCCTTTGCCAACGCGAAGGACTGCAGCGTCTGGCTCGATGCCCTGCCTGTCACCAACCCCGCCACGGCGCAGCTGCAACTGCGTTCCCAGCTGGATGCGCTGGCGCGCGCCAGCCTCAAGCCTGCCGTGCTGGTGGAGATTCTCGAGCTGCTGCGGGAACAGCTCGCCTTCGTGCAGGGAGAATCGGCCAAGAAGTTTGTCCATCGGGCCCTGCCGCTGGCAGAGCTGGAGCTGGCGGCGCGCAACAACAACTTGTTGCTCTGGCAGTCCTTCCGCACCGCCTGGCTGGTCGGCGTGCAATCCCTGCTGGCGGGCGAGCGCGATCTGAAGGCGCAGGCGGCGATGGTGTGCCACCGCGCCCTCGATGCGCATGTACGCATGATGATCGATGCCGCGCGCACCAACGTCGAAGCTGCCGCAGCCGATTGGCAGATGCTGCACCGGATCTTTCGCGCGGCCGAAATGCTTGAAGTCGCGGGCGAGAAGCTCAAGGACCCGCTGCTCAGCGAAACCCCGGCCACCACCTGCATGGCGGTGTACAGCCAGCCGGTGCTGGTGACGCTGGGTTCCTACAACGAATGGAATGCGCGCCAGTCGACGCAGATCCTGCGCTGGCTGGAGCGCTGGTCACCGAAGAACACGGTGCTGCCGGCGATGCCGGCCAACCCGGTCAAGCTGCCGGTGCTGACCAACCTGGCCTCGCAGGGGGGTGGCTTCCGCCTCAAGGACGGTTCGCCCGCTGGCGAGGCAGTGCCCGGGCCGGACCATCGCTTCATCGACATCAGCGAGCTTTCGCTCTCGATCAAGAATCGCGTGATCATGCTGCGCAAGGGCGAGAGCCCGGCCAACCTGGGTCTGGGCGACGACTGCACCATGCCGGCGGTGGAGCAGCAGCTGATCAACCTGTACCAGCACTGGTGCGATGGCCGCGTCAACCGTGCCCAGGTGCGGCGCCAGGCTTCCGGCAACGCGCTGGTGGCGGTGGGCATGGTGCCGATGCATTACTACATCGGGGGCAAGCCGTTCAAGCAACCGGGTGAGGTCAAGGAATTGAGTGCCAAGCAGCGCCAGGAGATCGCCACCTTCGGCCGGATCGCCACGCGCGACGATGATGACTTCAGCCAGATGCATGGTCTGGCGCTGGAGCAGTGGCAGCTGCGCGACGAAAGCATCGCCGGCCTTCGGATCACGCGCGCCAAGGGCATGCGCGGGGCGCGCATCGCCCCCGGCACGCTGCTGGCGGTGCGCCCGGATGGCAGCCAGGGCTTCGTGATGGGCAGCGTGCGCTGGGTGCAGTGGCTGACAGACGATTCGATCATGGCCGGCGTGCGCGCGATCCCGGGCACGCCGATGCCGGTGGCCCTGAAGCAGACCGGCATCAACGCCGCCCGGGAGCCGTGGCACCAGGGCTTCATGGCACCGGCGGTTGAAGCGGTGCAGGCGCCCGATTCGGTGATCATGCCGGCCGGCTGGTTCAAGCCGGGCAAGGTGCTCGAAGTGCATGCCGACCGCCCCTGGAAGATTACACTGGTCGACCTGCTGGAGCGCGGCGGTGATTTCGAGCGCTGCACCTATGGGGGCGCGGTGTGAAAGTTTCCCCGGGGTCCTGGCGAGAGACGATTTCCGCCTGACCCCGTAGAATGCGGGATGTGTTGGAGTCGGGGCGCGCCGCGCCGGGTCCGGTATACGCAAGGGAGAACGCAATGGGTCTGAAGGACATGCTGTTTGGCAAGAAGGAAGATGCCAACAAGGTCGCCTATCGGGATGAAGTGAAGAAGGCGGTGGCCGACGGCAAGCTCACGCCGGAGAAGGTCAAGCACCTGGAGAAACTGAAGAACGAACTGGAGGTCGGCGCTGCGGCGCAGGATTTCACGATGGTGCGGCGCGAGCAGTACCAGACGGCGGCCGACGCCATGATGGCGCAGGGCAAGCTCACCGAAACCGAGGAGAAGGAACTGCAGCGCATCCAGGCGTTCCTCGGCCTGAAGGACCAGCAGATCGCCCAGACCAAGGTGGAACTCGGACGCTTGCGCATGCTGACCGACATGCGTGCCGGGAAGTTTCCGGAGATTTCGTCGGCCAACGTGCTCATGCGCGGCCTGAAGCTGGCCGAGGGCGAAGTGGCGCACTGGGGCGAGATTGCGATCATGCTCGAAGGCGAGGACGCCGGCGGCAGCGTGGGCGCCGGCCTGAAGCTGCTGCCCAACATGGCCTATCAGCCGGGCAGTGTCGGTACCTCGATGGTGCCGCTCAAGGGTGCCACGCCGATGGACGAAGGGCACCTGATCATGACCAGCCTGCGCCTGATCATGAAAGGGCAATCGAAGGTGACCGCGTTCACCTACGACAAGCCCGAAGAAATCAACCTGTACAAGGACGGCGTGCGCCTGCGTCTGGGCAAGGGCCGTGCGGTCCTGTTCAAGTTTCGCAGCCTCGAAAGTGCCGATTTCATTGGCCTCCTGATGGCCAAGGGGCTGAACCCGACCAAGTTCGGCCCGGGTGGCGATGCCACCCAGTCGCTCAATTTCGTCTGAGCGCCGCCGGGGCGCCGACAGCGCCCGGCCATTGCCGGCCAGTGCCCGGCTCCTCTGCATGTCCCGCCGCGCCGGCTTGATCAGCAAGCCAGGCGCGTTTTTGTCGCATTTGTAACGCCCGGCAACGGATTTGCGTGAACTAGTTCACGCCCGTTACAAAGCTTTTCGAATCGCTCCTTGCCAGCGCCCGGGGCTTGGCGGTAGTATGCCATCGTCATATCCTTTATGCGTTTGTCATAGTCCGTGCGTCCCTGCCGATGGGCCAGCACGGTCGCCAAGGAGATTGCCCATGTTGCACAGCCAATTCCTGCTCAGCCAGCGTCCCGGTGTTGCCAGCGCGCGCGACGCCAAGGACTGGATCCGCAGCCTGCCTCTGACCGATGCGCGTGCCGCCCACCATGCGCTGGAAACCCTGATTGCCGAATTCGAGGAGAACGGCCTGGAGCCGCACACGCGGCTGGAGATTCTCGAGACGGTGCGGGCCCAGCGCGTCGAGGTTGAAACGCAGTATGCGCAGCGCTACACCGGCAAACCCCTGCCCCTGGGCGAAACCGAGCGCGGCGCCTACATCCATGCCGTCTCGCTCTGGCGCCGGGTCGAAGAGGCTTACTGGGAATGCGCCCTGGCGGCGCTGGGGCGGGCGCCCGAGTTGCGGCCGCGCCTGGCCCTGTGTCTGGCGCGGGCGGCGGATCTGGCGTGCGAACGGTTGAAGGGAGCCTCGCGTGCCGGCCAGATGCCGGACGGCACGGCCGAGGCGGCACTGATCCGCTATGCCGATCTGGCGCGCGAGCACGGCGTGCTCGGCACGCCGGTGCCGGACAGCCTGCACCCGAAGCGCTTTGTCAGCGTGGCGTCGATCCATGGCCGCATGCTGCTGTACGGGCTCATCGGCGGCACCGCGTCGGGTCGCGAACGCGAATGCGCCTACGACCTGGCGGCCCTGTGGGAAGCCAAGGTCCGGGTCACCTGGCTCCCGGCCGGACTGACGCGTGCCCTGACCCGCGCCGACCTGCCGCCGTCGGCGGATCCGGCCAGGCAGCGCATCCGCATCATCCACGTCGGCGGTGCGATCCATTTTGCCGATGTGACGGCACTGTCGCGCAGCCTGCGCAAGCGGATTCACCTGCTGGGGCTGGGGCAGCATTGCAGCGAGGTCGGCCTGCCGCCTTCGTTTACCCCCAGCGGCACACCGGCCTTGCTGACCCGCCTGCACGGGGCCTGGTGCGAGGAGAAGTATGGCCGGCGCCATGACCGGACCTCGCCGCCGGTTGTGGGCAGTGCGCGCCACAAAGTGGACGTGGCTTACGGCAGCAACGGCAATGGCACGTTCGACAGCATGTACTGCCTGCTGGCGGGCGAGCCTTTCCTCGCCAATGAGGAAGCGGATGCGAGCAGCCGGCGTCGTGCCGATGAAATGTTCATCTTCCAGGGCGCCGGCCATGCGCGGCGCGAGCACATGATGCGGGCGGCACGGCGCGATGTCGAGGAGTGGCAGGTGCTGGACGTGAGCGAAGCCGGAACCCGGCTGCGGCGCATGGCTGGGGCAGGGCGCTACAAACCGGGGCTGCTGCTGGCGCTCAAGGCCGCGCCGGGTCGGGATGAACCGCTGCGCCTGGCCGAAGCGCGCTGGATTGCCGAGGCCGGCACCACCGAACTGGAGGCCGGGCTGGAACTGCTGGCCGCGGCTCCCCAACCGGCGGCGGTGCGCCTGACGGGCATCAACGCTGCGGGTGCCAAGGCTTGGGTGGCCTGCTTCCACGTGCGCGCGCCACAGGGGGGGCACCACCTGTTTGCGCCGGCCGGCTGGTTCAAGCCAAACCGGATCGTCGAGTTGAAGGAAGACGGCAAGGTCGGCAAATGGCTGTTTGTCACGCTCAAGCGGCGCGGTGCGGATTACGAGATGATCGACATGCGTCCGGCCGCCTGAGCATCGCGCCAGCGGCTGCGGCGCGCCCCGGGCCGGTCGCCGGGCGGGAGCGTTCCGGGCCGGTGGCGCTCCGGAGCGGTGGCGCATTCATGGGAGCAGGCTGTGGAACCCGATACAATCCGGTTCCATCATGGCCGGCCTCACCAAAGATTCCCCCCTCCCGACGGAGATCAAGCTGCACCAGCAAAGCCGCCGCTTCGAGGTGGCGTTTGACGATGGCCAGCGCTTCGAATTCACCTTCGAGTTCCTGCGGGTGCAAAGCCCGTCGGCAGAAGTGCGCGGCCACGGGCCTGGGCAGGAGACGTTGCAGGTCGGCAAACGCGACATCACGATCGACCATGTCGAACCGGTCGGCAACTACGCGATCCAGCCGACTTTTTCGGACGGCCATTCCACCGGTATCTACTCCTGGGATTACCTGTACGAACTGGGCCGGAATCAGGAAGCGCTCTGGGCGGACTACCTGAAGCGCCTGGCGGCGGCTGGAGGTTCGCGCGACGCGGCCGGACAAGCCGCAGCGAAGCCTGCGGAGCCGCAGGCGAAGACGCCGGGTGCGAGCCTGGGCACTACCTACAAGCTGTAGCCGGCCAGTTTCGTGAGCGATACCCACTTCGGCTTTCAGACCGTTCGCGAAGAGGAGAAAGCCGCGCGCGTGCGTGAGGTGTTTGCCTCCGTGGCACGCAAGTACGATGTGATGAATGACGTCATGTCGCTCGGCCTGCACCGGGTATGGAAGGCCTTTGCCATCGGCCAGTCGGGCGTGCGCCATGGCATGCGCGTACTCGATGTGGCCGGCGGCACCGGCGATCTTTCGCTGGAGTTTTCGCGCCGTGTCGGCGTTGGCGCAGACGGGGGCGGTACGGTGTGGCTGACCGACATCAATCGTGACATGCTCGGTGTCGGCCGCGACCGCCTGCTCGACGCGGGGTTCGACGGCCCGGCGTTGCAATGCGATGCCGAGAAGCTGCCGTTTCCGGACGATCATTTCGACATCGTGTCGGTGGCGTTCGGGCTGCGCAACATGACCCACAAGGATCGCGCCCTGGCCGAAATGCGGCGCGTGCTGCGTCCGGGCGGGCGGCTGCTGGTACTGGAGTTTTCCAAGGTGTGGGCACCGCTCAAGCAGCCCTATGACCTGTACTCGTTCAACCTCTTGCCGTGGCTGGGCAAGAAGATCGCCGACGATGATGCGAGCTATCGGTACCTGGCCGAATCGATCCGCATGCATCCGGACCAGGAGACCCTGAAGAGGATGATGGAAGACGCCGGGTTCGACAAAGTCGATTTCTTCAATCTCAGCGCCGGGGTGGTGGCCTTGCATCGCGGCTTCAAGTTCTGAGCGTGCTGACCATGTTGACCAGGCGTGCTCCCTTGCGTTTGCCGGTCCGCGGCAGTGTGGTCGGCATGGCCTTGCTCGTCAGCGGCTGCGGCGCACTGAATCCGTTCGGCGGCAGCAGCCCGCCTGCACCGCAGCGCACGCCACAGGAATCGACCTCGCCGATCCCGCAGCCCCAGGTGTCACGCGCACCGGCACCGGTGATGCCGCCGGTGGTGCAGCGGCGCGGGGGTGGCTACTACCAGGATGATGGCCCCGGTGACAATCCTCCCCCGAATCTGGAGCAGACCCCGGACGCGATTCCGCGTGATGAACCGCCGCTGCGCTCCGCCACCAACCGCAATTACGTGGTGTTCGGCAGGACCTACCAGCCGTTCACCGACAACCGCCCCTTCATGCAGCGCGGCATCGGCTCCTGGTACGGACGCAAGTTCCACGGGCAGAAAACATCATCCGGCGAGCCCTACGACATGTACGCGATGACGGCGGCGCACCCGACGCTGCCGATCCCCAGCTATGTGCGCGTGACCAACGTGGCCAATGGGCGCAGCGTGGTGGTGCGGGTGAACGACCGCGGGCCGTTCCACTCGGATCGCATCATCGATCTTTCCTATACTGCCGCGCTGAAGCTGGACTACATCAACCAGGGCAGTGCGCTGGTCGATGTGGTGCGCGTGCGGGAAGGCGACCGGCCGCCACTGGTGGCTTCAGCCGGATCAGCCACGGCCGGGAGAGGCGCTCCCACCAACGCTTCTGGCGA
>CAYUEG010000009.1:0-51806 GCA_964443245.1 uncultured Burkholderiales bacterium | reverse complement strand
GCAACGCCGGTGCCGGCAGCCGCACCGGAGCCTGCCACCACGACCTTGCCCACGGCCACCCAGCCCGATGGCGTCTACCTGCAGATCGGCGCGTTCGGCGCGCGCGACAACGCCGAGAGTTTCAAGGCGCGCGTCGCGCGTGAACTGGCCTGGCTCACGGACACGATCTTTGTGGTGCCCGGCGGTGCGGTGAACCGGGTGCAGATCGGCCCGTACAAGAACCGTGACGAGGCCAACAAGATCGCCGAGCGGATCCGCGAGACCCTGCAGCTCAAGCCGGTGTTCGTGCTCAGGTAAGCCATTACGGCAAGCCGCATTACGCCTGCTGCTTGCGCGCAAGGGCGGCGGCATACAGGTCGTTCTTCGCTTGCCCGGTGATCCTGGCGGCCAGTGCGGCGGCTGACTTGACCGGCATCTCGGCCAGCAGCAGGTCGAGCACGCGCAGTGCCTCGGCGTCCATGCCGGTGGCTTCCGGCGCACCTTCCACCAGCACCACAAATTCGCCGCGCTGCTGGTTGGCATCGGCGGCAAGCCAGCCCGCCAATTGGTCAATGCGGCAGGCATGCAGGGTCTCGAAGCGCTTGGTCAACTCGCGCGCGATCACCACTTCACGTGCCGGCTCCAGTTCCAGCGCCAGGTCTGCCGCCAGATCGAGGATGCGATGCGGGGCTTCGTACAGCACCAGCGTAGCGGCGAGCGGCTTCAAGGCCGCAAGCTGCTTGCGCCGCGCGCCGCTTTTGGGGGCGAGGAAGCCGGCGAAATGGAACGGCCCCTCCAGGCCGGAAACCGACAGCGCCGCAATCGCGGCGTTCGGGCCTGGAACGGGGATCACGGGAAAGCCGGCCTTGCGTACCGCGCGCACGATGCGTGCGCCCGGGTCCGACACCGCAGGGGTGCCGGCATCGCTGATCAGCGCCACCGCATGCCCGCCGGTGAGCGCGGCGACGATGCGTGTGGCGGCTTCATGCTCGTTGTGCTCGTGCGCGGCCAGCGTGGGTGCAGTCACGCCGAAGTGCCGCAGCAGAGTGGCGGAGGTGCGCGTGTCTTCCGCGGCGATCAGGGCAACACTGCGCAGCACCGCCAGTGCACGCAAGGTGATGTCATCGAGGTTTCCGAGCGGTGTGGCCACCACATATAATCCGGCGGTCATCACCGCGCTGCCCTCCTGGTCCGGCAGCGGTCGTGCGGTCTGCGGCTCTGGTGATTGCACGGTTTCTTGCCCTGTTGTTTTCCCTGTCGGGGAGTGTTCTTGATCGGCCATCGTGTGCAAGGTGCGTGGGGCAGTCCGGAAGAAGGGTGGATGATGCGCCCCTGGCGCCGCGCCGTCGCCGCCCTGTGTGCTGCAGGAGCGTGCATGGCGCTTCCCGCATTGTGCTTGGCCCAGCCGGCTGCGGCAAGCGCTGCCGACACGCCGATGACGCCGACGCCGGTGGCGGCCAATGCACCCCCTGCCATGGCTCCCGCCCCCGCCCCCGCCGCTGGAGCCCCTGCTGCACCCGCCGTTGCACCCGTTGCGCGCTCGGGTGTTGCACTGATCCTGCCGCTGCGCATGGCAGCCTTGGCGCGCGCGGCAGAAGCCACGCGTGCCGGTTTCATGGCGGCGCGCGAGGCCGACAAGGACAAGCCGGCCGTGCGCCTGATCGAGACCGATGGTTCCGCTGCGCAGGTGCTGGCAGCCTATCGCGATGCGGCCGCCAGCGCGCTCGTGGTGGTGGGGCCGCTGACGCGCGCCGAGGTCGGGGCCCTGATGGCAGAAGCCATGCCGGTGCCCACCCTGGTGCTCAACCTGCCGGAGATGACTGCCGACGCACCATTGACCATCCCGAGGCTGCCGGCCGGGATGCGTGCCCTCACCCTCAACATCGAGTTCGAAGCGCAGGGGGCGGCCCAGGCCGCGTGGCGCAACGAGGCGCGCAACGCCATTGTGGTGAGCAGCGCGTCGGCCCTGCACAAGCGGGCCGCAGCCGCTTTCACCGAGACCTGGATCAAACAGGGCGGCCGGGTGGGAGACGTGATCGAGTATGCCGGCAACCTGGCGCGTGTGCGTCAGGAGGTTGAGCGCGCCAGGGCGGACGTGGTGTTCCTTGCCGTCGATGCGCAGACAGCCCGCCTGTTGCGCCCTTACCTGGGGCGCAGTGCCAATCTGATCGCCACGGCGCAGGTGTTCACCGGAGCCCCGCGCGACGATGCGCAGAAGGTGCACGACCTGAACGGCGTGCGCTTCATGGACATGCCGTGGTTGCACCGTGCCGCCGAGCCCAATGCGGTGGCCCGGCCGACAGCGCCCCTGTCGGCCGAGCTCGAACGCCTTTACGCGCTTGGTGTGGATGCCTGGCGTGTGGCGCTGATGCTTTCCCAGGGCCATGGCACGTTTGAGCTTGATGGCGCTACCGGCCGGCTCAAGGTGCAGGACGGACTGATCGCGCGCACGCTCACCGAAGTCGAATTCCGCGATGGTGACGCGGTCATCGTCCGGTGACAGGGGTGCCCGCCGGCAATGCCGGGCGCGGCCGTCCGCGTGGTGCAACGCCCGCCACCAAGGCCCGCGGGGACGCCGCCGAGCAGCTGGCGCTGGAATACCTCCAGCACCACGGCCTGGTGCTGCTGGCGCGCAACTACCGCTGCCGCATGGGCGAAGTGGACCTCATCATGCGCGATGGCGCCACGCTGGTGTTTGTCGAGGTGCGCCTGCGCGGCAAGGGTGCCTTTGCCAGCGCCGCCGAGAGCATCGACGCGCGCAAGCAGCGCCGTATCGTGGCGGCCGCCATGCACTACCTGATGCGCCAGCGGGAAGCGCCGTGCCGCTTTGACTGCGTGCTCCTGTCAACCCTGGATGCGGCTGCGGTCGATTGGGTAAAGGCCGCTTTTACACTCTGAAACACCATCGTTTCAGAGTGCAGGCAGGGGGTGGCGGCTATAATCAGCCCATCCCATCATCCGAAGGCAATCCATGGATTTGCGTGCCCGTGTGCGCGAGCATTTTCAGGCCAGCATCGAGACCAAGCAGGCAGCCCTCAACCAGATTGACGGCGCCATCGCCGATGGTGCCCAGGCGATGGTCAATGCGTTGATGAACGGCGGCAAGATCCTGGCCTGCGGCAATGGCGGTTCGGCTGGCGATGCCCAGCACTTTGCGGCAGAGCTGGTCGGGCGCTTCGAACGCGAGCGTCCCGGTCTGGCGGCGATTGCCCTGACCACCGATTCGTCGATCCTGACGGCGATCGCCAACGATTACGATTACAACCAGGTGTTCGTCAAGCAGGTCGAGGCGCTGGGCCAGCCTGGCGATGTGCTGCTGGCCATTTCCACCAGCGGCAATTCGGGCAACGTGCTGGCCGCCATCGAGACCGCCCACGCGCGCGAGATGCGCGTGGTGGCCCTGACCGGCAAGGACGGCGGCAAGATCGCGCAACTGCTGGGCGAAGGCGATGTCGAAATCAGGGTGCCGGCTACGCGCACGGCGCGGATCCAGGAAGTGCACCTGCTCGCCATCCACTGCATGTGCGATGGCATCGATTGTTCGTTGATGGGAGAAGACTGATGAAATGTGCACCCGTACTGCTGGCCGCCGTGATGGCGGTACCGCTCCTGCAAGGTTGCGTCCCTGTGGTGGCTGGCGGCATCGCGGCCGGGGCGCTGGCGGTGGACGATCGTCGCACCCTTGGCGCACAGACGGAAGACCGCGCGATCTACGTCAAGGCCGAAGGCCGTCTGAGCGAGAAGCTGGGCGGGCGCAGCCATATCAACGTTACCAGTTTCAACCGCAAGGTATTGCTCACCGGGGAAGTGCCGGACGCGGCGGCCAAGGCCGAGGCCGAGAAAATTGTGAGCGGCGTCGAGAACGTCGCGTCGATCGTCAATGAGTTGCAAATCGCCGGCGTGTCATCGCTGACGGCACGCACCAACGATTCGATCCTCACGGGCAAGGTCAAAGGCAACATGGTGGACGACCCGTCAGTCCTGGCCAATGCCTTCAAGGTGGTGACCGAAGCCGGTGTGGTCTACCTGATGGGCCTGGTCACCCGCGAGGAAGGTGAGCGCGGCGCGCAGGTGGCGGCGCGGACCAGCGGTGTCAAGCAGGTCGTCAAGGTGTTCGAATACATTCCGGTGGCACCGCGCCGGGCGGAAGAACCGGCCAAGAAGTAAGGCCTTCGCTCCGGACCGGGCCGGACCATACGCCGCAAACCGTTGGTGCACAAGGGTTTGCGGCCGGTTGTTGCGGCCGAGGGTGAGGCGCGCTAGCCGGCCTGCCGTTTGAGGATGCGCATCAGACTGCCGACCAGCGGCAGCTTTTCGTAGAGTTCTTCGGCGGCGTCCCAGTAGTCGCGGTGATAGTGGACGCGGTCGTCGGCAGCGAAGCGCAGGTGTGAGGCGCCGCGCACCACCTGTACCGTCACCGTATCGAAACGCTTCATGCGAAAGCGGAACTCCCAGGTGAGGAAGGCGGCATCGCCCTGCTCGACCGCCTCGAGGATCACGAAGCGCGGTTCATGTACCTGCTCGAACATGTGCTCGAAAATGCGCCGCATCGGCGCGTGCCCGGTGACTTCATTGAACGGATCCTTGAACCAGGCATCTTCCGTGTAGTGCTGGCCAAGCTGTGCCACCTCCGCCAGCGTGATCGTCTCGAAGAAAGCGATGACGCGCGCCAGGCGCGCCGAGGGCGCTGCGTTTCGGTGTGTGTTCTGGGGAGGATGCGCAGTGCTCATGGTGCCCCCATCATAGCCCGGTGGATTTGCGAACTGCGGCAAAGTAGGCGCCGTAGGGCAGGAGGCGCAAGGCTTTCATGGTGCGGGTGAAACGTTTCGGAAAATGGATTTCGAACTCGCCGCGCGCAAAGCCGGCGACGATTTCGGTGGCCGCTTCATCGGCGCTGATCAGGGCCGGCATCTTGAAATCGTTCTGTTTTGTCAGCGGCGTGTCGACAAAGCCCGGATTGATCAACGTGATGCCGATGCCCAGTGGCGCCAGATCCAGGTACAGCGTTTCGGCCAGATTGATGAGCGCCGCCTTGGAAGGCCCGTACGCCAGGGATTTGGGCAGCCCGGCAAAACCGGCCACGCTGGAGACGATGGCGATTAGCGGATGCTCTCCCGCCCGTGCCACGAAGTCGGGCAGCAGGGCCGCCAGGCTGTTGGTCACGCCGTGAAAGTTCACGGCGAAATGTTCGTCCATGTGCGCCAGATCGAACTGGTCGGCGCGCATCGGGGCATACGTGCCGGCATTGAGAATCGCGACATCGAGCGCGCCCCAGCTGGCGCGGATGGACTGATGCGCGGCGGCGAGCGCCGGCGCATCGCGCACATCCAGCGGCAGTACCAGTGCATCCTTGCAATCTGCCGCCAGCGCGGCCAGTTTGTCGGCCGAGCGGGCTGACAGGGCCAGGCGCGCACCGCTGGCGGCCAGCTGACGTGCCAGCGCGGCACCGATGCCGGTGGAGGCACCGACAATCCAGACGCGTTTGCCGCGCCAGTCGCGGATGGGCCGGTTCAGGGACACGGGTGTCTTCAATTGCGCTTGGTGAACGACAGGGTGACCTCGCCCAGCTTGAAACCGAACTTGCTCATTTCGGCGCGATTGAGCATGACCTTGTCGTCGATCAGGAACATCCAGTCGTCGAAATCGACTTCCACCACTTTACCGTCCACCGGGAGCTTGAGCACGTACTTCCAGTTCAGCGCGTTGCCGACGGCGCTGCCGGCAGCCTCGCCGGCGACATCAGCGGCAGTTCCGGTGTAACGCCCGCCGGGCAGCTTCTTGATGGTCCAGATGCGTTTCTCCTTGGTACCGTCGGAGTAGGTGAAGTCTTCATCGAGTGTGCCGGTATCACCCACCCAGGTACCGCGCATGACCACCGTGAAGCGCTTGATCACCTTGCCGGAGCGATCCTGGAACATGCCCCAGGCATCGAGCGTTCCGTTGAAATACTTGTCCAGCTCCAGGACCGGTTTTTCGGCCTTGTAGGTATCGACCGGCACGCTGGAGCAACCTGCGGTCATCGTGATGCTGAAGGCTAGGGCGAGGAGGGCAAGGAGGCGCAAGGGATGGCGGAGAGGTTTCAGCATGGTGGGACTTTCGGTAGCGATGGGGAGAAAGGGAGGGCAGATGCCGTAGGGTGGATTCAGGGCGATGCGCGAAAGCGCGCCAGGAGCGCCGCCGCCGCGAGCTTGAGCAGGCATGGCGCCAGGCAATAGGCCGCCGCCAGGGCGCCCAGGGCGGCGGGCGCAGTCGAACCGGAGGTGTAGCCGGCCCAGGCCAGCGCCGGCAGGGTAAGCCCTGCTGCGAGGGCAAGATTGAGTTTGGTGACGAGGTTCCAGATGCCGAAGTAGGCGCCCTCACCGCCCTGGGCGCCGTCGGCTTCGATCACGTCGGCCAACAGGGCTGGCGGCACCGCCAGGTCGGCGCCGAGCGCCACGCCGGAGGCAATGCAGATGACGGCAAAGGCCGTAGTGTCGCCGGCGCCGAGGAAAAAGGCCCAGACAAAGGCGCCGATCGCCAGTGCCATGGCAGCCAGCCACGCCGCCTCCTTGCCGATGCGCGCGGCCATCCGTACCCACAGAGGCATGGCCACTGCGGCCGCAAGGAAATACACCGCCAGGAACGGCCCGGCCGCGCGCGGGGCCTGAAGGACATCGGCGACGAAGAACAGGAACAGGGTGGCGGGAATCGCCGAAGCAATGCCGTTGAGCGCAAACACGCCCAGCAGCACGCGAAAGCGCCGGCTTGCCAGCACGCTTCCGACGGCGATGTTGGATGTGGCCGGAGAATGGTTCCGGGCGCCACTCCTGGCCGGTTCTCCGGGGGGGGCAAGGCGAAATGTCAATGCAGCGCAAACGAGGAGGAGGCCGAGAAAGGCGATGCTCGATTGCGGCAAGCCGGCCTCGATGGTGGGGGCGAACCACTGTGGCAAGAGGGATGCGATGACCACGCCGGCCAGCCCCAGCCCCTCGCGCCAGGCCGTGACAGCGGTGCGCTGTTGCGCAGGGCCGACGCGCGCCCCCCAGGCCTGATAGGCTATGTTGGCACCCGAGAAGCCCAGGTAGACCACGGCCAGACAGGCACAAAGCCACAGGGTCAGCGGGCCGCTGCCGGAGACCGGCGGATGAAACAGCGCGAACATGCCCAGTGCCAGGGGCAGCAGGAAGGCCGCGATGAAGCGTTTGCGCGCGCGTACCCGATCGGACAGTGCGCCCAGCCACGGATCAATCAGCGCATCTGCAATGCGGGCGGCCAGCAGGACCGCGCCGGAGAGCGCCAGCGAGAGCCCGAGTTCGGCGTAGAACTTGGGCGCATACACGTACAGGGGCAGGGCGGCGAATGCCAGTGGCAGTCCCAGTGCACCGTAGCCGGCCAGTTCGGTGCGTGTGAGGCGTGCCGCGGGCGCAGCGACGCTGGTTGCGGGGGCAGTGCCGTCAACAGCCTCGCCGGCAGCTGTCAGGGCGCCGGTGCTCACGGTTCGATGCCGAGTAGCTTCTTGCGAAAACCGGGAGCGCTGGTGCGCTCATCGAGCCAGATCGAGAAGAAGGCACGCGTCAGCTTCGGATCGTTGATGGCGCCGACCGGCTTGCCGTTGAAGAAGAATTCGGCACTCTCGCCGCGCGCCACACCGGTCAGGCGGTCGTTCTCGCGCACATCCGGGAACAGGCCGGTCAGGACCGGCAGCCACTCGGCGTGCTCCGCTTCGGTGCCGATCCGGAGCCTGGCGATCTCGTCGATGCTGCGGCGGGCAATGTCGGCGCCCCTGAGCGCACGCGCATAGGTGAGCTCGAGCGCGAACGGCCGCGGGGCCTGATACTTGCCGGCGGGGGCGAACAACGCGCCGTCGTACACATGGAAGCCGAACCAGGTGAAGCGCCCGCTGCCGACCAACGCGGCGTCCGGCACGGCGGCACGAATGTGCGGCCCGGCTTCGCGCGCCTGCGCCCCTGCTGTGGCCAGGCACAGGCAGGCGGCGGCGATCATGCCCGCGGCCAGGCGGAGCGCCCGAGGCGTCGAGGGGAATCGTCGCAAAGCGTTGGTGGACAAGGGTTTCAAGAGGGTGCCGGTTGAGAAGTCAGGTTCAGGCGTGCGACAGATCGAACTGGATCACGTCGGTCGAGCCGCCATTGAAGGCGCCTTCGCAGTAGGCCAGATAAAACTCCCACAGGCGCACAAAGCGCGTATCGAAGCCCTGGCGCGCCACGTCCGGCAGCACTGCCATGAACGAGGCACGCCAGCGTTTCAGGGTTTCGGCGTAGTCGCGGCCAAAGCGCAGCCCTTCCGCGGCATGCAGGCCGGCCCGGGCGGCGCGGGCGCGGAATTCGGTCGGCGAGGGGAGCATGCCGCCCGGGAAGATGTACTGCTGGATGAAGTCGGTGCTCTTGCGGTAGCGCGGGAACAGGGCTTCGTCGATGGTGATCGATTGCACCACTGCCCGGCCGCCTGGCTTGAGGTTGCGCTTGACGGCGGCGAAGTAGGTGTCCCAGTACTGTTCGCCGACGGCTTCGAACATTTCGATCGAGACAATGTGGTCGAACTGGCCAGACAGGTCGCGGTAGTCGGTCAGCTGCAGATCGGCGCGATCGGCGAGGCCGGCGCGCGCCAGGCGGTCCCGGGCGTAGGCCAGCTGTTCCGAGGAGAGTGTGAGCCCGGTGACATGCAGGCCGAATTCGCGAATCGCGATCTCTGCCAGGCCACCCCAGCCGCAACCGATCTCGAGCAGCCGGTCGCCAGGTTGCGTGCCCAGCGCGCGCAGGGCGCGCCGAATCTTTTCGTGCTGTGCGGAGGTCAGGTCCTGGCCGTAGCCTTCGGTGAACAGCGCGCTCGAGTAGGTCATCGAGGGGTCGAGCCAGAGACGGTAGAAGTCATTGCCCAGGTCGTAGTGCGCTTCGATGTTGCGCTTTGCCTGCTTGCGGGTGTTGCTGTTGAACAGGTGGCGGAGGCGATAGATGACGCTACCCAGCCACGAACCGTAAATGGCGCTTTCCATCGCGGCCCGGTTGCGGCAGAACAGTTCGATCAGGCCCGCCAGGTGGTCGCAGGCCCAGCGCCCCTCCATGTAGGTTTCGGCAAAGCCGATGTCACCGCTGGACAGGCAGCGCTTGAGCACATCCCAGTCGTGCAGGGTGATGTGGGCATGCAGGACGCCAGGACCGGGGTGGCCGAACGTCTGCAGGAAGCCACCGGGGCCGGTGACGGTGAGGGCACCGCCTTCGAGTTGCGCCAGGAAGCGGAAGATGGTGCGCACCGCCATCGGGGGGCGGACGCTCGCCGCCGGGGGTTGGAGGGCGCTGGGCGTGGAGGACAAGGCGCGTGTGTTCATGGGCAGGTCAGGGTCAGCTACGGTCAGGTCGAACGGGTGACGAATTCGGCAGGCGGTGCCGGTTTGCGATGGAACGGGACACGCTTGATCCACAGGCGCAGGGCCTGCCAGTGGATGCGGGCGACCACGCCCAGCGTCATCAGGGGATGGGTCAGGAACACGCCAAGCAGTGCGGCAGAGGTAAACGGCCGGGGCTGGCCACTGACGCTGGTCAGCAGCAGTGCGCCTTCACTGTCGTGGTAGTCGATGCGTGCCACCACGCCGTTCGGGCTGTCGAGGAAGCGGAACCGGTATCCCCCTTCGATGGCGCAAAACGGGGACACGTGGAATACCTTGGTGGCCGTCAGCAGTTCGCCATTGCGGATGCGTGGCGATGGCAGCGCCGCAGGGGCGTTCGCTTGAGTGGGGGCATGTGCGGCGCCCGGCTGCAGCAGATAGCAGTGGCGCTCGCCGAATGTGTTGTTGACCTCGGCAATCACCGCACGCAAGCTGCCGTCCTGTCGGTGACAGAACCAGAAGCTGACCGGGTTGAAGACATATCCCAGTACGCGCGGGAAGGCTTGCAGCACGATCTCGCCGTCGACGTCATGGATGCCGCCATCGGCCAGAAGGCGCTGCGCCCATGCGAGCGGATCGCCGCCGTCGCCATGGTCGGCAAAGTGAAACGACAACAGGTTGAAGCGATTGACCGCAAACAGGGCGGTCTCCAGTTCGGCCACGCGATGCAGCGGAAAGCGCAGGAAGAACACCGGGTAGCGAAAGCGGTTCTGCACCGGCTTGACGCGGCGGTGCAGCACTTGTCCGGTATGGAGCCACGCATTCATCCGTTGCCTGCCTTGGTGCAATTGGCTCAGGCAGCGATGCGCAGCAGCGCCGGCGTTGCCTGCGGCGCAGCCTGTGCCGCCTCGTCGAGGCGGTTCAGTGCGCCCGCCGCCGCCAGCCCGGACTTGAGGCCGTCTTCATGAAAGCCATAGCCGGTCCAGGCGCCGGCAAACCAGGTGCTGCGCCTTCCCTGCAGGGCGGGCAGCCGCTGCTGCGCCGCAATCGCTGCCTGGTCAAACACCGGATGGGCATAGTCAATCTGGCGGATCACATGGGCTGGTGCCGGCGGCGCCAGCGGGTTGAGCGTCACCATGACCGGGCTCGTAAAGGGCAGCGGTTGCAGCAGGTTCAACAGATAGGTGACCGCCACTTCGCGGGGCCCGAGGGTATCCGGGCCGGACGAGAGGTAGTTCCAGGCCGCCCAGGTGGCCTTGCGGTGTGGCAATTGCGCGGTGTCCGTATGCAGCCAGGCAGTGTTGGACTGATAGTGGACAGCGCCGAGTACCTGGCGCTCTTCCTCGGATGCATCGGCAAGCAGTGCGAGTGACTGGTCGGAATGACACGCCAGCACGACTTGGTCGAAGCGTTCGGTGTGCGTGCTGCCGTTTGATTCGAGGTCGATCAGTACGCCCAGGGGAGTACGCCGCACGCGCCGCACGGGGCTGTTGAGGCGGACGCTGGCACCCTGCCGGTTCAATTGCGCGCTGATGCGCTGCACGTACTGACGCGCGCCGCCGTCGACCGTGAACCACTGCGGCCGGTTGGCCACCTGCAACAAGCCATGGTTGTGGCAGAAGCGGGCAAAGGTGGCGAAGGGGTAGGCGAGCATGGTCGCAGTCGGGCAGGACCAGATGGCCCCGGCCATCGGCAGGAGATACCAGTCGCGAAACGATGCGCTGTAGCGGTGGCGTTCAAGGTACGCACCCAGCGGCAGGTCTGCGGTGGCGCCATCGGCGACTGCGGCGGTGGCAGCGCGGTTGAAGCGCAGGATGTCGCGCAGCATCGCCAGGAAGCGCGGGCGCACCAGGTTCGATTTCTGGGCGAACACACTGGCAAGATTGGTGCCGGCCCACTCGATCTGACCGCCCAGGCTGACCGAGAACGACATGTCGCTCTTCGCGGTGGGCACCGACAGTTCTTCGAACAGCGCGATCAGGTTTGGATAGGTGCGTTCGTTGAACACCAGGAAGCCGGTGTCGACGGCGTGCGTGATGCCGTCAACCGTCACGTCGACGGTATTGGTATGGCCGCCCAGGTAAGCGCCCGCTTCAATCAGCGTGACCTGATGCCGGCCCTGCTGGGCGAGCCGCAAGGCGCAGGAGAGGCCGGAGATGCCACTGCCGATGATTGCGATGTTCATGACGATTGCTGTTTGGGATGACGCGGGCTCAGATACCCGGTATTACGTTGCATGCCGGGAAACGGATGCCGTGAAGAGGGAAGTCACGGGGAGAAGGAGGCCAGAAGCGGGAGGAGGGGGGATATCCAGCGCCCTTCTTTCGCCCCCGTGACTTTTTCGTTAAGCCACGCGCTTGTCGCGTTCGATCAAGGCGTAGGCTGAGTGGTTGTGAATCGATTCGAAATTTTCCGATTCGACCGTGAAGGCGCCGATACGTGCATCGGCATCCAGTTCGAGGGCGATGTCGCGCACCAGGTCCTCGACAAACTTGGGGTTCTCGTAGGCGCGCTCGGTGACGTATTTCTCGTCGGTGCGCTTGAGCAAACCGAACAGTTCGCAGGAGGCGGCGCGCTCGGCGACCTGCACCAGATGGCTGATCGGCAGGGCCTCATGCATCAGCGCCTTGATGGTCACGTGGGAACGCTGGTTGTGCGCGCCGTAAGCGGAGATTTCCTTCGAACAGGGGCACAGGCTGGTGACCGGCACCATCACCTGAAGCCAGTATTCTGTCGTGGCATCGGCGCTGCGCTTTTCGCGGCGCAAGACCACGTCGTAATCCATCAGGCTCTTGACCCCGGAGACAGGTGCGGTTTTCTCGATGAAGTAGGGGAAGCGCAATTCCAGGTAGCCGGTGGTGGCTTCGAGCCGTTCCAGCATCCGGTCGAACATCTCGGCAAAAGCCACGCTGGACAGGTCGCGGCCGTAGCGCTCCAGGATTTCAATGAAGCGCGACATGTGGGTGCCCTTGTGTTCGGCGGCCAGGCCGACGTACATGTCTGCGGTGGCCACTGTCATGACTTCCGTGCCATCGATGGAACGGGCGCGCATGGGGTGGCGCACGCCGCGAATGCCCACGCGCTGGATCGGCAGGCTGCGCGAATCATGGCTGGACTGGATGTCGGGGAGGGGCAGGCGCTCGGGTGCGTTCATGGTGAAGGAGTCGTCGGAAGGGATCGGTAGGTATAAGTAAGGGGGCGGGGGCGTCGGTAAGGTGGCGAAGAGCTGTTATGGCGTCCGGGCCGGTGAGCAAAAAAGCCGAAGAATTGTTGATTTGTCCTAGTCAAAATTGCATCGTTTAGGTAATATATCGCCATAAATCCGATCTTGTCAAGCATTTGTCTAGGACAAAAGAGAAAATGAAAAGAAACGTCGTTGATGATTCGCGGGTGTCCGGATGAATCTGGGAATTGCCGCAGTGGAGCGCGATACGGGCCTCTCCAAGGACACGCTGAGGGTGTGGGAGCGCCGCTACGCGTTTCCCCAACCGTTGCGTGACGCAACCGGCGAGCGCGTCTATCCACGTGACCAGGTAGAAAAGCTGCGTGCCATCAAGCGCTTGATGGATCAGGGCTACCGCCCGGGCAAGATCATTGCCCACTCGATGGAAGAGCTGCGTTCGCTCGGTTCGGCGGCGCCGGCCGAAGCCGCGCTGCCGACAGAGCTGCGGGCCCTGCTCGATTGCATCCAGACCCATCGGGCGGACGATCTTCGCCGCACCTTGAACCAGATAGTCATGCGCCAGGGGCTCGGACGTTTCATCCTCGACGTCGTGGTGCCCTTAAATCGCGCGGTCGGCGAGGCTTGGGTGGCGGGTGACCTGGCTGTGTTCGAGGAGCACCTCTACACGGAGTGCGTGCAGGGCATCTTGCGCAGCTCGATCGCGGGCATTCCGCAGCAGGACGGTTCCCCGACCATTCTGCTGACCACGCTCCCCCAGGAAGAGCACGGCCTGGGCCTCCTGATGGTCGAAGGGATGCTGGCACTGGATGGTGCCCGCTGCATTTCGCTTGGCGTGGAAACCCCGATGCACGACATCGTGCGCGCGGCGTTGGCGCACCGGGTCGAGGTGGTGGCCCTGTCCTTCAGTGGCGCTTATCCCGCCGGGCAGGTCGGCGAGAGCCTGGCCGGCCTGCGCGGTGCGCTCCCCGATTCGATTGACGTGTGGGCCGGGGGCGCGGCGGCGGCCCAGATGCGCCGGCCGCCGGCCGGTGTCAGGGTGATTCTCGGGCTGGCCGACCTGCACGACGTGCTGACGCAAAAGCGGGCGCGCAAGCTGGATTCCTGAGGTCGGCACGTGGCACATCGCGGCAACAAGGCGAGCCTGCCGAGCAAACCCTGCGCGGTGTGCGGCAGGCCCATGAGCTGGCGCCGTGCCTGGGCGCGCAACTGGGAGTCGGTCAAGTACTGTTCGGAGCGATGCCGCAAGGCGCGCGACGTCCGGTCCGCCGGGAGTTCGCATGCCGTCTGACGCCTGTCGCCATCTGGTACTGGTTCTGGGGGACCAATTGGCGCCCGACGCGCCTGCCCTGACCGGATTCGATCCCGCATGCGATGTGGTGCTGATGATCGAATCGGCGGACGAGGCCACGCATGTGTGGAGCCACAAGGCCCGTCTGGTGTTGTTCCTCTCCGCCATGCGGCACTATCGGGATGCCCTGAAGGGACGCGGTTACCCGGTGCATTACGTTCAGTTGGGGGACAAGGAGGGCGGGTCCCTCGGCGCGGTACTGGGCGCCCAGCTGGCGCGGCGTCGTCCCGAGCGCGTGATCGTCTGTGAACCGGGTGAATGGCGTGTCCTGTCCGCACTCCAGGATGTCTGCGAGGCCGCCGGGGTGCCGCTCGAGGTGCGTGTGGACACCCACTTCATGGTGTCGCAAGCGGCGTTCCGGAGCTGGGCAGCAGATCGCAAGTCCCTGCTGATGGAGCACTTTTATCGCCACCTGCGCAAGCGCACCGGCATCCTGATGCAGGGCGATGAGCCCGAAGGGGGGGTGTGGAACTTCGACAAGGAAAACCGCCGCGGCTTTCCGGCTTCCGGGCCGGGCAAGATTCCCCCGCCGCTCCAGTTTGTCCCGGATGCCCTCACCCGCGAAGTGATGGCGGAGGTGCAGCGCCATTTCCCTGATCACCCCGGGGAGCTGGAGGCATTTGCCTGGCCGGTGACGCGCGATCAGGCACTCAGCGCGTTGCAGGCCTTCGTCAGGTTCCGCTTGCCGGGCTTTGGCAGATTCCAGGACGCGATGTGGACGGACACACCCTTTGGCTGGCATGCCCTGCTGGCGCCCTGCCTGAACCTGAAGCTCCTGTCGCCGCGAGAGGTGATCGACGCGGTGCTGGAAGCCTATCGTGCGCGCAGCCTTCCTCTCGCCGGGGTCGAGGGTTTCATTCGGCAGATCATGGGCTGGCGCGAGTTCATGCGCGGCGTCTACTGGCTTGACATGCCCGGTCTCGCCGGCGCCAACCACTATGGGCACCGCCGCGCGCTGCCGCGCTGGTACTGGACCGGCCAGACGCGCATGAACTGCATGCGTGAGGCCGTCGGGCAGACGCTCCGGCAGGGCTACGCGCACCATATCCAGCGGCTGATGGTGACCGGCAATTTTGCCCTGCTGGCACAGGTGGAACCACGCCAGGTCAGCGACTGGTATCTTGCGGTGTACGTCGACGCCGTCGAGTGGGTGCAACTGCCCAACACGGTGGGCATGGCCCTGTTTGCGGCCGGTCCACGCTTTACAACGAAACCGTATGTGGCCTCCGGTGCGTATATCAAGCGCATGAGCAACTATTGCGGTTCATGTGCATACCGTCCGGAACAGCGCCATGGCGACGAGGCCTGTCCCATGACGGTGCTGTACTGGCATTTTCTCGACACCCATGAATCTGCGTTTTCGGGAAACCCAAGGACCGCTTTGATGGTCAAAAATCTGGCAAGACTGTCCGACGACGAGCGGCGGGCGGTCCGGAAAGATGCCAAACGCCTGCTGGCGTCGCTCGATGAGGTCTGATTTGCCACATTTCGTGCACCAACTGCCCGGCCTGGCCGTTATTCGCAACAGGGCTTTTCGACGGGACCGCGCTTGACCGGCAGAGATATTGCCGTCATATTTCCCTGCCACCATCTCGAAAGAGGGCGGGCTGCCTGAAAGGAAGAAATTCATGCTTTATCCGGAATTGTTCAAATCGTTCGAAGCGGTGCGCTGGAACATGGAGACCGATGTGCCCTGGGATCGATTTGAGGGCAGCCTGCTGTCCGACGAGCAGGCGCAGACCATCAAGATGAATGCGATCACCGAATGGGCGGCTCTGCCGGCCACCGAGATGTTTCTGCGTGACAACGCCCATGATTCGGATTTTTCCGCCTTCATGAGTGTGTGGTTCTTCGAGGAACAGAAGCATTCCCTGGTGCTGCTGGAGTACCTGCGCCGGTTCCGCCCCGAATACCTGCCGACTGAAGCGGAACTGCATGCGGTGCGCTTCCCGTTCGATCCGGCGCCGGCGCTGGAAACCCTGATGCTGCATTTCTGCGGCGAGATTCGCCTCAATCACTGGTACCGGCGCGCCTCCGAATGGCACTCCGAGCCGGTGATCAAGCACATCTACGGCCTGATTTCGCGCGACGAAGCGCGTCATGGGGGCGCCTATCTGCAGTACATGAAACGCGCGATCGGCAATTTTGGCGATCAGGCGCGTGCGGCGTTTGCCAAGATCGGCGTCCTGATGGCATCCGCCAGCCGGACCGCGCAGGCGTTGCACCCGACCAACCTGCATGTGAACGAGGCCATGTTTCCGAACGACACGATTCAGTCGCGCCTGCCCGATCCGGCCTGGCTGGAGCAGTGGCTGGACAAGCAGATCCAGTTTGATCGTGTCTGGGAGAAAAAGGTGATCGACCGCATCCTGCACAACGCCTCGTTGCTGTTTGACCGCACGTTCGAATCGGTGCAGGACCTGAATCGCTATCGCAAGGAGTTGTCGCGGCGTGTCGCTGAAGTCGGCGGCAAGCTGACTGAAAAAATCGGCGAGAAAATCGGTGAAAGGATAGAAGCTACAATCGGCGAAGCTCAACTCGGTACCCTTCGCGCAGCGTGATCACCTTCTACTATGGCTCCGGATCGCCACCAGCCTGGCGAGTCTGGCTGGCGCTTGAACACAAAGGCCTGGCCTACGATTTCAAGCTGATGTCGTTCTCCGCCGGGGACCTGAAGACCGCCGCGTATCTGGCGAAGAACCCGCGCGGCCAGGTGCCGTTGATCGATGATGACGGCTACCTGCTGTCCGAGTCGAACGCCATCGTGGAATACCTGGAAGAGCAATACCCCGCCACGCCGCGCCTCATTCCCGGTGCGACCAAGGAGCGTGCCCAGGTGCGGCGCTGGATCTCCGAGATAGATGACCGCATGGGCTCGGCCCTCGACAAGCTGACCGGGTGGGTGATGTGGACGCCCAAGGAAAAGTGGAAAGAAGACCGCATTGCCGAAGCGCGCCAGGCAGTGCTGGATGAACTGGGCTTCATCGCCGAGCACATGCGCGGCGAGTTTTTGGCGGGCCCGGCCGTTACCGCCGCCGATTTCGCACTCTATCCGCTGGTTGCCACGCTGGCCCGTTGTGACCTGAAGAAACCCGATCTGGCATTGGTCACTTCGCGCCCTGGCAAGATTGGCGCATGGGCGCGGCGCATCGAGGCGCTGCCTTATTTCGAGAAGACCATTCCGCCACACTGGAAAGCCCAGTAGCACGGTCTGATGCGACGGGCGGCGCAGTACCCCGGACCCTGCCACGACGAACCTGCCATGACCTTTCCGGCGCCTGCATTCGAAGCGAAGCTGTGTTCCGTCGGTGAGTTGGCAGCACGCGCTGCCTTGTTGCCGCAGCCGGTGGTCTTTACCAACGGCGTGTTCGATCTTCTGCATCGCGGCCATGTGACCTACCTGGCGCAAGCCCGCGCGCTTGGCGCAAGTCTGGTGGTGGGGGTCAACAGCGATGCGTCGGTGAGGCGCCTGGGCAAGGGGGATGACCGCCCGATCAACCTCGAAGCGGACCGCATGGCAGTGCTGGCGGCGCTCGGATGTGTCGACCTGGTGACCTGCTTTACCGAAGATACTCCCCTCAACGCCATCCTGGCGGTGCGGCCGATGGTGCTGGTCAAGGGCGGCGACTGGGCACCTGAGCGCATGGTCGGCGCACCCGAAGTCAAATCCTGGGGTGGCAGCGTGGTGTCCATCCCGTTCCTGCATGAGCGATCCACCACGGCCATGCTGCGCAAGGTGCGCGCCACGTCGTCACAGGCCTAGCCGGAAACCAGCTTCAGCGATATCGCTGCAGCCGGGCTAGGCCTTCTTCTCGTCGCCCTTCTTTTCCTCCAGCTTGCGCTCTTCCGGGCCACACTCCTTGGTGTCGTGCCCCGGGAAGTCTTTCTTGATCGCTTCAAGCTTGGTCAATGCCGAGGCATCCAGGCCACGCAGGCGGAACACGGTCTTTTGCACCCTGGTTTCCCGCTCTTCGGCCTTGGCGGTCTTGACACCTTTGCCCGACAGGATGGTGAGGTAGTTGCGTGCCGCTTCCTCGGTGCGGAATACGCCGAGCGAAATGGCGAACTTGTTGGGGCCGTCGTCCTGCACGATGAAGAAATCCGTTACCCCCAGGCGCTTGAGCTCATCCACCTTCTTGTCTGCATTGGGCTTGCTGCCCAAACTGGCCATGTAGACCCACCAGCCTGCCGTTTCGTCGACCTTGCGTGAACTGAGCCGGTCTCCCAATCCCAGGGTTCCCAGGGCTTCGGTAACCTTTTCGACTTCCTGCACCGGAAAGGTGCCCCACTCCAGGCAGCTTTGCGGATTGGCCTTGGCATCTGCGGCGGCTTTCTTTGCTTCTTCGGGGCTGAGGATGCGAATCTTCTCGGGTGACACCTGCTGTGCGAGGCGCTCGGGTTCGCCGCCGCTGCCCTCGAGGCTGCCCAGATAACCGGCGTTCCAGGCAAAGAACAGCAGGTTTGCCAGGATCAGCAGAAAAAACAGGACGCGCATCGCAGGCTTCGCCGGGGTCAGGTCTGGCTTTGGCTGATGCGGTACAGGCCTTCAAGTACCAGATTGTCGTGGTGCTTGTGCGGAATCGTGAGCCTGGGCACGAGTGCCCGTCCGGAACCGCCGGAAATGATGCACATCAGGTCGGGATACTCGGCACGGTGGCGGCGAAACAGGCGTTCAATGGCACCCGCCTGTGCGTGATGGCAGCCGGAGACGATTGCATCGACCGTCTGGCTTGGGTGGTCCACGTAGTCGCCATCCGCATCGGGCAGTGCCGCCGTGTTGGTGTGCAGGGAGCGCAGCATCAGTCCGACACCGGGCATGATGTTGCCGCCGACGAACCGGCCTTCGGGGGAAATCAGATCGATCGTCGTCGCTGTACCGCACACCACCACCAGCACCGGCTGTTCCGGCAGCAGGGCACGCGCGCCGATCATCGCGGCCCAGCGGTCGGTGCCCAGTTGGGCCGGGTTGCGGTAGCCGTTGGTCACGCCACACTGGCTTTCCTGGGCGCTGAGCCAGTAGGCCGGCAGCGCATCCGGCCAGATCTCCAGGACATGCATCAGCGTGTTGCGCACCTTGGTGCCGGCGACATTGGAAATGACGGTGTGGCGCGGTGCATGGGCCCGCCGGAATGGCCCCACCAGCGAGGGAATCTCATCGAGCAGCGTGGTGCCGAACTCGAGGCAGTTGTCCTGCGCCCAGCCTTTGGGCGGTGGTGGTGTATCGGAAATGGGCCGAATCTTGTAGCGGCCCCACTTCACGAAGGTGTTGCCGATGTCGATCAGCAGGCTGTAGTTTTCAGGCATGAGCGAATGGAACGGTGCATGGATCGCGGCAAACGCGCGCCTCAGGAGAGGTCAGCACATGTGTGTGCAGGATCAACCAGGGAATTCCTGTGCATTCTACGCAATCAGCAGGTCCGCCTTGACATGCCGGTAGCGATAAACCGAGAGATCGGCACTGGTGACGCCTTCCCCCTGGCATTCCACGATGTGGCTGGCGATGGGCTTGAACCCGGCGCGGTAATGGATGCGACTCTTCAACATGATGAAACGCTTCCTGGTGGGCTCGATGCCGCAGTGGCGAAAGATCACCAGGTCGAACGGTTCATGCGGCAGGCTGGTGATGACAATCTCCGCGCGGCCGCGCGCATCGGCCACCTCGAGCACGCCGGTCGGGCCGAGATGCGATTTGAGGCCGGTATACATCGGCCCGCGGAACACGATCTCGCCGTCGGTAATGGTCTTGACCTTGCCCGAGAGGGTCAGCGGCCGACCGGCAAGACCAACCGACGGCATGTCGGTCTTGCCGCCCAGTTGCAGCGTGACGTTGTTGCCGATGCCGGCGGCGATCATCTTCTGCACAGCGTCCGGGTCGCGAATCGGCGCGATCGCCACATCGTCGAGGCCCTGCTTGAGGATTTCCTCGACCACCATCATCACGTCCTGCGCGCCGCCTGAGCCGCAGTTGTCACAATGGTCGATCAGCAGCACCGGGCCGGTGTCCTTGCCGGTAGAGGCCGCATCACCGAGTGCCTTGGCGCGTGCTACCGAATCGGCCAGCGCGGTGCGCTGGTAGGCAAAGCCGGCCTTGCCCTCGCGCGCAATGCGCAGCATCGCGTCACAGACGCGCGCCGCGTTTGCCTCCCCTTGCGGTTTGAGGGCATCCCCCACCACCACGACCGACAGACCGGTGTAGGGCGTGTCCGCGTGCGCAAATGCCGGCAGCAGCGTGGCGGCCAGCACATCACCGCGCATTTCGGCGGCGCGCGCCTCGGTGAGAATCGCACCGGCCGGGCCGTCTTCGGGTGCATGGCGCATGATCGACGGCACGATCGGCAGCCAGCCCCACTTCATGACCGGCTTGACGCGGCCCTTCATCGTGTTGACGAGGATCTCGCCGGCCAGTTGCCCGGCTTCGTACATGTCGACGTGCGGATAAGTCTTGTAACCGGTGATGACGGTGGCGCATTGCACCGTCTCGGGCGACAGATTCGTGTGGTAGTCGAAGGTCACCGCAATCGGCACCGTGGCATGGATGCGGCGCAGGCGCATCAGGATCTCGCCTTCGGCGTCGAGACAATCATCGACCACCATTGCGCCGTGCAGGTCGAGAAAGATCGCATCACAGCCCTGCCGGACAGCCTCTTCAAGCGGCCGCACCAGTTGTTCAAAGGTGGCACGGGTGCACGCGGCGGATGGCCAGGACTCGGCTGCCACCGGCGTGATGATCTCGGCGCCTTCGCGTTTGGCGATGTCGATGAAGGCAGCCATGGGCGTTGCCGAGCCCTCGAAGGCATCGCGCGCGGCACGGCCGAACGCCGGCCCCTGACCGTGCCCGAACTTTTCGAGCGGCGTCGGGATCGGCGAGAACGTGTTGGTCTCGTGCTTGATGAGGGCAATGACAAAGCGCTGGGTCATGGGAGTGATCTGTCAGGCACCTGCGAACACTGGCCCGTGCGGCCGCAGGCGAATGCCCTTGCGCAGCTTCTTCCAGTCGAATTCCACCGGATCGGCCAGTGCCGGCCCCGGCGCCTTGACCACCAGCACCTCCTTGGCGATCGGCTGGAAGTCGGCGCGAAAGTGCACCGAGCTTTTCACCGCCACGATGCGCTGCAGCTTCGGTTCGATGCCGACATGGCGGAACATTTCCTGATCCGCTGTCTGGCATTTGGTGGTGGCGAGCACCACGCGCACGCCTGGCGCGTCGACACTGCGCAGCGCGGCCATCGGCCCCATGTGCATCCTGAAGCCCCGATAGAATGGGCCGGTGCCCGTGAAGTTGCCGTCGCCGAGCGCCTCGACCTTGAAGCGCGCACGCACCGGCTCGATACCCGCCACGCCGGAGATGGCGCCGATGGAAAATTCGGTCGTGTTGTTGCGCCCGACTTCATGGGCGAAGCGCGCGGCATGCGGGTCGATGATCATGCCGAAGGCGGTGTCCTGCGGCTTGATCGCCAGCATCGCGGCCAGCAGGGCGGTGGTGTCGCCGTTGCCGCCCGCACCCGGGTTGTCCTGCGTGTCGGCCAGCACGGTCGGCAGCCCGATCGTGCCGGTCTGCATGGCGCGCCGGATCGCGTCTGCCGGCGAGAGCAAGTCGAGGGCGAACTCCTTCTCGGCTTCCTCGATGCGCACGCGCAGCTCCGTCATGGCGCGCGCAACCGCCGCATCGTCATTGCCGTAACCGACGATGGACATGCCGCACTCGGCAAAGTCCGCCATTGGAAAACCCGGGGCGAACGACAGGCTCACGCCGTGCTTTTGTTCCAGCGTGTCGAGCAGTGCATAGATGCTCTTGCACGGCTCAATGAAAGTGCACTGCGAGGGAATGCCGGTGAGGTAGTCGAAGGTGTGAAAGCGCTTGACCGGGCGGCGCCCGGTCTCCAGCATGCGCATCAGGAGCTGCGCGGCGCGCGCGCCGGTATCGGCCATATCGACGTGCGGATAGGTACGGTAGATCACCATGCCGTCGGCCATGGCAAACATCTGGCGCGTGACGTTGGCGTGCAGGTCGAGGCTCACGACGATGGGCACCTTGTCACCGACCACGCGGCGTACGCGCGCGAGCAATTCGCCTTCGCCGTCGTCATGGTGCTCGGCCACCATGGCGCCATGCAGGTCGAGATACACACCATCGACCGGCAGCGCCTTTTGCAGCCGGGTGATCATCTCGCCCGCAATGCGCTCGTAGGCGTCACGCGTGACGCGGTCGGACGGTGATGCCGCGCCCCACACGAGGCCAACGGTGCTGTGCCCGCCGCGCTGGAACGCCTCGAACGCGCCCCCCGCCGGAATGTTTGCCCCGGAAACCGTTGGTAGGAGCGCTTCTCCGAAGCATAGCCCAGGCCAGCCGCCGCCGGATTCGAAGGCTGCGTAGTCGGCCGGGGTGGGGGCGAAGGTGTTGGTTTCGTGCTGAAAGCCGCCGACGGCGATGCGTGCCATGGGATGAACCTAGCGTTTGAGAAAAGTGGTCAGGCGCGCAACCACGTCCTTAAGTTGCGCGATATCGATGGTGTAGGTAAAGCGCACGTACTTGTGGGCATCCACGTCGCCGAAGTCACGGCCTGGGGTGATGGCAATCCCCGCGCCGTGCAGCACTTCGGTACAAAACCGAAAGCTGTCGTCCGAGAACGCCGACACGTCGGCGAACACGTAGAACGCGCCTTCCGGCATGTTGGGGATGCCAAAGCCGAGGGCGCGCAAGGCGCTTACCAGGTAGTCACGCCGCGCGGCGAACTGCACGCGCCGCGCCTCGTAAATGCGGATCGACTCCGGCGTAAAGCATTCGAGCGCCGCGTTCTGGGCCATTGTGGGTGGGCAGATGAACAGGTTCTGCGCCAGTTTCTCGATGTGCGGCATGTGGGACGCCGGTGCCACCAGCCAGCCCAAACGCCAGCCGGTCATGCTGAAGTATTTCGAAAAGCTGTTGATCACGAACACATCGTCACCGAGCGCGAGGGCCGTTGGCTCTTCGAGGAAGTGCGTACTGTCGGGAGATGCTTTTGTATACGTGAGGCCGTGGTAGATCTCGTCGACGATCAGTGCGCCGCCCCTGGCACGCACCACGTCACGAATGCCGCGCATCGCCGCCGGCGGCACGGTGGTGCCGGTCGGATTGGAGGGCGAGGCCAGCATCACGCCGCGCGTATTCGGTCCCCAGTGGCGCGCCACCAGTTCCGGCGTGAGCTGGTAGTTTTCGGCCGCGCCGCAGGGAATCAGCTTGGTGGTGCCGCCAAACAGCGAGACGAAACGCCGGTTGCAAGGGTAGGTCGGATCGGGCATCAGCCATTCGTCACCCGGGTTGACCAGTGTGCCGAACAGAATCAGGAGCGCGCCCGACGCCCCTGCCGTGACGGCAACGCGCTCGGGAGGCAAGGCAAAGCCGTAGCGGGTCTGGTAGAAGCCGGCAATCGCGCGGCGCAGGGGTGCGATGCCCAGCGCCACGGTGTAATGGGTATCACCACGCCGCGCGGCGGCATCGGCTGCCGCCATGACCGAATCAGGTGCGACGAAATCCGGCTCTCCCACACACAAATAGATGATGGAACGTCCGGCGGCTTCCAGCGCGGTGGCCTCGCGCATGATCTCCATGGCATAGAACGATTCAATCTCGTCCATGCGGTTGGCGACGGCAAGGGAGCGGGGGAGCTGCAGACTGTCCTGAACAGGCGCGTTCATGGGGCGAGGGGAACCAGGGAAATGGAGATCGATTGTAACGAGCCGCTCGCGGGTTTACGCTTGCGTCACCTTCCTCGCGGGCGGCAACAGGAGTAGACTGCGCGCCCCTGCCCTTTTCGCTGCTTTTGCCCGCACATGCCCACTTCGATCCAGGTTCCGCCGGACCAACTCAAACAGGCCGCCCTCGATTACCATCGCCTCCCGCGCCCTGGCAAGATCACCGTCGAGGCCTCCAAGCAGCTGATCAACCAGCGGGATCTGGCGCTGGCCTACACGCCAGGTGTGGCGTTCGCCTGCACCGAAATCGAGAAGAATCCGGCCGAGGCGCGCAACCTGACGGCGCGCGGCAATCTGGTGGGTGTCATCACCAACGGCACCGCCGTGCTCGGGCTGGGCGCCATCGGCCCCCTGGCCGCCAAGCCGGTGATGGAAGGCAAGGCAGTGTTGTTCAAGAAGTTTGCCGGCATCGACGTGTTCGACATCGAAATCAACGAGCGCGACCCGGAAAAGCTGGTGGAGATCATTGCGGCGCTGGAACCGACCTTCGGCGGCATCAATCTGGAAGACATCAAGGCACCGGAGTGCTTCTACGTCGAGAAGAAGCTGCGCGAGCGCATGAAGATCCCGGTGTTCCACGACGATCAGCACGGCACGGCGATCATCGTGGGGGCGGCCATCACCAACGGCCTGAAGGTGGTCGGCAAGGACATCTCCAAGGTCAAGCTGGTGGCATCCGGCGCGGGTGCGGCGGCCCTGTCCTGCCTGGACCTGCTGGTCAAGCTGGGCCTGCCGATGGAAAACATCATCGTCACCGACATTGCCGGTGTGGTCTACAAGGGCCGCAAGGAAGAGATGGACGACAACAAGGCGCGCTATGCCAAGGACATCCCTGGCCGCAAGCTGGCAGACGTGATCGAAGGGGCCGATGTGTTCCTGGGCTTGTCGGCCGGCGGTGTGCTCAAGGGCGAGATGGTGAAGAAAATGGCGGCCAGGCCGCTGATTCTGGCGCTGGCCAACCCCACTCCCGAGATCATGCCGAGCGAGGTCCATGCCGTGCGTGATGACGCGGTGATGTGCACCGGCCGTTCGGACTTTCCGAATCAGGTCAATAACGTGCTGTGCTTTCCGTTCATCTTCCGTGGCGCGCTCGATGCGGGCGCCACCACCATTACGGCGGAAATGGAAATTGCGGCCGTGAAGGCGATTGCCGAGCTGGCACGTGCCGAGCAGAGCGAAATCGTCACGGCTGCCTATGGCAGCCTCGGCAACCTGTCGTTCGGCCCGGAGTATCTGATCCCGAAACCGTTTGATCCGCGCCTGATCGTCAAGATTGCGCCGGCCGTGGCCGAGGCCGCCATGGCGTCCGGCGTGGCGACCCATCCGATCAAGGATTTTGACGCCTACCGCACCCAGCTTGAACAGTTTGTGTATCACTCGGGCCTGTTGATGAAGCCGATTTTCCAGGCGGCCAAGGCGGCATCGAAAAAGCGCATCGTGCTGGCCGAAGGCGAGGACGAGCGGGTCATGCGTGCTGCGCAGCAGCTGGTGGATGACGATATCGCCCGCCCGATCCTGATTGCGCGGCCGGCGGTACTGGCGCAGCGGCTGGAGAAGTTCGGCTTGCGCATGAAGGCCGGCGTCGATTTCGACCTGATCAACCCGGACCAGGACGAGCGCTACCGCGATTACGTCAGCACGTACCACGAACTGACCCAGCGTCGTGGCGTCACCTTGCAGTACGCCAAGATCGAAATGCGCCGTCGCCTGACGCTGATCGGCGCCATGATGATCCGCAAGGGCGATGCCGACGGCATGGTGTGTGGCACCTTTGGCACCCATGCCCTGCACCTGCACTATGTGGATCAGGTGATCGGAAGGCGTGCGGGTACCAAGGTCTACGCCACCATGAACGGCCTGATGCTGCCGGGTCGTACCGTGTTCCTGGTCGATACCCATGTCAACCTCGACCCGACGGCCGAGCAGCTGGCCGAGATCACCATCCTTGCCGCCGAGGAGATGCGCCGCTTTGGTCTCTCCCCCAAGGCCGCGTTGCTGTCGCACTCGAACTTCGGTACCTACGACAACCCCTCAGCCGTGAAGATGCGCGCCACCCTGGCGCTGCTGCGCGAAAAGGCGCCGTGGATGGAGGTGGATGGCGAGATGCATGGCGACTCTGCACTCGACGCTGCTGTACGACGGGCCGTCATTCCGGATTCGGCCTTGAAGGGCGAGGCAAACCTGCTGATCTTCCCGAACATGGAATCGGCCAACATCAGCTACAACCTGCTCAAGACGGCGGCCGGCGGCGGCGTGACGATCGGCCCGATCCTGCTGGGTGCGGCGGCGCCGGTGCATATCCTCACGCCTTCGGCGACGGTGCGACGCGTGGTCAACATGACGGCGTTGACGGTCGTCGATGCGAACGCCGGGCGGTCGCTGCTGGCGGGTTGATGCGCGGGCGGAAATGCCCTGAAACCCTTGGTGGGAGCCAGTCTTAGCCGATGGCACCGGCGTTCGGAATGAACGTCGGATCGTCCTGCTGCTTGCGCTCGAACTTGATGAAGTCGTAGTAGCCGCACTTCTTGCCGTCCGGATATTCGCGGCACACCGCGGGCCGTCCCTTGTAGATCGTGCAGCGGCGCGCTTCCCGGTCGAAGAACATGCAGATCGATTTGTACACCGTGTCTTTCTGGTGGCGCAGGATGCGCTCGGTCTTGCCCTCCCAGGTGTAGGTCTTGGTGAAGCGCCGGGTGGCCTCTGCCACCGAAATGCCGTGGTACTTGGCAAGCCTTGCGATGTCGGCGGGCTTGGTCTCGATGCGGTCATACGTGCAGCAATAGCCGGGACATTTGGAGCAGTCGAAGGTCACTTTGGTGGCGGGCATGGCGGAAACGGGGTCGGATTTGCGGGATGGCCGGAGCGCATGTTAGCCTAAGGAAAAGCGGAGTCAGTCCTGGACCTGCGCAACCCCGAGCCCGTTTCCATGCATGTGAGAATGCCGTGACAGCAGCAGATTCGCGGACCGGCCTCGTGCTGACCGGCGGCGGGGCACGTGCCGGTTATCAGGTGGGTGTGCTCAAGGCCATTGCCGAGATGATGCCGGACAAGAAGACGAACCCGTTTCCGATCATCTGCGGCACCTCGGCCGGCGCCATCAATGCCGTCTCCCTGGCCTGTTATTCGCAGGACTTCGGGCAGGCGGTTCACTACCTGCGCCAGGTCTGGGAGAATTTCCACGCCCACCATGTGTACCGTGCCGATGCCGTCGGAATCGGCCGGACCGGCGCGCACTGGCTGGGCGCCTTGATGGCTGGCTGGTTTGTGCGCACGGCGCCCAAATCGCTGCTCGACAACGCGCCCCTGGCCTCATTGCTGCGCAGTACCTTGAAGCTGGATGACATTGATGCCGCGATCGCTGCCGGTGCCCTGCGCGCGATCTGCATCACGGCGTCCGGCTATGCCTCGGGTCAGAGCGTGAACTTTTACGACGGGGTGGACACGATCGAGCCGTGGATGCGCCATGCCCGGGTGTCCTGCCGATGCAAGCTGACGGTGGAGCACCTCCTGGCCTCCTCGGCGATCCCGTTCATCTTTCCGGCCACCAAACTGAACCGCGAGTATTTCGGCGATGGCTCGATGCGCCAGCTGGCTCCCATCAGCCCGGCGATCCACCTGGGCGCATCGAAGATTCTGGTGGTCGGGGCGGGCCGGATTCAGGAACCGCCGGATCGGGTCAGGGGGGACTTCTATCCCTCGCTGGCACAGATTGCCGGCCATGCGCTGTCATCGATCTTCCTCGACAGCCTGAATGTCGATATCGAGCGGGTCCAGCGCATCAACAACACGCTCAGCTTGCTGCCGCCCGAAGCGCGCGCGCAGGCTGCCCTGCGCCCGGTGGAAGTGCTGGTGATTGCGCCGTCCCAGCGCCTCGATACGCTGGCGGCACGTCATGTGAAAAGCCTGCCGTGGCCGGTGCGGGCGCTGCTGCGTGGCATCGGGGCGATGAACCGCAAGGGCTCGGCCCTGGCCAGCTACCTGTTGTTTGAACGGGAGTACACCCGTGCGCTGATCGACCTGGGCTACGCCGACACCATGGCGCGGCGTGAGGAAGTGCTGGCCTTCATGACACGTTAGCGTGCACCGGCTTGCCGGGAGGCACCGGATGCCCGGGCCGTGCTTGCGCTATGCTCTGGGGTGTTTGTCAATCTGATGATCCGGCGTGCCGGCCGGCCTCCGCACCATGTTGAAACCAATCTTGCATCGCATCCACTTGCGGACGGCATTGCTGCTGGCCGCAATGGCCACAAGCGGCGCCCTGTGGGCGGCAGATGTGTCGCTTGCGGACCTGCCGCGGGAAGCCAGGACCACCTACGGCCTGGTCAAGCAGGGTGGACCCTTTCCCTATTCCAAGGATGGCACCACCTTCGGCAATTTCGAAGGCAACCTGCCGAAGAAGAAGCGCGGCTACTATCGGGAGTACACCGTTCCCACACCGGGCGCCAAGAACCGGGGTGCCCGCCGCCTCGTGTGCGGAGCGACCGAAGCGCAGTGGCAGCGCAACACGCCCGACGCCTGCTTCTACACGGCTGACCATTACCAGACCTTTCAGAAGATCAAGGAGTAGCCATGCCATTGCCCCGGGCAGTGACGATCGATTTTTCCGGCCTGCGCTCGAAGGCAGACATGCTGGCGGCGATCGCGCGCGCGCTCAGGTTTCCGCGCCACTTCGGCGGGAATCTGGACGCATTGCATGATTGCCTGACCGACCTGGAATTTCCTGCCGATGGCTGCACCATTACCCTCGTCAGGCTGGCGCGCACGGCGGCAGGCGAAGCGGTTTTCGAGGTCTTCGGGTCGGCGGCACGCTTCTGGAAGAAGCAGGGGCATACCGTCACGGTCGTGCGCCAGTAGGGACCTCGATGGCGGGCCTGACTCTGCCGTTCAAGCCACGTATCAGTCACCTGATCTATGGCGCCGTCGTGCTGTTGGTGGCGCTGATTTTCTTTCTGGCGCAGGGCCGGTATGAGCAGCTCAATGCCATCGAGCAGGATTTTTCCCAGCTCGAGCGGGTGTCACAAACCAGCCGGCTGGCCGCCGAGCTCGGTGAGCGCCTGGCCGAACTGACCTCCAGCATTCGCGAGTATGTGGCGGCGGATGCGCTCGAGCCGCCGGCGCGCATCCGCCAGCGTGCCGACGAACTGCTGCGCACCATCGAAGGCAAGCGCGGCGACCTGGCCAGGGATGCGTTCAACGTCGATGCCTTGCGCAGCGAGGTAACCAACTACCTGGGCAGCTTCGATTCCATCGTGGCGGCACGACGCCAGCGGCAGCAGCGCCTGCAGCGCCTCGGCGAGACCGCCGGGCGCCTGGCCGTGCACGCGGAAGCCGCCGGCCAGTCGATGCGTTTTCTGCGTCTGCGCGAGGCAGAACTGCGGTTCCTGCTCGATCGCACCGGTACGGGGGCCCATCAGGTTCTCGATGCGGCGCGCGCCCTGTCCGCCATGCTCAGAACTTCCCAGGCGATGGATAGCGCCTCCGAATACATGCTGGCGTTCGGACGCGTGATCGAAATCTACGACGTGCTCGATCAGGCCACCGTCATGGTGTTGAACGAGCACGATGTGAAGTTGCGCGGCTTCACCTTGTCCTTGGGCAAACGTGCCTCCGAAGGGGAGGTGCTGGCGGCAGCCGATTTTCGCGCACGGCTGGCGACAGCAATGCAGCGCAACATCGAGGTCTCCATCATCACCGTGCTGGTCGCACTGCTGGGGGCCGTGCTGCTGTTGCGCTTCGTGATTGCGCCACTGAACCGGATGAACCGCACCATGACAGCGATTGCCAATGGTGATTACGCGCGGCCGGTGCCCCATGCAGGACGCCACGACGAGATTGGCGAAATGGCAGAGGCCCTGATGACGTTCAAGGGCGCCCTGCTGGCGCAAAAGGCCGCGCAATCGCAGGCTGAATCGGCCAGCCGGCACAAGAGCGAATTCCTTGCCAACATGAGCCATGAGCTGCGCACGCCGTTGAACGCGATCATTGGCCTGTCCGGGATGTTGCTGGAGGATGCCGACGCGCCGGACGTGCGCGAGCTCAAGGAGTCGCTCGGGCGCATCGGGACCTCGGCCCACCACCTGCTCAGCCTGATCAATGACATCCTCGACCTGTCGAAGATCGAGGCGGGACGCATGCCGATCCGCATCGAACAGTTCTCGCCGGCCGCACTGGCTGAAGACGCGCTGGCGACCATCGCACCGATCGCGCGTGACAAGGGCCTCGCGCTTTCCATCAGCGGTGCTGCGGGCCTGCCGCCGATGGAGAGCGATGCCCAGCGTTTGCGCCAGATTCTCATCAACCTGCTGGGCAATGCGGTCAAGTTCACCGAAGCGGGCAGCGTCAGGCTGGAACTGGCGAGTGCCGACCGGATGGTGACCTTTGCTGTCACCGACACCGGGCCCGGGATGGCGGCCGACCAGTTGCCGCGCCTGTTTCAGGAGTTCTCCCAGCTCGATACCTCCAGCACCCGCCGGCACGGTGGTACCGGATTGGGGCTGGCTCTCTCCCGACGCATGGCGCGCCTGCTCGGGGGCGACATCACGGTGCAAAGCACGCCAGGGCAGGGGTCAACCTTTACCGTGACGCTACCCTGTGAAGCGCCCAGCCAAGATGCCGGTCTGATGCCCGCCATGCCGCGCCTGCCACATGAAAGGCAGGCAGACGTGCCGGCCCGTGATGCCCTTGCCGTTGCGCAATCCGCCGCCCTGCACTGAACCATGAACGCCACCACGAAAGCACCGCCCGAGACCGGCAACATGTCGCTCCTGATCGTCGATGATGACGAGATGAACCGCTACACCCTGGCACGGCGCCTGACGCGGGACGGCTATGGCCGGGTGGCGATGGCCGGTGACGGCAATGAGGCGCTGGCGGCAATGCGGCACGACCGCTTCGATCTGATCTTGCTGGACATCATGATGCCGGTGCTCGACGGCTTTGGCGTGCTCGAAGCCATGCATGCGGATGAGCGCCTGAAGAGCATTCCGGTGATCGTCATTTCGGCCCACGATGACCTGGCCAATGTGGTGCGGGCCATCGAGTTGGGCGCCACCGATTACCTGACCAAGCCGTTTGATCCGATCCTTCTGCGCGCACGGGTGCGTGCCTGCCTCGAGCGCCGGCGCCTGCAGGGCGAGCTTGAATCGGCCCTGGCCGAGACCCGCGCCACGCTGGAAATCAGCCCGGTGGCAACCTTCTTCATGAAACGCCTGAAGGTGGTGTGGAGCAATGCGATGGGTAACCAGCTCTTGGGCTATGGACCGGCGGAACTGGTCGGCCAGAGTACCCGCAAGCTCTATCTGAACGAGGACGAATACCGCAACTTGATCGTCAAGGCAGAAGCGGTACTCAAATCCGGTGCCGTGTTCAGGGGTGATGTGCATCTGCGCCGCAAGGATGGCAAGGTCATCCTGGCCCGCATGGCGGCCAAGGCAATCGCGCCCTGGGACATGCTGAAGGGCGTGGTCTGGACCCTGGAAGACGTCACGGAGCAGCGGGCTGATGCCGCCCGGATCGCCTTTCTCGCCCACCACGACCAGTTGACCGGCCTGCCGAACCGGCTGCTGCTGGCAGACCGGGTCAAGATTGCCCTGGCCCAGACCCAGCGCAACAAGCTGCAATGCGCCGTGATGTTCCTCGACCTCGACCGGTTCAAGACCATCAATGACACCCTGGGCCATGCTGTTGGCGACGAACTGTTGATCGAGGTGGCACGCCGGCTACGCAGCCAGGTGCGGGATTCGGATACGGTGGCCCGTCTTGGCGGTGACGAGTTTGTCGTGGTGTTGCCCGGCATCAAGGCACGCGAGGATGTCGAGCGCGTGGCCGAGAAGATTCGTGCCTCGCTGGCAGCCCCCTATACGCTCGGCAGCCATGGCGTGAACACCACGCCGTCGATCGGCGTGGCCCTGTTCCCGGATCATGGTGACAATGCCGACGCGCTCTTCAAGTGTGCCGACGAAGCCATGTATGACGTCAAGAGCGCCGGCCGAAACGGGTACCGCTTCTACGGCGCCGGCCCTGGCCCGGCTAAGGGTTAAGCGGGTTTGCGCCGGGCGGTGCGGTGACGGCCGGGGTAGCAGGGGCGAATTCGCGTGCAATCTCGGCACGTGCCATCGATACCGCGCCAGCCAGGGCCGTCTTGACCAGGGTGCGCATTTCCGGCGACATGGCGGCAGCGTCCGGGCCGGCGCCGGCCTGATCGACCATCCGGTCGAGCAGGGTATTGATTTCGCGGCTGCTCAGCGCGTTCCTGAGGGCTCCCTCCAGCATCGGCGCCGGATCGAAGCCATCCAGAGAGCCGCGCGCCGCACTGGCGGCAAAATTGGCCACCAGGGCAGTGGCCAGGCCCATGAACATGCGTTGCAGGGCAGGATCGATCGCCGCCGTGCTCGTGGTTGCCCGGTCGGCCATGGCAAGCGGCGTCTGCGGCGCTTCCTGTGCCACGCTTGATGCGGTGCCGCCTGCCAGTGCCAGACTCAGCGGAAGGACTGCTGCCAGGCGAATCAGTTGCTGGTTCATGCCGTACTCCTTGGCTCTCCGGGGTGGATACCGGTGAAAAGTCTGGATCAAATGGCCGGCACGAACCTTACGCCGACCGCTACTTCTTCAAGAACGACTGCAACATGCCCAGCGCCTGACTTGCATCGAACCCGCCCGAAGCGACTTCGCCATCGGGTGTGAGCTTGTCGATGATCTGCGGCAGCAGACCGGAGAGTTGACCGCTCAACTGGTCACCTGAAATGCCCAGTTGCGACGCCATTTGTCCCAGGGTTTCGTTGCCGAGCACACCCTTCAGCTGGTCCGCCGAGATGGGCAGATTCTCGCCCGTCCCGACCCACGAGGAAGCGATCTCGCCCAGGCCGTTCTCCTTGAACTTGTCGATCAGGCCGGAAAGGCCGCCCTCGTGGCTTTGCAGCATGCCGAGCACGCCCTGCACTAACGGGTTTCCGCCCTGGTTGGATGACATGGCTTGACCGGCCAGGCCGGCGATGGAGTCGAGCAATCCCATGGTGAATTCCTTATGAAAATGATGCGGGAGAAAGCACGGAAAACGTTGGTGGACAAGGGTTTCCGGGCAAGGGGTGAGGATGGGCACGGTCGCCGGCCGATGCGGCATGCCGTCGATCCTGTGCATTACACCGCAACCGGTGAAACAAATGTTGACGTTCTGCCGCGCTTCACCAAAAAACAAGGATCGATCAAAAATCGCCCCAACGTGCGTGAATCGCCGCCAGCGCGGCCAACCCGGCGGTTTCGGTGCGCATGACCCGCGGCCCGAGGACCATGCCGCGAAAGCCCGCAGAGCGGGCGCGCGCTTCCTCTGCATCCGAAAGACCGGCTTCGGGGCCGACCAAAAGAGTGATGGAATCGCCAGGTTGCGGTGCGGGCAGGCTCGTCATCGCCACATCCGCGACCGGCGACAGCATCAGCTTCAATCCCGGGGTGTGGGCCGTGGCCATCAACCAGTTCTCGAGGGTAATGACCGGATCGATCTGCGCCAACCGGTTGCGCCCGCACTGTTCGCAGGCGGCGCGGGCGATCGCCTGCCAATGCAACTGGCGTTTGGCTGCCCGCTCCGCGGACAGGCGCAGCACGGAACGTTCTGCTGCGATCGGGATTACCCTGACAGCCCCCAGCTCCACTGCCTTCTCGACCACCCAGTCCATCTTGTCGCCCGTGGCGAGACACTGGGCGAGCGTGATCGAAAATGGGGCTTCGGCTTCGCGTCGTGAATGGGCGTGGATTCTCGCCTCGACCTTCTTCTTGCTGACCAGCGTGAGCGTGGCAGCATACTCGCCGCCGAGCCCGTTCAGCAGCGTCACGTCGTCTTCTGCGGCCAGGCGCAACACATCGCGGGCGTGATGGGCCGCCGCTTCGGGCAGCGCCACGGTGGTGTCGATAGCAATGGGGATGTCGCAGTACAGACGCACTTTCATGCTGCCTGGTCCTCTGCGGCAGCGCCGCGCAACAAACGGGTACGCGTCACGCTGCGGGGCTCAAAGCATTCCAACAGGGTCTCAAACAAGCGGTGAGCCCTGGCCGAGTTGTCCTGCCCGTAGTTACAGACATAGACATCGAGCGTGACACCCTCCACCTCGGGCCAGGTGTGCACCGCGAGATGGGACTCGGCCAGCAGTACCACACCGGTGATCCCGGATCCTGGCGCAAACTGGTGAAACAGGTGGTTGACCCGGGTCAGGCCTGCTGCGGATACCGCTTCAAGACAGAGCGTCTGGAGTGCGCTCAACACGATCAGACGCTCCGGGGCGCACTGGCAGCCCGACAGATCTCCGGTGAGGTGCAGGCCGTGCATGGGTGGCGGGCAGGCGTGAAGGAGGGGAGTGAAGCGGGCGAGTAAAGCTGGGGCAAGGGAGCGCTGTGGGCTGCGGGGGCGCTGCTGCGAGCAGGTATAATTTCAGGCTTCCCGCAGCAAAAACGCGCTGTTCAGGCTGCGTGGGCATTGTAGGGTAGTTCTCGGGGCGCCTGGCGCCGGCCCTGAGGTGTTTCCTCCTTGCCCCCACAGTTTCCCGACCGCATTCCGATTCTGCCGACCCCATGGCTACGCTCCCTCCCTCGACTCTCGCCAACGCGATCCGCGCGCTGGCCATGGACGCTGTCCAGCAAGCCAACTCCGGCCACCCCGGCATGCCGATGGGCATGGCCGACATTGCCGTCGCGCTCTGGACGCGCCACCTGAAGCACAACCCGGCCAACCCGCAATGGGCGGATCGCGACCGCTTCGTGGTCTCGAATGGCCATGGCTCGATGCTGCTGTACGCGCTCCTGCACCTGTCGGGTTATGACCTTCCGATCGAACAGATCAAGCGCTTCCGCCAGTTGCACTCGAAAACGCCGGGGCACCCGGAATACGGCATGACGCCGGGTGTCGAAACCACCACCGGCCCGCTCGGGCAGGGCGTGACCAACGCGGTGGGCATGGCGCTGGCCGAGCGGCTGCTTGCCGCCAGCTTCAATCGCGACGGCCACACCATCGTGGACCACCACACCTATGTGGTGCTGGGCGACGGCTGCCTGATGGAAGGCATTTCGCACGAGGCCGCTTCGCTCGCCGGCACGCTGGGCTTAAGCAAGCTGATCTGCCTGTACGACGACAACGGCATTTCGATCGACGGCAAGACCGAAGGCTGGTTCACCGACGACACGCCCAAGCGCTTTGAAGCCTACGGCTGGCAGGTGCTCCGCAACGTGGACGGCCATGATGTCGATGCGGTCGACGCCGCCCTCAAGGCCGCGCGCGCCGATACCGCACGCCCGACCATCATCTGCTGCAAGACTGTGATCGGCAAGGGTTCGCCGAATCGCCAGGGCACCGCCAAGACCCACGGCGAGCCACTCGGCAAGGATGAAATCGCCGCCACGCGCGCGGCGCTCGGCTGGAACCACGAGCCGTTCGTGATTCCGCAAGACGTCTACGACGGCTGGAATGCCAGGGCCGCTGGCGCAAAGAACGAGGCCGCGTGGAACGACAAGTTCGCCGCCTACGCCAAGGCCCATCCCGACCTCGCCGCAGAATTTACGCGTCGCATCAGCGGTGCCCTGCCGGCCAACTGGAATGCCACGGTGGCGGCACTGGTCAACGCGGCCAACGAGAAGGCCGAGACGGTCGCCACCCGCAAGGCGTCGCAAGGGGCGCTGGCCGCCCTCGCCCCCGCCCTGCCGGAACTCGTGGGTGGCTCGGCCGACCTGATGGGCAGCGTGTTTACCAACTGGCCGGGCAGCGTGCCGGTCAAGCCCGGTGTCGGCGGCGCGAGCCCCGCGCCGCTGGCGGGCAACATCGTCAACTTCGGCGTGCGCGAGTTCGCCATGGCGGCGATTACCAACGGTATGGCACTGCACGGTGGCTTCATCACCGAGACCGGCACCTTCCTCACGTTCGCTGACTACTCGCGCAATGCCCTGCGCATGGCGAGCCTGATGAAGCTGCGCAACATTTTCGTCTTCACGCACGACTCGATCGGCGTCGGCGAAGACGGCCCGACCCACCAGCCGGTCGAGCATGTGTCGAGCTTGCGCCTGATCCCCGGCATGCACGTCTGGCGCCCCTGCGATACGGTCGAATCAGCCATCGCCTGGAGCCATGCCATCGAGCGCCAGCACGGCCCGACCTGCCTGATCTTCACGCGCCAGAACTCGGCGTTCCAGAAGCGCAGCGCCGACGTCATCGAATCGATTGCCCGCGGCGGCTATATCCTCGCCGACTGCCAGGGCACGCCACAGGCCATCATCATCGCCACCGGCTCCGAAGTCGAGATCGCCATCAAGGCGAAAGAACAGCTCGCCGCCGAAGGCATCAACGTGCGCGTCGTCTCGATGCCGTGCACCCAGGTGTTCGACGCGCAGGACAAGGCGTATCGCGAGAAGGTGCTGCCGTTGAACGTGCCGGCGCTTGCCATTGAAGCGGGCGTCACCGACTTCTGGCACAAGTATGTGGGCCGCACGGGTGCCGTGATTGGCATCAACACGTTTGGCGAATCGGCCCCCTTCAAGGATTTGTTCACCCACTTCGGCTTCACGGCAGACCAAGCGGTCAAGGCTGTGAAGGGCATTCTGTAAGCTGCGCGGCAACGCGGCATCCATGGTTTCCCTGATGAACCGGCAAATTGAACTCTCCATTCTGCGACGCGGGCCTCACTGCATCACTTCGTCCGGAAATGAAGGGTTGCGCGATTGATCAGGGAGCCCTGACTTTTTTGGAGAAACAGGCATGACCATCAAGGTAGCAATCAACGGCTACGGCCGCATCGGCCGCAACATCCTGCGCGCCCACTACGAAGGCGGCAAGAAGCATGACATCCAGATCGTGGCGATCAACGACCTGGGCGACGTCAAGACCAACGTGCACCTGACCAAATACGACACCGCGCACGGCAAGTTCCCCGGCACGGTCGGCATCGACGGCGAATACATGGTCGTTGGTACCAAGGATGCAGGCGACAAGATCAAGGTGCTCGCCAATCGCGACCCGTCCAAACTGCCATGGGGTGAGCTGGGTGTCGATGTGGTGCTGGAGTGCACCGGCTTCTTCACCAGCAAGGAAAAAGCCTCGGCCCACATTGCCGGCGGCGCCAAGAAGGTGATCATCTCCGCTCCGGGTGGCAAGGACGTCGACGCGACCGTGGTGTACGGCGTCAACCACAACGTGCTCAAAGCGGCGCATACCGTCATCTCGAATGCTTCGTGCACCACCAACTGCCTGGCCCCGCTGGTCAAGCCCTTGCACGACAAGATCGGCATTGTCGGTGGCCTGATGACCACGGTGCACGCCTATACCAACGACCAGGTGTTGACTGACGTGTATCACGAAGACCTGCGTCGTGCACGCTCGGCCTCGATGAACATGATCCCGACCAAGACCGGTGCCGCCGCCGCGGTCGGCCTGGTATTGCCGGAGCTGAACGGCAAGCTGGATGGCTACGCCATCCGTGTGCCGACCATCAATGTCTCGATCGTCGACCTCACCTTCACGGCGCGCCGTCCGACCACCGTCGAGGAAGTCAACACCATCATGCGCGAAGCCGCCAACGGTTCGCTCAAGGGCATCCTCGACTACACCACCGAACCACTGGTGTCGTCCGATTTCAACCACAACCCGGCCTCGTCCACCTTTGATGCCTCGCTGACCAAAGTCGCGGAAGGCACGCTGGTCAAGGTCGGCAGCTGGTACGACAACGAGTGGGGCTTCTCCAACCGGATGCTCGACACCACGGTCGCGTTGATGTCTGCCAAGTAATTCAACACAAGGGCGCTTCAGGCGCCCTTTCCGTTTCTGACACCATGAAATTCAAGCGCCTCTCCGAACTCGCCGCGTCCGGCCAACTGGCAGGAAAACGCGTCTTCATTCGCTCCGATCTCAACGTGCCGCAGGATGATGCCGGCCACATCACGGACGACACGCGCATCCGCGCCTCCGTGCCCGCCATCAGGCTGGCGCTCGAAGCCGGGGCTGCCGTGATGGTCACCTCGCATCTGGGTCGCCCGACCGAAGGCGAACTGAAGCCCGAAGATTCCCTGGCGCCGATCGCCGGGCGACTGGGCGAATTGCTCGGGCGTGCCGTGCCGCTCAAGGCCGGCTGGGTCGATGGCGTCACGGTCGCGCCAGGCGAACTGGTGCTGCTGGAGAACTGCCGCTGCAACAAGGGCGAAAAGAAGAACGACGATGCGCTCGCCCAGAAGATGGCAAAGCTGTGCGACATCTACGTCAACGACGCATTCGGTACTGCCCACCGCGCCGAGGGCACGACGCACGGGATTGCCAGGCACGCGGCCATCGCGTGCGCCGGCCCGCTGATGGCCGCCGAGCTTGACGCGCTGGGCGCCGCGCTGCTGGCACCGAAGCGTCCCCTGGTGGCGATTGTGGCCGGCTCCAAGGTGTCGACCAAGCTGTCGATCCTGCAGGCACTGACCGAAAAGGTCGATCACATGATTGTCGGCGGCGGCATCGCCAATACCTTCATGGCGGCGGTCGGCCTGCCGATCGGCAAGTCGCTGGCCGAAATGGAAATGCTCGACGAAGCGCGCGCCGTGATGGCCAAGATGCAGGCCAAGAACGGCTCGGTGCCGATCCCGGTCGATGTGGTGGTGGGCAAGGAATTCTCCGCCGGCGCCCTGGCGACCACCAAGGACGCGAAGGACGTTGCAGCCGACGACATGATTTTCGATATCGGCCCGAAGAGCGCGGCGGCCCTGTCGGGTCTGATTGCCGGTGCCGGCACGATCGTGTGGAACGGCCCGGTCGGGGTGTTCGAGTTTGACCAGTTTGGCGGCGGCACCCAGGCCATCGCCAACGCCATTGCGGCGTCGCAGGCGTTTTCGATTGCCGGTGGCGGCGACACGATTGCGGCCATCAACAAGTATGGCGTCGCGGACCAGATCAGCTATATCTCCACCGCCGGGGGGGCGTTCCTGGAATTCCTGGAAGGCAAGACGTTGCCGGCGGTGGACATCCTCACGCAACGTTTCAGCACCTGAACTTTTACACGCACCCCCGTTCGCCTGCCTCTCTTTTTGCCTGATTCTTCAACCCGACCGGATTACCTCATGCCTCGTTCGACCAAGATCGTAGCCACCCTCGGCCCTGCATCCAGCGACGCCGATACCCTGGACCGCCTGATCGCCGCGGGCGTCGATGTCGTGCGGCTCAACTTTTCGCACGGCACGGCCGCGGATCACATCGAGCGTGCCCGCGTGGTGCGCGAGATCGCGGCCCGCCACAAGCGGGGCGTCGCAATTCTGGCCGACCTGCAGGGCCCGAAGATCCGCGTCGGCAAGTTCAAGGAAGGCCGGATCACACTCGTCAACGGTGCGTCCTTCATCCTCGATGCCGACGCCGAGATCGGTGACGAGAAATCCTGCAGCATCGATTACAAGGAGTTGCCGCACGACGTCAAGCCGGGCGATGTGCTGTTGCTCGACGACGGCAAGATCGTGTTGACGGTCAACAAGGTGCTGGGCAATCGCGTCACTACCACTGTCAAGGTGGGCGGCGTGTTGTCGAACAACAAGGGCATCAACAAGCAGGGCGGCGGATTGACCGCTCCCCCCTTGACCTCGAAGGACATTGAGGACATCAACACCGCCGTGGCGCTGAAGGCGGATTACCTGGCGATCTCCTTCCCCAAATCTGGTGCGGACATGTACATGGCGCGCGAGCTGATGCGCGCGCGCGGCGGCAAGTCTCTATTGATTGCGAAGATCGAGCGCGCCGAGGCGATTCCGGCTCTCGAAGAAATCCTCAAGGCGTCCGACGGCATCATGGTGGCGCGCGGCGACCTCGCCATCGAAGTCGGTGACGCCGCCGTGCCGGCCCTGCAAAAGCGCATGATCCGCATGGCACGCGAGATGAACAAGCTCACCATCACTGCCACGCAGATGATGGAATCGATGATTTCGTCGCCGGTGCCGACGCGCGCCGAGGTCAGCGACGTCGCCAACGCGGTGCTCGACGGTACCGATGCGGTGATGCTGTCGGCCGAATCGGCCTCGGGCAAGTTCCCGGTCGAGGCGGTGGAAGCGATGGCGCGCATCTGCATCGAGACCGACAAATCGATGGATGCCGAGGTCAAGCTCGATCAGGATTTTTTGAACCGCGTCTTCACCCGCATCGACCAGTCAATCGCGATGGCGGCGCTGTTCACGGCGCACCACCTCAAGGTCAAGGCGATCGTGGCGCTCACCCAGTCAGGCTCTACTGCGCTGTGGATGAGCCGCCTCAATTCCGGCGTGCCGATCTACGCGCTGACGCCGGACCCCGAGACCTTTACCAAACTCGCGTTGTTCCGTGACACCCGCACCTTCCTGATGACCGAGCAAAGCACCGAGCGCGACCAGCTGCTCGCCGAATCGGAGAATTTCCTGGTCAAGCAGGGCGTATTGGAGAAAGGCGACCTGATCGTCATCACCATTGGCGAGCCGATCGGCAAGACCGGCGGCACCAACACGATGAAGATTCTGCGCGTCGGCGAGCAGTAAGCCCGCCACCACCGACGAATGCCCGGCAAATCGGCCGGAAACCGTTGGTGCAAGCGTATCTTCACGGCACTGCCGCCGGAATCGTTGGTGGGAGCGCCTGTCAGGGGAGATAACTTCTGAATTCGTCAGCCGAACCGGATCAGCACGCGTTGTTGCAGCGGATCGACACGCTCTATCGCAGCGATGCACGCCGCGTATTTGCCACACTGGTACGCCTGATTGGCGACTTTGATCGCGCCGAGGAAGCCCTGCACGACGCGTTTCGGGCAGCCGTCGAGCAGTGGCCGCGCGAGGGCGTACCCGCCAACCCGACGGCCTGGCTGGTCTCGACCGGCCGTTTCAAGGCGATCGACGCGATTCGCCGCGACCGCCGATTTGCGGCCTGGGACGAGGCGGCAGAGTCGATCCCCGACGAGTCGGTGCCGTATGAAGCCGGCCCTCTTGAGGACGACCGTCTGCGCCTGATCTTCACCTGCTGCCACCCGAGTCTCGCCGAAGAAGCGCAAATCGCGCTGACCCTGCGAGAGGTGTGCGGCCTGACCACCGAGGAGATTGCGCGCGCTTTTCTGCTGCCGGCGCCCACGCTTGCGCAGCGCATCGTGCGCGCCAAAGCGAAGATTCGCGCCGCCCGCATTCCTTATGAAGTTCCGGAACGGCAGGAGCTGCCCGCGCGCCTCGCCAGCGTGCTGCGCGTGATTTATCTGGTGTTCAACGAAGGGTATTCGGCCTCCTCAGGCGCGGCCGTGACGCGCACTGAACTGAGTGAAGAAGCAATTCGCCTGGCGCGCCTGCTGCACCAGTTGCTGCCCGCGCCGGAAGTCGCCGGCCTGCTGGCATTGATGCTGCTGCATGAGTCGCGCCGCGCCGCACGGACCGACGCCCATGGTGATCTGGTGCCGCTCGATGAGCAGGATCGCAGCGCCTGGAACGGGGCACTGATCACCGAAGGCTGCGCGCTCGCCGAACAGGCGCTGTCGTCACCGGGATTCGGCGTCTATGCGCTGCAGGCGGCCATCTCGGCCGTTCACGCCGAAGCCCGGGCAGCGGATGTGGTGGACTGGGCGCAGATTGCCGGGCTTTACGACGCCTTGCTGCGGCGCGACGCCTCGCCCGTGGTGCAGTTGAATCGCGCCGTTGCGGTCGCCATGCGCGATGGGCCGTCAGCCGGACTGGCGCTGGTCAACGCGCTGCTTGCGCAGGGTAGTCTGGGCAACTATCACCTCGCCTATGCCGCACAGGCCGACATGCTGCGCCGGCTCAATCAGATCAATGAGGCGCGGGCCGCCTATCAACGTGCATTCGAGCTGGCGCAACAAGAGCCTGAAAAACGCTTTCTCCTCAAGCGGTTGGCAGCACTGAGGTGACGAGCGAGGGGCTTTGGCCGGGCGCTTCCGGGCTGCCAAGTATTTCTTCCGGACCTGTCGATCTGTGCAGGTGCGGTTCGACTAAAGAGCACGAAAACTCAAAAGATCAGAGGCCTGGCATGCTAAAAATCATCGTCATCGTCGTTCTGCTCCTGGTCGCCGGTCTGCTCATCTACGCTGCGACCAAACCCGACGCATTTCGTATCGAGCGAACCACCACCATCAAGGCGCCCCCGGCAAAAGTGTTTGCCTTGATCAACGACCTTCGTCAGTGGGAAGCCTGGTCCCCTTGGGAAAAGATCGATCCTGCCATCAAGCGCACTTACCGCGGCCCAAAGAACGGAATCGGTGCGGTCTACGAGTGGGCAGGCAACAAGGAAATTGGACAGGGGCGGATGGAGATTGTCGAGTCGGTGCCATCGTCAAAAATATCCCTGAAGCTGGACTTCGTGACGCCGTTTGAGGCGCATAACTTCGTAGACTTCACGCTCGTACCGCAAGGCGACAGCACTGTCGTCACGCAAGCGATGTATGGGCCCAGCCCGTACATCTCGAAGTTGATGACGACCTTTTTCAGCATGGACAAAATGGTCGGCAGCAAATATGAAGAGGGGCTGAGCAACCTGAAGAATCTCGCCGAGAAGTAAGCGGCTCCCGCGAAGGAAATGGTCATATGAAGTACCTCTTGCTGGTCCATCACAACGAAGTGGCTTTCGATCAACTCGACCCGGCCACGCGCCAACAATTGCTTGCCGAGTCCATCGCCCTGACGCATCGCCTGCATGCCGGCAAGCAGTACCTCAGCGCCTCGCCGCTGCAGCCGGTTTCGGCTGCAACCCTGGTGCGGGTACGCGATGGCAAGGCACTGGTAACCGACGGCCCGTTTATTGAAACGCACGAACAAATAGCCGGTTACTACCTGATCGACGCGCCGGACAAAATCGCGGCAGTCGAAATTGCGAAGCGCGTACCCGGCGCGCGCATCGGCACGGTGGAGGTCCGGCCGGTTGTTGAACTGTCGGGCTTGCCCGGCGACTGACCGGCAATCCTGGTGAGGGACGGCAGCCGGTATCGAAGCCGCGCCCGTCACAGGGCCACATGGAGAACTCATGCATGTCCAGATTGCGCGTTGAAAGTTTTTCGATCTCGGCAGACGGCTTCGGTGCCGGCCCGAACCAGGACCTCGCCAACCCGCTCGGGGTAGGTGGGCCGGATCTCCACAAATGGGCGTTCAGTACGCGGACGTTTCAGCAGAAGGTATTTGGCAACGACAGCGGTGCCACCGGCGTCGATGACGATTTCGCGGCACGCGGCTTTCACAACATCGGCGCCTGGATTCTCGGGCGCAACATGTTCGGCCCGGTGCGCGGCCCGTGGCCCGACCACACCTGGAAGGGCTGGTGGGGCGAGTCGCCGCCGTATCAGGTGCCTGTGTTTGTATTGACCCATCACGCCAGGCCATCCATCACCATGCAAGGTGGCACGGTATTCCACTTCGTCACCTGCGGGATCCATGAAGCGCTGGAGCGCGCCTGCCAGGCGGCGGGGGCGCGGGATGTCCGCATCGGTGGCGGGGCTGCCACCATCCGGCAGTATCTGGAGAAAAGCCTGATCGACGAAATGCATATCGCGATCTCACCCGTGTTGCTGGGCAGCGGCGAACCGCTCTTTGCCGGGCTGGATCTGCGCGCGCTCGGTTACCAGGTCGTCGACCACGCAGCGACGGCACTGGCTACCCATCTGGTGATGGCGAAGCGCTGATTACGGCGCCCGGAAAGAGGGTTTCGACGATTTTTTCGGATCCGTGTCGAATTGGCGGCGCATCGTTCGACCAGATTTCATGAGTCACGTCAGCCAAGGAAAGCCAGGATGATGAAACCTGCCCGAAACACGATTTGCCTCTGGTACGACGGTGCCGCCGAAGAGGCGGCTCGCTTTTACGCCAATACCTTTCCGGATTCGGTGGTCGGCGCCATGCTTCGCGCGCCAGCCGACTACCCTTCCGGCAAGCAAGGCGACGTGTTGACGGTCGCCTTTACCGTACTGGGCATCCCTTGCCTGGGCATCAACGGCGGGCCGGCGTTCCAGCACTGCGAAGCCTTTTCCTTTCAGGTGGCCACCCGGGATCAGGCGGAGACAGATCGTTACTGGAACGCCATCGTCGGCCATGGCGGTACGGCAAGTGCCTGTGGCTGGTGCAAGGACAAATGGGGCATTTCATGGCAGATCACCCCGATCGCACTGACTGAAGCGATCGCCAACCCGGATCCGGCTGTCGCCAGGCGTGTATTCGAGGCGATGATGGAGATGGGAAAGATCGACATCGCGGCCATCGAGGCGGCATGCGCCGGCGCCGGTACATCGACGTGAACCCGGGCGGCAGTGATCTACATTGACAGGAAAGGAAGAAACCAATGAGCTACATCGATGGAGTCGTGGCGGCGGTCCCCAGAGCCAATCGGGATCGCTTCATCGAGCACGCCCGCTGGGTTGGGGCGATCTTCAAGGAGTACGGCGCGCAGAAGATCACCGACTGCTGGGGTGATGACGTGCCCGAGGGCAAGCTGACCTCGTTTCCGATGGCGGTCAAGTGCGAGCCCGATGAAACCGTGGTCTTTTCATGGATTCTCTGGCCCTCGCGTGAAGTGCGGGATCAAAGCTGGGAAAAGATCATGGCCGATCCGCGCATGCAACCCGGTGCCAACCCGATGCCGTTTGACGGCAAGCGCATGATCTTCGGCGGCTTTGAAGTCGTGCTCGATCTCTGACATTTCAACTCAAGAGGTTCTCTCCATGCCCCACCCCACCGCCTACCTGAGCTTCAACGGAAACTGCGCGGAAGCGATGCGTTTCTATGAACAGGCGCTCGAATCCAGGCTTGAAGTGCTGATGACCAACGGCGCGTCGCCCATGGCATCCATGTGCCCCGCCGAATCGCACGACCGCATCCTGCATGCACGGCTCGCCCTGCCCGGCGGCGGCCTCCTGATGGCGGGCGACTGCCCCACGCATCTGCCCTATGAGGGCATCAAAGGAGTCGCGTTTGCCCTCAACTACGACACCATCCCTGAGGCTGAGCGCGCATTTCGGGCACTATCCGAGGGGGGCACGATCACCATGCCGCTGCAGCCGGCCTTCTGGGCCAAAACCTGGGGCATGCTGGTCGACAAATTCGGTACGCCATGGATCATCAACGGCGAACTGCTGCCTATCTGATGTCCTCCGGAGCCGCTCAATGAAATACCTGTGCCTGGTTTATCTCTCCAAAGAGAACTGGAACGCATGTCCCGATGCCTCGTGCTTCGAGTTCGCTGAAGACTTGAACAAGAGCGGGCGCATGCTCGCCGCCGAGCCGTTGCATCCGGTCGAGACCGCCACCACCGTGCGGGTGCGCAACGGCCAGGTCACGATGACCGACGGCCCGTTTGCCGAAACCAAGGAGATGCTCGCCGGCTTTTATCTGGTCGATGCCAAGGATCTCAACGAAGCGGTGCAGATTGCCGCGAAGATTCCACCCGCCAAGAACGGCAGCATTGAAGTGCGGCCAGTGCGCGAGCTGGCGGTCGAGGCACCGCGCAGTTTCTGAACCCCAGTAAGGAGACCTCCATGCAGCAACCCGCGATTCCCCCGGCCACCGAGCTGGTGTTGACGCGCCATATCAAGGCCGCACCAGAGAAGCTGTTTCGCGCCTGGACCGAACCCGAACTCATGAAACAGTGGTTTTGCCCACGCCCCTGGACCACGCCGGTAATCGATACCGACTTGCGCGTGGGCGGTGCTTCCTACATCCTGATGCGCGGGCCTGATGGCGAGGAAATGCCCAACCGCGGCCAATACCTTGAAGTGGTGCCGGGCCGAAAGCTGGTGTTTACCGACGCCTATGTCGGCGATTGGCAGCCCTCCGGCAAGCCTTTCTTCACGGGCGTCATCACGTTCGACAGCGATGGTACCGGCGGAACCCACTACACCGCGCGGGCACGGCACTGGACCCGCGAGGACTGCGAGCAGCACGAACAGATGGGTTTTCACGAAGGATGGGGCAAGGCCACCGACCAGCTTGAAGAAGTGGCGGCCAGACTGTAAGCAAACCGTCATCCCTTTCCACCTGCAGCACCTCAGCCGCCTTGAAGCCGGGCTGAGTCGCCCGGGCTGACCGGCGATGTGCTCAGGGGAACGCCGCCCCGGCGGGGCGGCACGAGTGGCTTAAAATGGCGGGCTTTCCCGCACCTTCCGTGCTTTTCCCTTTTCGGAGCTTTCATGCCACTCGTCTCGATGCGCCAATTGCTCGACCACGCCGCTGAAAACGGCTACGGCCTGCCCGCTTTCAACGTCAACAACCTGGAACAGGTGCAGGCGATCATGGAAGCGGCAGCCGAAACCGATTCCCCGGTGATCATGCAGGCCTCGGCGGGTGCGCGCAAGTACGCGGGCGAGACGTTTCTGAAGTATCTGATCCAGGCCGCGGTAGACACCTACCCCAACATTCCGGTGGTGATGCACCAGGATCATGGTCAGTCGCCTGATGTGTGTGCCGGGGCCATCAAGCTGGGCTTCTCTTCGGTGATGATGGACGGCTCGCTGATGGCCGACGGCAAGACCATTGCCGACTACGATTACAACGTCGATGTCACCAGAAAGGTGGTCGACATGGCACACAAGATCGGCGTGACGGTCGAAGGGGAGCTGGGCTGCCTGGGTTCGCTCGAAACCATGAAGGGCGACAAGGAAGACGGCCACGGCGCGGAGGGCACGATGACGCGTGAAATGCTCCTTACCGACCCTGACCAGGCGGCCGACTTCGTCAAGCGCACGCAGCTCGATGCCCTGGCGATTGCGATCGGCACCTCGCACGGCGCCTACAAGTTCTCGCGCAAGCCGACCGGTGACATCCTCGCCATTGATCGCATCAAGGCCATCAACCAGCGCATCCCCAACACCCATCTGGTGATGCACGGTTCGTCGTCGGTGCCGCAGGATCTGCTGGCGATCATCCGCGCCAACGGCGGCGAGATGAAGGAAACCTACGGCGTGCCGGTCGAGGAGATCCAGGAAGGCATCAAGCATGGCGTGCGCAAGATCAACATCGACACCGACATTCGTCTGGCGATGACGGCAGCCATCCGCAAGTTCATGAACGAGAACAAGAGCCACTTCGACCCGCGCGATTACCTGAAGCCAGCCCGTGCCGCAGCCAAGGCGATCTGCAAGCAGCGCTACGAGCAGTTCGGTTGTGCCGGCCAGGGTTCGAAGATCAAGCCGATCCCCCTCTCCGAAATTGCCACCAGGTATGCGACGGGTGCATTGAGCCAGACAGTGAACTGATCCGGCCAGTTGTGTCTCCTCTCTACGAATCATCTCTTTCGAGCCTGCCGCTGATCTATCGCGGCAAGGTGCGCGACACCTATGCCGTGGGTGAGGACAAGCTCCTGATCATCACCACGGACCGCCTTTCGGCGTTTGATGTGGTGATGGCCGAGCCGATCCCCGACAAGGGGCGTGTGCTCAACCAGATGGCCAATTTCTGGTTCGGCCGCCTTGCCAACATCGTGCCAAACCACCTCACCGGCATCGCGCCCGAGAGCGTCGTCAGTGCGAATGAGTTGGATCAGGTGCGTGGCCGCGCCGTGGTGGCCAAGAAGCTCAAGCCGATCATGGTGGAAGCGGTGGTGCGCGGTTACCTGATCGGTTCCGGCTGGAAGGACTATCAGGCCAAGGGGCGCGTGTGCGGCATTACCCTGCCCAAGGGGCTGCGCCAGGCCGAGCGACTGCCGCAGCCGATCTTCACGCCTGCGGCCAAGGCGGATATCGGCCAGCACGATGAAAACATTTCGTTTGAGGTGGTGGTCGGCCTGATCGGCGCAGAACTGGCCGAACGCATTCGTAGCATCAGCCTGACGCTGTATGAAGAGGCAGTGAAGTACGCGGCCACGCGCGGCATCATCATCGCTGACACCAAGTTTGAATTCGGACTCGACGACAAGGGTGAACTGACCCTGATGGACGAGGTACTGACGGCCGATTCGTCACGGTTCTGGCCAGCAGACGAGTATCGGTTGGGCATGAGCCCGCCGTCGTTCGACAAGCAGTTTGTACGCGATTACCTCGAAACCCTGCCGTGGAAAAAGGCGCCGCCGCCACCGCCGTTGCCGGATGAGGTGGTTGAGCGCACCGCTGAAAAGTATCGCGAGGCCCTGAAGCGGCTCACCGGAATGGACCTGCAATGAACCTGCGTACAAAGGCGAAGCCGCTGGTGGGCGTGGTGATGGGCTCCTCCAGTGATTGGGACACCATGGAGGCGGCCGTCAAGGTGCTCGAAGAGTTCGGCGTGCCGCATGAGTTTCAGGTGCTTTCAGCACACCGCATGCCGGACGAGATGTTCGCTTATGCCGAAAGCGCTTCCGCGCGTGGCCTGGCCGCCATCATCGCTGGTGCCGGGGGCGCGGCGCATCTGCCGGGGATGCTGGCCGCCAAGACGCTGGTGCCGGTGTTGGGCGTGCCGGTGGCTTCGCGTCATCTCAAGGGCGTCGATTCGCTGTATTCGATCGTGCAGATGCCGAAGGGCATTCCGGTGGCCACGTTCGCCATTGGCGAAGCGGGTGCCGCCAATGCGGCCCTGTTTGCCGTCGCCATGCTGGCACGGGCAGATGCCGTGCTGGCCAAGCGCCTGGAGACGTTCCGGGCGCGGCAGAACAAGGCGGCCAAAGCGATGACGCTTCCGCCGGCGTCGGTCAAAGCGACCCGCGCGCCGGGCAAGGCTTCGTGAGCGCGTGAGCAATTCGATCATTCCACCCGGCGCCTGGCTTGGTTTGCTGGGTGGTGGGCAGCTCGGCCGCATGTTCTGCATGGCGGCGCAGAGCATGGGCTTCAAGGTGGCCGTTCTGGACCCTGGTGCCGAAAGCCCGGCCGGCACGGTGGCCGATCTGCACATCCGCAAGGACTACCTGGATCCGGCGGGCCTGGCGGAGCTGGCCGCATTGTGCCGCGGCGTGACGACCGAATTCGAGAATGTGCCGGCCAGGGCGCTGGAATTTCTCGCCGGGCACTGTGTGGTGAGCCCGCAGGCGCAGAGCGTTGCCATCGCGCAGGACCGCATCCGCGAGAAGCAGTTCGTCCAGTCCTGCGGTGTCGGCGTTGCGCCATATGTGGTGGTGCAGCACCTGGATGATCTGGCCGCCGTACCCGCCCACCTGTTGCCGGGCGTGTTGAAGGTGGCGCGCCTGGGCTACGACGGCAAGGGGCAGGCGCGAGTGGCGACGGCCGGCGAGGTGCGTGACGCGTTTGAGTCGTTTGGTGGCGTGCCTTGCGTGCTGGAGAAAATGCTCGATCTCAAGATGGAGCTCTCGGTCGTGGTGGCGCGCGCGCAAGACGGCGAGGTCGCGACCTTTCCTGTGTCCGAGAACGAACACAAGGGCGGCATACTCGATACCAGCATCGCGCCTGCGCGGGTGGCGCCGGCATTGGCCGAAGCGGCACGCGACGCCGCGCTGCGCATCGCCGCGCAACTGAACTATGTCGGCGTGTTGTGTGTCGAGTTTTTCGTGCTCGAAGACGGCAGCCTGCTGGTCAACGAGATGGCGCCGCGTCCGCACAACAGCGGGCACTTCACTATCGACGCGTGCATCACCAGCCAGTTCGAGCAGCAGGCCCGCATCCTGGCCGGGTTGCCGCTTGGCGATCCGCGCCAGCACACGCCCTCTGTCATGCTCAATATTCTCGGTGACAGCTGGTCCGGTGCGCAGCTGGATGAAGCGCCAGACTGGGCGGCCGTATTGCGCCAACGTGCGGCCAAGCTGCACCTGTATGGCAAGGCGCAGGCGCGGCCGGGGCGCAAGATGGGCCATGTCACGATTCTCGGCGGTTCGACGGCGGACGCCCTTGTCACCGCCGCTGCCGTACGCGCCACGCTTCAACCGTGAGCTCCGCAGGTTCCAGCCGCGACGGCGATGCGGATGGTGCACGCACTCCGCACGTCGTGGATCCTGGAGAGGTTGCCCGGGCAGTAGAGATCCTGGTGGCCGGTGGCCTGATCGGCCTGCCGACGGAAACCGTGTACGGGCTGGCTGCGGACGCATCCAGCGCGGCGGCAGTGAGCCGCATCTTTGCCGCCAAAGGCCGGCCTGCGGATCATCCGGTCATCGTCCACCTGGCGGCGGCCGACGAGATGCGCGCATGGGCGCGCGACATCCCTGATGCGGCGTGGCAACTGGCCAAGGCGTTCTGGCCCGGGCCGATGACGCTGATCCTCAAGCGGGCATCGCATGTGCTTGATGCCGTCACCGGCGGTCAGGATACCGTTGGTTTGCGCGTACCCTCCCACCCGGCGGCCCAGGCCGTACTGGTGGCCTTCGCGCTGACCCGTCCGGGCCAGCCCGCAGGCATTGCCGCTCCTTCGGCCAACCAGTTTGGCCACGTCAGCCCGACCACGGCCCGGCACGTCCGCGACGAATTCGGCGCAACGGTTGAACTGGTCATCGATGGCGGTCAGTGTGAAGTGGGGATCGAGTCGACCATCATCGACCTGACGGGAGATGCCCCGCGGATTCTGCGCCCCGGCGTGATTACCGGTGATGCCGTGAAAGCCGCTCTGGGAGCGCCTCTTGGGGGTTCTGCCGGTGGGCGGGTCGATCCTGAAGGCGCGGCCCCGCGCGTATCGGGCGCACTTGACTCACACTACTCCCCACGTACCCGCCTGCTGGTGGTGCCCACTGACGCGCTGGCTGCCACCTTGGCCGACCACGCCGGCAAGCGCATTGCCGTGCTCTCGTTCAGCACGGCGCGTGCCCCCAGGACATTGCATTGGCTGGCTTCACGTCAGCCGCGCATTTACGCCCACAACCTCTACGCCCATTTGCGGGCGATGGACGTGGCCGGGTGCGAGTTGCTGATTGCCGAGGCCCCACCGGAGGGGGCCGAATGGGATGGCATCAACGACCGCCTGAAGCGGGCAGCATTCGATTCAAGCGTCGGGCCGCAGGGCCTATGAGGCGGCTTCGCGCCGGATCTCGGGCAGGGTGGCGAGGAAGGATTGCACCGCACTGATCACCACATCCGGCTGGTCGCGATGGGGGGAGTGCTTGCACTCCGGAATCTTGAACAGGCGCGTGCGGGCATTGCGCCGCTGAATCTCCTCGATCTGATACAGCGTGCCGTACTGGTCATCCTCGCCCTGCAGTGCCAGGATCGGGGCCTTGATCAGCGGCAGCTCGGCCTCGATGTTCCAGGCACGGAAGTCCGGGTGCAGCCAGATGTCGTTCCAGCCGAGGAAGGCGCCTTCCACATCATCGTGGTGCCTGGCCAGCCTGGCCTTCAGGTCCGTATCGGCCCAGGCGGCGCGCGCTTCTTCAATGCTGGCGATCGAGAGGTCTTCCACCTTGACGTGCGGTGCCATGGCGATCACGCCTGTCACCGGATGCTGGCTTGCGTAGAGCAGGGCGATCGAGCCGCCATCGGAATGGCCGAACAGGACAGGACGTTCGATGTGGAGAGCCGCCAGCAAGGCCGGCAGCACCTCGAATGCCTCGCGATGCATGTAGTCGGGCTGGCGCAGGTTGCGGCGCGGGCCCTGCGGATCGCTTGAGTCAGGCAGTGCGTCAGAACGGCCATAACCCAGGCGCGAATACGCCACCACCGTGTGGGCACTGGCGGCGGCCAGCCGGCGCGGAAAGTCACGCCACATCGAAACCGAGCCCAGCCCCTCATGCAACATCACGATGGTGGCCCGATTGCCGGCACCGGCAAAGCGCTCGAACTCAAGCGTGTTGCCAGCCACTTCAATGAACGACACAGTCATTTCCCGCGCAACTTGAAGCGCTGGATTTTACCGGTCGCAGTCTTGGGCAGTTCGTTGAGGCTCTCGATCCAGCGCGGATACTTGTAGGGCGCAAGCTTGGTCTTCACATAGGCCTTGAGCTCCTCGTCGCTGGCGCTTTGCCCGGCCTTGAACACCACAAAGGCCTTGGGTTTGACGAGATGTTCGTCGTCTTCCTTGGCCACGACCGCCGCTTCCAGCACGGCCGGGTGAGTCTGCAGTGCTGCCTCGACTTCAAACGGCGAGACATAAATGCCACCCACCTTGAGCATGTCGTCATTGCGGCCGCAGTAGGTGAAGTAGCCGTCGGCGTCGCGAATGTATTTGTCGCCCGATCGCGTCCATGGCCCGAGAAATGTGTTCTTGGTGCGCTCGCGGTTGTTCCAGTACAGGATGGCTGCGGTTGGGCCGGACACCTGCATCTCGCCGATTTCGCCATCGGGCACGAGCGCGCCGTTTTCATCGACCAGACGGATCTCGTAGCCGGGCACCGGCTTGCCGGTCGTGCCGTAACGCACGTCGCCGGGGCGATTGGAGATGAAGATGTGCAGCATCTCGGTCGAGCCGATGCCGTCGAGAAT